>NZ_JAPEPI010000002.1:1245663-1557079 GCF_026340305.1 Streptomyces sp. NBC_01381 | reverse complement strand
CGGGCATGCGCGGCGAGGTGGCGCCGGACCAGAGTGGCGCGGTCGGCCGGGACGGGCAGGCCGTCCGGCAGCGGCGCGTCCGGCTCGGTCCAACTGCCCGCGTCGGCCCGGGCCCCGGCCCCGTACTCGTCGAATGTGGCGTCTCCCGAGAAGAGGAGCACCACGCGCGGCCGCTCGGCCACGCCCTCGGCCGGTGCGAGCCGTTGCCATGTCGCCTCGGCCGCGAGCGCGACCGCCAGGTCGGCGGTGCGGCGCACCACCGCGCTCACGCGGTACGGCTCGTGGTCCCGCCCTTCGTTGAGCGTCCGGGCGACGTCCGCCAACGTCCGCGTACTGTCGCGGAGTTCGAGCGAGAGCCGTTCGCACTCGGCGACAAGACCGGCCGGGGTGCGGGCGGACACACCGACCAGCCGGGCCCCGCCGTCCGGCTCGGCCTCCCGCACGGGAGCGGGCGCCTGCTCGACGACGCAGTGGGCGTTGATGCCGCCGAGGCTGAAGGAGCTGACGCCCGCCCTGCGCGGCCCTGACTGCGCCGCCCAGGGCCTTGCTGTCGTGACGACGTCAAGGCGGGCGCCGTCCAAGTCGACTTCCTCAGCGGCCTGTTCGAAGTGCAGCGAGGGGTACAGCTCGCCGTGGTGCACGCTCAGCATCGTCTTGACCAGGCCGGTGATCCCGGCGGCGTGGTCGAGGTGCCCGAGGTTCGTCTTGACCGATCCGATCGGCAGGGTCGTCGCGCCGCCCGCCCTGGCGAGCGCGAGGCCCTCTGCCTCGACCGCATCGCCGAGCCGTGTGCCGGAGCCGTGGGCCTCGACGTATCCGGCGGTGTCGATGTCCAGGCCCGCGCCGCGCCAGGCCTGGGCGATCACGGCGGCCTGCGAGCGGGCGCTCGGCGTGGCGATGGTCGCGGAGTGCGCGCCGTTGTGCACGACCGAGCTGCCCCGGATCACCGCGTACACGTGCGCGTCGTCCGCGATCGCCCGGTCGAGCGTGGTGAGCAGCAGCACGGCGCCGCCCTCCCCGCCGCCGGCGCCGTCCGCCGCATGGTCGAACGCGCGGGACCTGGCGGTCGGCGAGCTGATCCCCGGGAAGTCGGCGACGGCCTCGACGGGCGCGACGACCGGGCGCAGGCTCACGCCGCCCACGACCGCGAAGTCGGCGTCGCCGTCGCGCAGTTCACGGCTCGCCTGGTGTACGGCGACGAGGGAGCCGTTGCAGCCGGTGTCCACGCCGTAGCTGGGGCCGGTGAACCCGAAGAGGTGGGAGATCCGGGCCGGCAGCATGCAGGGGATGTTGCCGACCATGGTGAGAGTGCCGGGTTCGCGGACCAGCGAGGCGTAGCCCGTGTGCGGCGAGCTGAAGACCACGGCGGTGCGGCTGTCGCGCAGCGCGGCGGGGGCGTATCCGGCGTTCTCCAGGGCCTCGTGGGTGAGGTGAAGGGCCAGCCGGTGCTGCGGGTCGGTCACCTCCGCCTCGCGCCGCGAGAGCCCGAAGTGCGCGTGGTCGAAGAGATCGATGCGATCCAGGTAGCCAAGCTCCGGATAGGCGACGGAGGGGTCGAGACCGGTGGACGCGATCCGCTCGGCGGGGATGGGGCGCACCGAGTCGACCCCGGCCAGAAGGTTCGCGCGGAACGCGGTGATGCTGTCTGCGCCGGGAAGGCGCGCGGCGATGCCGATCACCGCGATGGGGGTACGCATGGGGCGTTCTTCCTTCACAGTTCGTAGGCGGCCGGGGCGTCCGGGGTGCGTGCCGGGATTCCGGGGGCAGGGCCTTCGCCGGTACCGGTACCGGTCCCGGTCCGGCTGACGATCGCGTCCGCCTGCGCGGAGATCGTGATGAGGTCGAACAGCTCCCCCACGCGCAGCACCCCCGGCCACTGCTCGTTCAGGCGGGCGTGCAGATCGATGATCTTGAGTGAACTGCCGCCCACCGCGAAGAAGTTGTCGTCCGGCCCGATGTCGGAGTGGCGCAGCACGGCCGCCCAGATCTCGCCGACGACGCGCTGCGGTCCGCTCCACCGCGTGTGGCGCGGGGCGGTGCCCGCTCGGGCTCGGGCGAGCGTGCTCAGGGCCGCCCGGTCGGCCTTGCTGCTGGTGTTGAGCGGCATGGCCGTGAGGGGGACGAACTGAGCGGGCACGGCCTGTTCCACGAGGTGGTCCAGGCAGTACTGGCGCAATTCGGCCGAGGAGGGCGAGGAGGGCGACGCGGCGCCGGGCGCGGCCGGCGTCCAGAAGGCGACCAGCCGGGACCCGCCGCCCTCCCCTTCTGCTTGGTCCGACCCTGCGTGGTCCGACCCTGCTTGGTCCGACCCTGCCTGGTCCGACCCTGCCTGGTCCGTCTCGTACAGCACGACTGCCTGTCCCACAGCCGGATGGGTCTCCAACACGCTCTCGATCTCGCCGAGTTCGACGCGCAGGCCGCGCACCTTCACCTGGAAGTCGGTCCTGCCGTAGTAGTGCAGCGCCCCCCGGTCGTCGACGAGGGCCCGGTCGCCCGTGCGGTACAGCCGGGTCCCCGGCAGCCCGAAGGGGTCCGCGACGAAGCGTTCGGCCGTCCTCGCGGGCTGCCCCGCATAGCCGATGGCGACGAACGTCCCACCGACGTACAGCTCGCCCACGGTCCCGGCCGGGACCTCGCGCAGCCGCTCGTCCAGCACGTACGTGGTGGCGCCCGGCCACGGGCGGCCGATTGGGACGCGCTCCTGGTCCGGGTCGGGGTCGGGCTCGACGGTGCAGGAGATGGTCGTCTCGGTGGGCCCGTACTCGTTGGCCAGGCGCACGCCCGGCAGCAGCCGCCGGTGGGTGCGGACCAGTTCGGGCGTGCAGACCTCGCCCGCGACCACGACCAGGCGCAACGTGTCGGCAAGCAGGGTGCTGTGGTCGAGCAGCGCTCGGTAGTAGGACGGCACCACGATGAGGTGGGTGGCGCGGTGCTCCCCGGCGAGCAGGGCCAGTTCGCGGGCATGCCGCAGTTGGCGGGTGTCGGGGAGCAGCAAGGTGTGGCCGCCCCGGAACGACCAGAACATCCCGCCGAGCATGCCGTCGAAGGAGAGCCGCATGGCCATCAGGTACGTGGAGGGCTCGGTGCCGTAGACGTCGGCGCGCGGCGCGGTGGACGCCGCGAGCTGGGCCCGGCTGACCACGACGCCCTTGGGGGTCCCGGTGGAACCGGAGGTGTAGACGAGATAGGCGGGGGCGCTGTCGGGCACGGGCGGGTACGGGTCGTCCCGCTCCTGGGATCCCGCGGCGATCAGCGCGGGCACGTCGAGCCCCGCGGCGTCGATCCACCGGGACGGTGCGGCAGGTCCGCCCGGATCCGCCCCGCCCTGCTCGGGCGCGGCGCTCAGCAGGACCGCGCAGTCGGTGTCCCGGCACAGCTGCCGCACGCGCGCCGCGGGCAGGTCGGGCTCCAGGGCGCACCAGGCCGCGCCGACGCGCAGGGCCGCGAGGACCGCGATCACGGCGAGGTCGCCCTGCTCGACACGTATGCAGACCACCCGCCCCTGACGCGCGCCGTTCTCCCACAGCAGCCGGGCGAGCCCGGCGGACGCGTGGTCGAGTTGTCGGTACGTCAGCTCTGTCGCCCCGACGATCAGGGCGGTGGCGTCGGGGGTGCGGGCGGCCTGCCGCCGGAAGTTCGTCAGGACGGTGTCGCACTGCACGGGGGCAGCCCTCCCTCTCGTATGCCTCTCAGGCGCGGCTGAGTACCTGGATGTGCTGCTGCCGCTGAGGCGTGGCGCGGGCCGGGTCCACGGCGAGGACCATCAAGGGGCCTTCGGACGCCACTTGTTCGTATCCGGCGAAGCGGAGCGTGACCAGCATGTTGCGGTTGACGTCGGTGGGGACGAAGTGGGCGACGGGTCTGCGGCCGCCCTCCCGCGCCTCGCGGATCAGCTCGGTGAGCAGTACGCCGCCCACACCGCGCGACGCGACCCGGCAGGACATGAGCATCAGCCTCAACACGGCGTCGTCGTGGCGCAGTTCGGTGACGGCGAGGCCGATGACGCCGTAGTCCCCGAAGCGGTCCCGCAGTTGCGCGACGCGCACCTGATGGTCGGGCGACGTGCTCAGCCCGCGCAGTTCCCGGGCGTTGTACGTCAGTCCCGTGCTGTTCAATTGGTGGGTGCGCACGGTGAGTTCACCCGCACGGTCGAGATCGTCCGGGGCCGCCGGGCGCACCTCCATGACAAGGTCGAGGGAGGTGAGGAACGCCTGCCGGTCGGTGCCGAACTCCTCCTGGGCCTCCCGGCGCCGCCATTCGGTGCGGTACAGCTTGCGCCGCCCGGCCGCCTCGGCGGTGATGTGCTCCGGC
Organism: Streptomyces sp. NBC_01381; assembly: GCF_026340305.1. Lineage (NCBI taxonomy): Bacteria > Bacillati > Actinomycetota > Actinomycetes > Kitasatosporales > Streptomycetaceae > Streptomyces > Streptomyces sp. NBC_01381. The sequence continues at coordinate 1,552,768 of NZ_JAPEPI010000002.1, read as the reverse complement.
TGGAAGTCGGACAGGGCGGGAAGGCGGGCGACGTCCTCGGCCGGGTAGCAGCGGACCGAGGGAAGAGCGGCGGCGACCTCTGCCCGTTCCGCCGGGTCGTTGTCGATGAACGCGATGGTGTCCAGACCGATGTTGAGGGTTTCGGCGATGTGGCGCACGGCGCCGGACTTGTCGTCCCAGCCGACCTGGACCGCGCAGAACCAGTCGTCGAGGCCTCGCTCGGTCAGATGGCGGGCGATGACCGCGGGGTCGCTGCGGCTGGCGGCCGCGTGCAGCACACCCCGCTTGTCCAGCACGGCGAGGGTCTCCAGTGCTTCCGGGAAGGGATCCGGGTCGTCCTGCTCCAGGACCACGCCGTCCCACAGCGTGTCGTCGAGGTCCCAGACCAGGCACTTCACGGTCGGGGAAGTCGCGGGTGCGGTCATGCCCGGCCCCCGGCGGTCGGCCCGGCGGTGCCGAGGCGGTACGGGCGCACGAGTCGTTCGGCGATGTGCGTTTCCAGCACCTGCTGCGCTCCTTCGATGATCTCCATGACCTTGGCGTCCCGGAAGTGGCGTCCGCTTCTGCAGTCCGGCTCGCATCCGACGGAGCCGAGGAGTTGTACGGCGTCGCGGCTCACCGCGGCGGCGGCGGACGCTGCCGCGTACTTGGCGACGGTGGTCTCGGCAACGCCGAGTCCCGCGCCGCGCGCCCGCGCATCGGCCGCCCGCTCGGCCAGTTGACGGGCCGCCAGGGTGTCGACGTACGCCTTGGCCAGCAGCGAAAGGACCCGTTGGTGGCTGTCGAGAGGGACACCGTCCTGGACGCGGGTTGCGGTGTGCTCGGCCGCGTCGGCCAGGCACGCCTCGGCGATGCCGACACACCCCCAGGCCACGGTGAACCGCCCGTGGTCGAGCGCGCTGCCGACCACATGACTGAGCCCGAGGCCGGGCGGGGCGACGAGGTGGTCGCGGGGCACCCGTACCGCGTCGAAGGTGACATGAGCGATCCGTGCGGCGCGCAGGCCGAGCTGGCCGCGTACCGCCTCCCTGGACACTCCAGGGCGGTCCGCTTCGACCAGCACGGTGGCCGGCCTGCCGTCCGTCTGCCCCAGGACCAGGTACACGTCGGCGACCTCGCCGAAGGTGACCCACCTCTTGCGTCCGCTCACCGTGACCGTGCCGCCGGCGCCGGTGTCGTCCACCTGGGTCTGGACTGCCCCCAGCGCACTGCCCGCGCCCTCTTCGGTCGCGGCGAATCCGGCGGTCAGCTCGCCGCTCGCGAGCGGCACAAGCCACTCGTCCCGCTGGGCGCGTGTCCCCCAGCGGTGCAGCGTGGCAGCGACCATGCCCTGCACGGTCAGCAGGCCACGCATCGACCCGCACACCCCTCCCAGGAGCGCGGCCGTCTCGCCCAGCGCCGCGGGGCCGATGCCCGCCCCGCCGTACGCCGTGGGCAGATCGGCGGCGAGCAGTCCCGCGGCGGCCATCTCCTTGCGGACGGAATCGGGCAGCGCCCCCTCCCGGTCCCAGTCGGCCGCCGCTTTCTGAACAGCCGATGCCAGCTCCGCCGCCGCGCGCAGCACGGCTGCGGCCCGGCCGTCGGCGGGTGCTCCGGCGTCAGACACGGTCGTCACCCAAGTCCGCCGGGGCGGCCTCGCCCGTCTTGCGCAGCACGAGCCGTGTGATGTTCCCGGCGGTGCGGAAACTCGCCACGTCGAGGTCCTCGACCTCGACGGTGAAGCGAAAGGTCCGCTCGACGAACGTGACCAGCTCCAGTGCGAAGAGCGAGTTGGCGAGGCCCAGCGCGAAGTAGTCGTCGTCGGGCCCGACGGGCCGGTGCAGGGCGGCGGTGAGGAACTCGATGACGACCCGGGTGATGTCCTCGGGGACGGCTCGGGCGGCCGCGGTGTTCCGGGTGTCATGGGCGGGGTTGGTCACGCCACGGCCTCCTGGGGACCTATTTCGACCAGCAGCAGGCTCCAGGCCGCCACCGGGCTGACGTTGATCAGGACGACACGGTCTCCGGTCGCGAACTCCTTGCGCTCCAGGGCCGTGTAGAGGTTGAGGAAGACGTCGTTCGGGCCGAGGTGGCCGTAGCGCCGCAGGTTCTCCCGGCATACGGAGTGGATCTCTATGCCCAGTGCTTCCTCGGTGAAGGTGTGGCTTCCGGCGGAGAGGTTGTGGCTGAAGTAGCCGCGCACGTCGCCCCGGTCCAGGCCGTTGCGCTCAAGGAGCTCGCCGAGGAGCTCCGTCAGCCTGTTGCGCGTCTCCATCGCGAGCTGGAAGGAGTAGCCGCGAAGGTCGGTGCACTCCTCGCGCCACTGCGCGGTGGGCCGGTCCCGGTACTTCACGTGGAACAGGTCCCAGTACTGGCCCTGGGTGCGCTGGACGACGTCGAGGATCCGCACCGGGCCGCCGCGGGACACCACCAGGGCGAGCCCGCCGTCGCCGTTGACGGTCACGGGGTGCCGGTAGCGGGTCGCCGCCGCGGGTCTGCTGCCGTGTACGACCAGGACGTGGTCCGCCGACCGGTCGGCGGCGAGCAATCCGCGGGCCGCGAGGAGCGCGGGGGTGATCGATACGCAGCCGAGGCCGCCCACCGAGAAGACCGTCGCCGTCTCGGCGCCGAGCAGGTGCTGCAGGCGGGTCGGCTCGGAGCTGAGGAGGGTCTCCGGTGCCCGGGACTCCACCAGGATCAGCCCGCTCAGGTCCCTGGCGGTCAGCCCGGCCTCGTCCAGCGCGCGGCGCGCGGCGCGCTCGGCCAGACCGACGGCGCCCAACTCGTCGTCGACGCGGACGGTTTCGATGCCCAGGCCCTGGAGCGTGCGTTGCGCCGCCTCGTCCCTGGCCGTCAGGGCCGAGACCTCGGCGGTGCGCTCCGGCAGGTACCAGGCGGCCGAGCGCACCGCGATGGGCTCGGCGGTGCTGCGACTGGCATGCGGGGTCATGTTTCCCTCCTGCCGTGGGGGGCCAGTGATGGCGGGACTCGGATGCCGTGTTCGCGGCGCAGCGCGGAGAGCGCGGCCAGATGGCCGGACATCCCGTGCACGCTGGGTCCCGGAGGCGTGGAGGCCGAGCACAGGTACAGGCCGGGCAGCGGGACCTTGTACGGATCCCACTTCGCGGCGGGGCGCAGCAGCGACTGGCGCAGGGTCATGGCCCCGGCTCCGATGTCGCCGCCGACGTAGTTGGGGTTGTACGTCTCGTACTGGGCGGCGCTCACGCCGCGCGCGGCGACGACGGTGTCGCCGAAGCCCGGCGCGTACCGCTCGATCCGGCGACGGACGAGGTCGACGGGGTCGCGCGGGTCGCCGTGCGGAACGTGGGCGTAGGCCCAGACGGGACGCTTGCCGCCGACGGCCCGGCCGGGGTCGGTCGCGGCGGGGTCGACGAGGAGTACGAACGGCTCGGGGTCCCGGGTGCCGCGTACGGCCGCCGATTCCGTACGGAACATGTCGGCGCGGGTACCGCCGAGGTGGACGGTGCCGGCCCGGCCGGTTTCGGGGTCGGCCCATGGGATGGGTCCGGACACCAGGAAGTCGACCTTGGCCGCCCCCGGTCCGTACCGGAAGCGTTCCAGGGCCCGTCGGTAGCGCCCGGGCAGCCGGTCGCCGGCGATCTGGAGGAGCCCCTTGGGGCTGGTGTCGAGCAACACCAGGGGTACGTCCCCGAGTTCGCCGAGGTCCTTGATGTGCTGTCCGGTGTGGATGCGGCCGCCGTGCGCGGCGATGTCCGCCGCGAGGGCGTCGGCGATGCGGCCGCTGCCGCCCCGGGGCAGCGGCCAGCCCGTGCTGTGCGCCAGGTGTCCCAGGAGTAGCGCGACGGCGCTTGCGGCCGGCGAGGGGAGTCTGCCGACGGCGTGCGCGGCGACACCGGTGAGCAGGGCACGAGCCCGCTCGGTGCGGAAGGGCAGCCTGGTGGCATGGGCGAGGACCCTGGGCGCGAGGAGGAGCGGCGCCGCCAGGTCGTCGGGGACGGCGCGCTGGCCGGAGAGGATGAGGTCGACGACACCCTGGCTGTGTGCGGCGAGCGGCGCCATGAGCCGCCGCCAGCGTCCGCCGTCCGCGCCGAGTCCGGCGCTGGTCTCGGCGAGGTCGCGGTGGGCGAGGACGGTGTCCTCGCCGAACAGCGGGTGGGCGTAGGGGATGTCGGGCTGGAGCAGGTCGACGCCGCGTGCGGGCAGATCGAACTCCCGGAAGAAGCGGGACGCGGCCGCCATGGGGTGCACCGCCGCACAGATGTCGTGCACCACGTCGGAGTCGAAGAGCGGCTCGGTGCGCAGACCGCCGCCGAGCGTGTCGTGCGCCTCGTACAACTCGACGCTGAGGCCCGCCCGCAGGAGCGTGACAGCGGCGGCGAGCCCGTTGGGGCCCGTACCGACGATCACCGCGTCCGTCATGCGACGCCCCTCTCGCTGGTCTCACGGAGGGCTCGTACAAGGGCCTCCGTCGGTCACACGCTGGATACAAGCAGCAGCCGAGAGCCCTCGATATGGCGCAGATCACACCCCTAAGCGGAGTTGACCCTTCTGGATGCTTGACATTCGTCATGACTCCGCGATGACGGATGCCACCATGATCCATGCCGCAATTGCCGCCTTGACCTGCAATTTCGCCGCATCAATCGACGACGCGGACACCGTCGGCGCAGAGAATGTGACCGATGCCACACGAGTTCGGGACCGAGCTTCCCCGCTCCGCAGGGGTCAGATCCAGCCCTGCCGACGGGCGACATGGGCGGCCTCATGCCGGTTCGCCGCCTTCAGCTTGCCGGCGATCCGCGAAAGGTAGTTGCGTACGGTCCCGGGGGACAGGACCGCGCGCCGCGCCACCGTGTCTATCGGAGCCCCGTCCGACGACAGCGCCAGGATGTCCGTCTCCCGCCGGGTCAGCGGGGACTCTCCCGCCGAGATCACCTTCGCGGCCATCTCCGGATCGACATAGCGGGCGCCCTGGTGAACCTTTCTGATGATGACGGCCAGCTCTGTCGCGGACGTTGTCTTCGGTACGAATCCCCAGGCTCCCACCGACAGGGCCGACGCGAGATATCCGGGCGCCGTGTGGGAGGTGACCACGACGCACCGTATGGAGGGCCGGGCCTGCTGCAGATCTCGGATGACGCTGATTCCGCCCTTGTCGGGCATGCTCAGGTCCAGAACGCAGACGTCCGGAACAAGCTTCTTCGCCAACTCGGCAGCTTTCACACCGCCTGCGGCCTCACCGACCACTTCGAGGTCTCCCTCTGCCGCCAACAGCGCGGAGAGTGCCCCCAGGATCAGCTTCTCGTCATCGGCCAGGAGGACTCGAATCCGCACGGCTCATTCCTCTCGCGCAAGGGGGACAGTGACCAGGAGGCGGTAGGTGCCGCGAAGCTGAGGTCCGTGCTCCAGGCGCCCTCCCAGCGGTGCGACGCGCTGCTTCAGCCCGTCCATGCCCGTACCGAGCTCCGGTCGCCGGCCCGGCATGTCACGCACACCGTCGTTCACCACCCGCAAGACGCACTCCCGCGCTCCGCCCGCGCCGGACACGGCCAGCGTGATCGTGCAGGCAGTGGCGTCGGGCGCGTGCCGTATGACGTTCGTGGCCGCTTCCCGCACGGCCCAGCCGAGCACCTCCCGCACCTCACCGGGCAGGCTCAAGCCACAGTCCTCATCGGTGACTTCGCACCGGATGCCGGAGGCTCGGAGCAGGGAGCACGCGCTCTCCAGCTCGTCGTCGAGCGGCGCGGTGCGCACGGCGTTCACCACCGCCCGCAGCTCGCTCTGCGACATCCTCGCCAACACCTGCACCTCCTCCATCTCCTCCAACTTGCCGGTGCGTGCGATGAGTTCGGACTTGATCGCGATGATGGCCAGATGCCGCCCCAGCGTGTCGTGCAGATCGCGGGACATCCGCAGCCGCTCCTCGGCCACCGCCAGCAAGGGGGCCACACCTGCGGCGGTCTCGAGCCGGGAGATGACGGAGACGGGTCGCATCGCATTGCGGACGGCGAAGATGACGGTCAGCAGGACGCCCCCGGCGACCAGCGCCGAGGGCACCGGGGCGTGCGGGCTGACGGCGGCGGCCACCACAAGACACGTGGATCCGGTGAGCAGTTGAACGCGCAGCGGCAGCTCTGCCACTGCGACGGCCGCGGGCACGACGGCCATACCGGAGAGCGGGACGACCTCCGCCCGCGCGAAGGCACCGGTATAGGGGAGCAGCCAGAGGCAGGCCAGCCACACGGCGGCGGGGGCGAGCAGGGCGAGCGGCGGGACCGGGTAGGGGCATCCGGTCCACACCGGACGCAGCAACGCCCCCAGATGAAGGGCGTAAAGGACGGATACGAGCCCGAGGACGGGGTGCGGATCGGGCATCTCCGCAATCAGAAGGAAAACTAAAAGGGGTGCGGTCAGACAGACGGCGAGTCCCTGCCGGGTGTGCCTCGCAAGTCTTTCGGCATCCCGGCGTGTGGCGTGCAACTGCGTGGATTCCATCGGAGGCCGGCTCGAAACCCGATCAGAGAGCGGGGCGGATGCGATGGGCGGGTACTGACAGGATTCGGGCAGGTAGGGCAAGACGGGCCTCACAAGGTAGGTGCATCACGCAGGTACGGTTCGGCCTCGCCGGGGCAACTACGGGCAGGCACTGGCCCGTTCGGGCTCTGGAGGCAGTCGGAGGCATGGGGCAGCCCGACCCCATCGCACCGCGGAGGGGGATCCACGCCCCAGTGGGGCGGCACCCGAATCCGACGTGATCAATGGCGCGCGCCCAAGAGAGCGGCAGCCAGGGGGAGATCGCGACTCATGGACCGTCCGGGCCCAGCAGGCACGGCTCGTGGCTCAAAGAGACTTATGCGTTCAAAGAGACTTACGCCCGGGGGAACATCGGGCGTCGGCACCGTCGTCGACGAAGGCCGCGCAAGGGTGCACCGGCGCATCTCGCGGCGCGTGAAGCCTGAAAGTAGACATGAAAATCCCCCTGAACATGCCGTGCTGGAGATACATCCGCTTGATCAGCCGTTCGCACCGAATCCTCACCGCCCACCCGCACAAGTGTCAACTATTGATGGCACCCTCATGAAGCCTCCCGAATGACCTGCCTGGTGACCGGCAACTCTCCGATGTATGGGAGCGCCTATGTGAAGCAGGCCGGGCCCTCTAGACTCCCCTGACCCCCCACGCCCTGAGCAGACGAGGAGCTTGGCTGTGAGTGAGAGTGGTGACGAGCTGGCCCAGCGGGTGGCAGTGCGCCTGGAGCGCCTCTTCCAGAACGTCATCCCGGCCCGGCTCGGCCGGCCATGGACGAACCGGGAAGTCTCCGAGGCCACGGGCGTGGCAGTGGGCCGGATCGCCGGCCTTCGCCGCGGCCGACCGCTCGAACCCCTGCACCGCGACCCTCCGCAGGAGCACATCTCCGCACGCTTCACCGACCGCCTCAACCATCTCCTGGCGCAGCGCGTGGACGAGCAGGGGCAGCGCTATTCGCTGCGGGCGGCAGCCAGGGCATCGGGGATGTCCTCGACGTATCTCGACAAGCTGCTTGAAGGCCGCAGCCAGCCCACACTGTCGAAGCTGGCGCCGCTGGCCGCCTTCCTCCGGATCGGCATCGACGCCCTCCTGACGGACGATCTGGGCTCCATCGCCCACCACTTCGGAGTCCGCAGGGAAGCCCTCACCTACGACAGCAGCGAGCCGGTGGTCATCGAGCTCGAAGACACCCTCAAGGCCCTGGCCGCCTATCGCCGCATCGCTCACAATCCGGCCGCCGTGCAGATCGCGTTCCGCATGGCCGGCCTCCCCCCGGGGCAGGCGTCCGAGGTCGCTGCCGCGGTGGAGAGCCTGCTCGCGGACCCGGACCCGTCCCCGCACGACGCTGCCTCACAACCCCCCGGCCCCCATTAGCCCGACACCACCGATACGGCATTTGCAAACGCGCTGAGCGGCCCAATATTTCGCACCCGTGTCCAGGACGCGGCGGGGAGCCATAGGATCACCCGTACGTGGCCCTGACCAGACCACAGGCGTCCAGACACTACGGGGGCAACATGCGAATCGGCCGTGAACGGCGGCGCGCAATCAGGCTAATTCGGGAACTCGATCTTCCGGAATTGCCTGTGCTAAAGGATGTAATCGAATCGGTGGCACGAGCGCGGGACAGACCGGTCGAGGTCGCCTACCGCCGACTCCCCTCCGGTCTCACCGGCTTCTGCGCGCAGTTGGCCCACCGCGATGTCATCGTCATCGGCGACAGTGCGTCCCCCCTGAACAGAATCCTCACCGGCTGCCACGAACTCGTGCACCTGTGGCGCGGGCACACTCCGACGCCAGGCGCCCTGTTCGACAGCGCCACCGCGCGCACGCTGCTGCCCGGGATCCGTCCGGACGTCGTCCGCGGGGTCTTGATGGGGCGCTCCCACTACGGAGCGCCGCTGGAGCGGGAGGCCGAGGTGGTGGCCACCCAGTTGGTCACCATGCTGGACCTGCGGGCGGATCAGATCGGCAACGCTCAGCTCGCGGCCTCTCTGGCCCATCGCAGAACCGGTGTCTGATGACGGTCCTCAACACCGTGTACGTCGTCCTCTACTTCCTCCTCTGCGGGGTGTCGGTCATGACGGCGGCCAGCAAGATCCTCGCGCTGCGCAACAACTTCTCCCGCTCTCTGAGCATCCTCGCCTGGGGAACCCTGCTGGCCGCCGGTTCCTTTCTGATCATGTATCCCGCCGTCTACCGGTGGATCGGAGCCGTCTCCGGCATCCCCACGCTCAGCGCCCTGCTGATCTATCTGTGCATCTTCGGCTTCGCCATCAACTCGCATGTGCTGGTGCGCCTTTGGAGCCAGGACCACGGCGTCGTCTGCCAGCTGGGACTACGCCGCCTGGCCCGCCCGGCCACGCTGTATCCGCCGCTCGGCATCGCCATGGTCGCGCTCTACTTCACGGCTTCCTTCAGTTTCCCGCAGGAGCTGCGGACGGGCCGCATCACCGCCGACACCCACCCCCTGACGGTGTACTTCTTCGCCACCACCTGGGTGGCAATCGCCACTCCCCTCCTTGCCACCGCCAACCACTGCAGCAAAATCCGCATGGCCTGCCAGTCCGAGCACCCCTCCATCAGCCGAGGCCTGCACGCAGTCCAGATCGGGGCGCTCCTCCTGGGGTCCTCGTACGCGCTCAAGCTCCTGCCGCTGACGGCCAGTTCCTTCGGCGCCCATCACATCGACGTACTCCACCTCGGCACCCCTCTCCTGAGCGGCGCCGGCACCCTTCTTGTGCAATACGGTTATCTGGCACCGGCCCTGGGCGCCTGGATGGACGAGCGCCGTGACTTCCGCACACTCCGCCCCCTGTGGAAACTGACCATGCAGGCCAGTGATCCACGCCTGGTACTCGCTCCGCCCGGCCCGCTCACGGAGAAGCTCGCCCTCAACGTCACCAAGTGGTACCTGCCCCGCCGCATCATGGAGATTTCCGACGCCATCCACGCTCTTCACCCCTGGATGCGCCCCGAGCCCGCTGACCGCATCCGGCAGTCAGCCCGCTCCACCCCCACCCCGGACCTCACGGCCGCATGCGCGGCCGCCACGCTCATCGACGCGATCACCCGCAAACGACAAGGCGTTCCGCCCCGGCCGGACACCCCCACGACTCCCCTGCTCTCGGTCCCGCCGGCCGAGGAACGGGCCCACCTGGTCCGCATGGCCACCGCACTCCAGCACCCCGACAGCCGCCACCCGGGCCTGCAGGGCGGGACGGCCCTGATCCCTGCGTAAGCCCTGGTGCCCCGGGCCGAGCGAGGCCGGCGGACTCCGAGCTGACCAAGCCGGTCAGTGGCGACCCAGCTTGCGGGGCAATGGTGGTGTGCTCATGTCGGGTTGCGGGTGGCGGACAAGGTGAGGGAGAGGACCCAGGGCTGCTCGGAAAGTGTTTCGACGTCCTCCCGGGACAGAGTTCCCGTCATGACGGCACGGCCGGGTGCGGCCGCGCTGTCGACTCCTCGGCTCTGCAGGTGTTCGAGCTGGGGAGGCGAGGGCGGTTCGGTCAGGCGTACGAGCACCAGCATGTCCCGGGCCTGGGGAACGCGGCCCTCGGCGTCGATGGCCATGGCGAGGGAGGAGTCGAGTTTCCGGTAGTCCACAGGTCGATTCTCAGAGATTGGCGGCGTTGATGAGGCCGTCGCCCCACTTCGGGTCGAAGGTTCCGGATGCGGCGCCGGGGACGGCCGCGTTCTGCCGGAAGAGTTCCTTCAGCTTGCCGGGGTCACAGCCCGGGTCGCGCTGCAGGATGAGGGCGGCGAGCCCAGAGACGAAGGGGGCGGCCATGCTGGTTCCCTGCATCGCCACGTGCTGTTCGTCCGTGATGAAGCCCGGGTCCAGGTCCACGGCGTCCCGGGACAGCGCTGAGACGATCATGGCTCCGGGAGCGGTGATGTCGGGCTTGTGCGCCCCGTCCCGGCGCGGACCCTCGCTGCTGAAGCTGGCGATGTTTCCGGGTTCCAGCCAGAACGCCTCCCGGTCGACGCCGTCGATGTCCTTCCACTCGGTACGGGTGGTGAAAGCAGCGACGGTGACCGCGGACGAGGCGGCTCCCGGCGAGCCGACCTTGACCGCGTCGTGCACGGCGCGGCCGCTGAACTGCGGCTGCGGTCGGGCGTCGGAGCGGCCAAGCATCCAGACATCGACCTCGCCACTCGTGACGTTCGCCCCGCGGAGAAGCAGCCGCCACTTGCCGGGGGCGGCGTTGGCGGGGCCGCCGGTGCCCCTCGGCTCGACCTGGACGAAGAAGTTGATGTCGCCGTTGGCCGGGTCGGGGCCCGGGGTGGTGATCTGGACCTTGCCCCCTGAGATGTTGAAATCGGTGCTCGGGCTGCCCGAGGTCCGTACCGGCTGGAAGGGGGTCGTTGCGCCGGTCGGGGAGGCCATCGCGACCTCCAACTGGTCACTGCCCGCGTACCAGCCGTTGAGCCAGAAGATGTCCGGCTTGCCGTCGAAGACGCCAGGGTGGCAGGTGATCGCGCGGTTGGCGCCGTGCGGGACGGTGACGCGGGCGTGGATGTCGTCGTCGCCCTCGTTGCCGGCGGCGCACACGACGATGCGGCCGGGGCCGGTCTCCTCCTCGATCGACTGGGACATCGTGTCGGTGCCGTCGTGCGCATCGAAGTGGCCGCCCAGGCTGAGGTTGACGACCGCGGGCAGCTCCAGGTCGCGAGCGACACGGAAGATGTACTGGATACCGTCGATGATGTGGGCGTCCTGGAAGTCCGTCTTGACGATCACCAGGCGCGCCTCGGGAGCGATGCCCTCCGCACCGGCAGCGATGCCGGCGACATGGGTGCCGTGGCCCTCGATGTCGCGGGACAGGGTGGCCATGGCCATCCCGGCGTTGACGAATTCCGCTCCGTACCGGCCCTCCGGCACTCCGGAGCCGCCGCGCAGGGTCTGGTCCCAGATCCGTTCGATGCACCCGGTGAAGGCCGTGTGCTGCGTGTCGATGCCGGTGTCGACGATCCCCATGACGACGCCCTTGCCGGTCAGGCCGGAGCTCGTCCGGAATTGCGGCACGCCGACGTTCTGCTGAGCGAGGTTCAGGTACGGGCGCAGCCTGGTGGCCGGCACGATGCGCTTGATGCCGGGGTGCTCGCTGAGCCGCTCCAGCTCGTCGAGGGCAACAATGGCAGTCTTCACCCGAGTGCCGCCCTGGTTGAGGACGATGCCGTCCCCGAGACCGCCGTCGGAGACGGCGTCCGGGTCGCATTCGACGGAGACGACGACGCGCAGCGGCTTGGCGCGCTCCCGTACGGAGATGAGCCCGAGTGTCCCGGCCTGAGGCCGCAGGGGCTCGCGGCTGCCGCCCTCCTGGTGGTAACGCTCGTAAGTCGCTGCCAATGGAGGCGCCAGCTTGGTGTAGTCCATGACCGCTCTTCCTTCAGGGCTCGTCGACAGGTGTCTCCAGCGTTGATCGCGGGCGCCGGGAGTACACGTCCGACATGCCCTCCCACTCCGACCTCACTCGATTGGTTGCGCAGGAGTGGCAGGGGCGCGGAGAGTGTCCGGTCTGACGGAGGCGACCTACACAGGGCCTGAGAAGTCGCTGACACACCTCCGGCACACCACGTGTCGCTGCTGGTCCGCGGCAGACTCCAGCCGCAGCCGCTACTCGACCTGTTCGTCCGCGACGATCCTGGTCAGCCAAGCCAGGGGAAGCCCCTTCGGTGAAGGCCAGTTCCTCTACTGCACCACGCTCTTTGAGGTACGTCGCCAGTTCGGCGTCCGCAGTGAAATCGCCGGTCGACCAGCCGATCGCTGCGCAGCAAGGCAGCGACGCGGGTGGAGTTGTGACGGGAGTACCCGGCCGGGACGCCGGCCTCGGGCGGGAGCACCGCGAGGATTTCCTCGTCGCGGTCGAGGAGATCCAGCAGGCGCACGAGTTCAGCGCGGGCACTGGAGGAATCGGCAGCAGCAGAGCACCACAGATCAAGTGCTTCGTCGTGCCGGTCGCTGTTCTGGTCAGTGAGGAGCGTGGCGATCTGTCCGCGCGCCGAGTCGACGATGTGCTGGGTCTTGAGGAGCAGTGTGATGGCTTGGTCCTGGTGGCCTCGTCCGGACTGCCATGGATGTCCAGGACCCGGGCGAGGCCAGTTGCAGCGCACTCGAAGCTGCCCGCGTACTTGCGTAGCTCGGCAATCCGCTGCTCAGGGTCGGGGAAGTCCGAGTGGGACCACCCGACCAGGGTTTCGACTGCGACGTCGCTTCCGCTGCGGGCGAGTTCCTCAACGACTCCCCGCGCATAGGAGACGTGCCCCTGCCCTCGCCAGAGCCCCGTTCGCAGGAGGTAGTCGGCGAGGACGTAGCCGCGCACCATGCCCGGCTTGTCGGCAATTGGGCTCAGAACGGCGGACGTTCCATCGATGGTTGCCGCGGCGTATGCGAGGGCCTGCGCCATCCACTGCTCGTCGAGGCGGGCACGCTGTGCTTGGGTCAGATGGCCGAGGGCCGCTGTGCCGAGCAGCGCGGCGGTGAGGACCTCTGGACCGCCGAGCCTGCCTATGTCGACTACTGCGGCGATCAGGGCGCGGCCTCCCGGAGGGCCGGTGCGCCAGCGGCGCAGCAGGGTGGGCGCGCCGGCCAAGGCTGCACGCGTCGTTCAGGAAGCGGTCCAGGTCGTCGAGCCGCACCAGCAGTTTGCCCGGACCGCTGGTGGCAAGGCTCCGAAGCTCGGCGACGTCGCGCGGACGGGGAGAAACGCGCCGGCCAGATCTGGACGGACTACATGACCCAACCGCTGGAGGGCGAGCCCCCGACCCTGTTCGACTTGCGGTGGCGGCGGCACTGAAAGCTCCGCCCGACACCTCACTGATCGCGCAGCTGCTCGGCGGCTTCCTGGTACGCCTCGGCGGCACGGGCGAAGTAGTCGAAGAGGACGTCGAGTTGCTCCGGTGAGTACCCCCCGAGAATCTGCCCGATCTTCTGCCGCGCGGGGGCCATGACGCGGTCGAGGTCCGCGGGTTCACCGAGCGGCTCGACGGTCACCTTGCGCCGGTCGCCGGGGTCGGGCACGCGGCGCACGTAGCCCGCATGCTCCAGACGGTCGATGAGACGGGTGGTCGGCCCGGTCGTCAGACCGGTGCGCGCGGACAGTTCACCCGGGGTCATCGCGCCCGTCAGCTGCAGGATGTTCAGCGCGTACAGATCGGTGGCGCCGAGCTCGCAGGCCCGGCCGCTCGCATGACCGTGGAGCAGCACCGCGCTGAGGTACTGGCGGTAGATCTGGCCCGCATCGGGGCGCATGGCCGGCGTTGACAAGGGCTCCTCCACTCCCTAATTTCTTCCTCGATGAAGAGACTTCGTCTGCGCAGTAACTTCACCTAAGAAGTTATCACGGGAGGCCATGACCATGAACGCCACCAGCACAGCACAGTCCGAGCCCACCGAGTCCACCACCGCCCAGACGCCGGCCCCGAAGAGCCGCCGTCGCCGCCGCATCAAGATCACCCTGGGCGTCACCGCGCTGACACTGGTCGCGGCAGCGGGCGGCGGATACCTGTGGCTCAACGCCATCTCCGACGCGAAGAACCTCGGCGTGAGTGACTGCAACGCGGTCACACCCGAAGTCACCGCCACACCGGCCGGCACCGCGACCGCCGACGACCAGCGGGCGGTCTGCCGCACCCTGCGTTCGATGAAGGACGCGTGGGCCCGGCACGACGCCACCGCGTACGGTGACCAGTTCGCCAAGGACGCCACGTACACCAGCTACGTGGGCACCGCCTACCAGGGCCGACGCGACATAACCGAAGGCCACCGCGCTCTGTTCGACGGATTCCTCAAGGGCACCAAGCTTTCCGACTCGTGGCTCAGCATCCGCTTCTACGGCCCCGACACCGCCGTGGCCACCAGTCGCGGCGACACCTACGAGGGCGGGGAGCCGAAGGCGGCCGACCTCTCCAAGACGCAGACCTACACACTGGTCCGCCAGACCGACGGCACGTGGTGCATCGCCGCCTTCCAGAACACCAAGCGCCAGCGCGTCATGGAACGCATCTCATTCCTGTTCTCCCCCGACACCAGGCCCGCGGCCGAGAAGTGACTTCAAGACCGCCCCGCGCCGCAGCAAGGCCGGCGGCGTCGACCGCATCGACAGGTGATCCAGGGCGGCGGAGCAAAAATCCCTGAGTACGCCTCCGGTGTTCGCGTACGTTGTAGAGGCGCGCCGGAGCGACGGCGTCGCGCTGGAGTATCCCCAGCTCAGATCCCGTTTTGAGGTCTACCCACCGTGTTCCTGACGATCAGTACCACCGGCAGCCCTGAACGCCCCGCGACCGACCTCGGGTTCCTGCTGCACAAGCATCCCGACAACGCGCAGCGCTTCTCCACCTCGCACGGCACGGCGCACGTCCTCTACCCCGAGGCGACCGCCGAGCGCTGCACCGCGGCGCTGCTGCTTGAGGTGGACCCCGTGGCGCTCGTGCGCCGGGGCAAGGGCAAGGGGCGCGGCGGTGCGGCCGACGCGGCACTCGCGCAGTACGTCAACGACCGCCCGTACGCCGCGTCCTCGCTGCTCTCCGTCGCGATGAGCACGGTCTTCAAGAGCGCGCTGCGCGGCGTGTGCAACGCCCGTCCCGAACGGGCCGCGACCCCGATGCCGCTGCGCATCGAGGTGCCCGCGCTGCCCGCGCGCGGCGGCGCCGATCTGGTGCACAAGCTGTTCGGGCCGCTTGGCTGGGACAGCGTGAGCGCCGAACCGGTCGCCCTCGACGAGCAGTTCCCCGAGTGGGGCGACTCGCGTTACGTACGCCTTGTCCTGGAGGGCGAGTTGCGGCTCGCCGACGCGCTGCGGCAGCTGTATGTGCTGCTGCCCGTCCTCGACGACGCCAAGCACTACTGGGTCGCGCCCGACGAGGTCGACAAGCTGCTGCGGGCGGGCGAGGGCTGGCTGGCCGAGCACCCCGAACAGAAGCTGATCACCAGCCGCTATCTGTCACGCCGCTGGGGTCTGACCCGGCAGGCGATGGAGGCCCTTGAGCTGGTGCGGCTCGCGGAGGCCGACGACAGCGAGGTCGAGGAGATCGACAACGCGGTCGACGAGACGACGGACACCGAGGAGAAGCCGGTGCCGCTCGCGGTCCAGCGGCGCACCGCGATCGTCGAGGCGCTGCGCGCCGCCGGGGCGGGCCGGGTGCTCGATCTCGGCTGCGGGCAGGGGCAGTTGGTGCACGAGCTCCTGAAGGACGTGCGGTTCACCGAGATCGTCGGCGTCGACGTCTCCGTGCGGGCGCTGACCGTCGCCGCGCGCCGGCTGCGCATCGAGCGGATGGGTGAGCGCCAGGCGGACCGCGTGCGGCTGATGCAGGGCTCGCTCGCCTACACCGACAAGCGGCTCAAGGGGTACGACGCCGCCGTCCTGAGCGAGGTCATCGAGCACCTCGACCTGCCTCGCCTCCCCGCCCTGGAGTACGCGGTGTTCGGTTCTGCAAGGCCCCGGACCGTGCTCGTGACGACGCCCAACGTCGAGTACAACGTCCGCTGGGAGACGCTCCCCGCCGGGCATGTCCGCCACGGCGACCACCGCTTCGAGTGGACGCGCGAGGAGTTCCGGAGTTGGGCCGGTGAAGTCGCCGGACGGCACGGCTACGACGTGGAGTTCGTGCCCGTCGGGCCCGACGACCCCGAGGTGGGGCCGCCGACCCAGATGGCCGTGTTCACGATGATCGCCGACGACGGCAAGACGGCCGACGACAACAAGCCGAGCGCGAAGGAGGCGAAGGCCGCATGACCAGTACCGAAACCCCCACGGGTGCCGGCAAGAAGCGCACTCTCCCGGTGACCGACCTCTCCCTCGTGGTCCTCGTCGGCGCCACCGGCTCCGGCAAGTCCACGTTCGCGCACCGGCAGTTCAAGGCGACCGAGGTGATCTCCTCGGACTTCTGCCGCGGGCTCGTCGCCGACGACGAGAACGACCAGAGCGCGAGCCGGGACGCCTTCGACGTGCTCCACTACATCGCCGGGAAGCGGCTCGCCGCCGGACGCCTCACCGTCGTGGACGCGACCAATGTGCAGGCCGAGAGCCGCAAGCAGCTCGTCCAGCTGGCCCGCCAGTACGACGTGCTGCCCATCGCGGTCGTCCTCGACCTGCCCGAGGAGGTCTGCGCCGAGCGCAACGCGACGCGCCCCGACCGGGCCGGCATGCCCCGCCACGTCATCGCGCGCCACCGCCGCGAGCTGCGCCGTTCGCTGCGCGGCCTGGAGCGCGAGGGCTTCCGCAAGGTGCACGTGCTGCGCAGCGCGGCGGAGGTGGAGAACGCCGAAGTCGTCCTGGAGAAGCGCTACAACGACCTCACCCACCTCACAGGGCCCTTCGACATCATCGGCGACATCCACGGCTGCCGCTCCGAGCTGGAGACCCTGCTCACCAAGCTGGGATACGTCGACGGGGCGCACCCCGAAGGCCGCACGGCCGTCTTCGTCGGCGACCTCGTCGACCGCGGCCCCGACAGCCCCGGCGTACTGCGCCGCGTCATGGCGATGGTCGCCGCCGGCAACGCCCTGTGCGTGCCCGGCAACCACGAGAACAAGCTCGGCCGCTACCTCAAGGGCCGCAACGTCCAGCACACCCACGGCCTCGCCGAGACCATCGAGCAGTTGGAGAAGGAGGACGCCAAGGACCCGGAATTCCGGGAGCGGGTGCGGGAGTTCATCGACGGACTCGTCAGCCACTACGTCCTCGACGGCGGCAAGCTCGTCGTCTGCCACGCCGGCCTGCCCGAGAAGTACCACGGCCGCACCTCGGGCCGGGTCCGCTCGCACGCCCTGTACGGGGACACCACCGGCGAGACCGACGAGTTCGGCCTGCCCGTGCGCTATCCGTGGGCCGAGGAGTACCGGGGCCGGGCGACGGTCGTCTACGGCCACACTCCCGTGCCGAACACCAGCTGGATCAACAACACCATCTGCCTGGACACCGGCGCCGTCTTCGGCGGCAGGATGACCGCGCTGCGCTGGCCCGAGCGTGAACTCGTCGACGTACCCGCCGAGCAGGTCTGGTACGAGCCCACCCGACCCCTGGCCACCGAGGCACCCGGCGGCCACGAAGGCCGGCCGCTCGACCTCGCGGACGTCAGCGGCCGCCGGACCGTGGAGACCCGGCACTCCGGCCGCGTCGCCGTGCGCGAGGAGAACGCCGCGGCGGCCCTGGAGGTCATGAGCCGCTTCGCGGTGGACCCCCGGCTGCTCGCCTACCTCCCGCCCACCATGGCCCCGACCGCGACCTCCCAGGTGGAGGGCTACCTGGAGCACCCGGCCGAGGCCTTCGCCCAGTACAAGGCGGACGGTGTCGCGAAGGTCGTGTGCGAGGAGAAGCACATGGGCTCGCGAGCGGTCGCCCTGGTCTGCCGCGACGCGGACGTGGCGCGCGAACGCTTCGGCGCCGAAGGCCCGACCGGCGCGCTCCACACCCGCACCGGACGCCCCTTCTTCGACGATGCAACCGTCACCGAGGAGATCCTCGGCCGACTGCGCGCCGCCGTCACCGAGGCCGGGCTCTGGCAGGAACTCGACACCGACTGGCTGCTGCTCGACGCCGAACTGATGCCCTGGTCCCTCAAGGCATCCGGCCTGCTGCGCAAGCAGTACGCCGCCGTGGGCGCCGCGTCCCGAGCCGTCTTCCCCGGCGCCATCGCCGCCCTGGAGGCGACCGCCGCCCGCGGCATCGACGTCGGAGACCTGATCGCCAAGCAGTACGAACGGGCCACCGACGCGGCCGCGTTCACCGAGGCCTACCGCCGCTACTGCTGGCCGACGGACGGCCTGGACGGCGTACGCATCGCGCCGTTCCAGATCCTCGCCGCCCAGGGCCGCTCCCTGGCGGCGATACCGCACGACGAACAGCTCGCCTGGCTCGACCGCCTCGTCGAACACGACCCGACCGGTCTCCTCCAGACCACCCGCCGTCTCGTCGTCGACACCGGCGACGAGGCATCGGTCCGCTCCGGCATCGACTGGTGGCTGGAGATGACAAGCCGCGGCGGCGAAGGCATGGTCGTCAAGCCGCTCCAGGCGCTCGTGCGCGACGGAAAGGGCCGGCTCGCCCAGCCCGGCATCAAGGTGCGCGGCCGCGAGTACCTGCGGATCATCTACGGTCCCGAGTACACGCGCCCGGACAACCTGGACCGGCTGCGGCAGCGCTTCCTGAACCACAAGCGCTCGCTCGCCCTGCGCGAGTACGCCCTCGGCCTGGAGGCCCTGGACCGGCTCGCCGACGGGGAGCCGCTCTGGCGCGTCCACGAGGCGGTCTTCGCCGTCCTGGCCCTGGAGTCGGAGCCGGTCGACCCGAGGCTGTGAGGCTCCGCCCGCCAACAGAGCCGTCGGCAGTGGCACTTACCGTGCCGCTGCCGGCGGCGGCAACACGGATGGTCCAAGACAGAAACCGGATCCCTTATCCGGGCAAGATGGCTGTATGGACCTTCGAATCTTCACCGAACCGCAGCAGGGTGCGACCTACGAGACGCTGCTCCGCGTCGCCAAGGCCACCGAGGACCTCGGCTACAGCGCCTTCTTCCGCTCCGACCACTATCTCGTCATGGGCTCCTCCGACGGCCTGCCCGGCCCCACGGACGCCTGGATCACCCTCGCCGGACTCGCCCGCGAGACCCGGCGGATCCGGCTCGGCACGCTGATGACCGCGGGCACCTTCCGACTGC
Organism: Streptomyces sp. NBC_01381; assembly: GCF_026340305.1. NCBI lineage: Bacteria > Bacillati > Actinomycetota > Actinomycetes > Kitasatosporales > Streptomycetaceae > Streptomyces > Streptomyces sp. NBC_01381. The sequence goes on along the minus strand of NZ_JAPEPI010000002.1, from coordinate 1,533,616 downwards.
CCGGCGTCCTCGCGATCCAGGTCGCGCAGGTCGACCAGATGTCCGGCGGCCGCATCGAACTGGGCCTCGGCTCGGGGTGGTACGAGGCGGAGCACACCGCCTACGGAATCCCCTTCCCGAAGGAGAAGTTCGGGCGCCTCGAGGAGCAACTCGCCATTGTGACGGGCCTGTGGGAGACACCGGCCGGCGACCGGTTCTCCTTCGACGGTACGTACTACCAACTCTCCGATTCCCCCGCCCTTCCCAAGCCCGCGCAGTCGAAGGTGCCCGTCCTCATCGGCGGCCACGGCGCCAAGCGGACGCCCGCCCTCGCGGCGCGGTACGCGACTGAGTTCAACATTCCCTTTGCCTCTCTGGCCGATACCGAGCAGCAGTTCAAGCGGGTGCGCGCAGCCGCCGATGAGCACGGCCGCAAGGCCGACGACCTCACTTACTCCAACGCTCTGGTGGCCTGCGTCGGCAAGACGGACGCGGAGGTGAGGCGCCGCGCCGCCGCCATCGGCCGCGAGGTGGAGGACCTGAAGGCGAACGGGCTCGCCGGGTCTCCCGCGGAGGTCGTCGAGAAGATCTCCGCCTACGCTGCCGTCGGCTCGCAGCGGATGTATCTGCAGATCCTCGACCTCGACGACCTGGACCACCTGGAGCTGATCTCCTCGCAGGTCATGCCGCAGCTGGGCTGACCGCATCTGGTGCCGAGCGGCCTGCGGGACCACGGACCACGGGACCGCAGGACCGCGTGGTGCTCACGGCGTTCACCGGCGGGCCTGGACCGCACAGGCACAGGCACAGACCCAGGCCCGCTCGAACGCCCGTCAACTCCACCGGTCCCGCCGGTCCTCCCCGCCCCGGCCGGGTGAAAATCCGTCAACCCGGAATCCGCCCCACGCCCTCCCCAGTGACCCGCCGCCGCCAGTGATCGTTGGCTCGGGCGGAGCCGGACCGCCCGGCACCCGCACCGGCGGTCGCTGCCGGCGCGTCGCCCGCACCAACTGCCCTTCCACACAGGAGGGGCGAGGGCCGAGGAGGCCGTCATGTCCCACGAAGCCGTACCCGAGCAGGAGGCCGCGCGCGAACCGTCCGTGCCCGAGCAGCAGGGCGCACCCAAGGGCCTGCTGCAGCAGATGGAGGAGCTGATGGCAGCGCTCAACGCCGATCTGACCCAGCTCGACGCCGACCTCCAGCAGTCCACGTCGACCGGGGCCATGCCTGGCACCAACCCACCGGCCGGCGAAGACCCCCGCCCCGTGTGACGCATCCCGGGTCATGACGACCCCGCCGCCGAGTCGGGCTCGGGCAGGCTCTGTTCGCGCACCGCCAGCCTGCGCAGCATCTCGAGCACCCGGTCCCTCGACTCGTCGGCGGCGTCGATGGCTTCCATGCACTGCCAGTACACCCCCTCGTCGTCCGCGCCCATCGCGACGCCGACGAGGGCGATGCCCACCTCGCCGAGCAGCTCGTCGAGTCCGTGCAGAACCTGCTGTGCGTCGCCGATGCCCGTCAGCCGCGCCGCCCGTATCCCCTCGCTCCCGAGCGACGGCGCGTCGAGGACCCCGCAGCCCCTGCCGCCGAGCTCGCTCAGACCGAGCGCCTCACCCCGCAACTCCGGCGGCCCCGCGACCGCGAGCCGGCTGCCGATCGCCTGTGCCAGGGCCTGCGACTGCCACACCTCCGCCACGATGTCCGGCGGTTCCTGGCTCTGCGCCAGGGCGTGCCTGCTCGCCTCGATGAGCCGCATCGCCTCCATGCGCACCCCCATCTATCCCGCGCGCACTCGCCGCACGTCGCCCGAACTCCCCTGACCACTACCTAGAGTGACTGTCATCGGAATGAAAAGCCAGAGCAACTCGGAAATCTGTGGACAAGTTATCGACTGTGGACAACGCGTCCACTCCGGAGAGTGACGGATCTATACGTCCTTAGGTGTCCTAGGCGCCCTTCGCGGGGAACCGCTGCTCATTCCGGTCGATCTTCGCGTCAAGGGCCGCCAGCGCGTCGATGCCCAACACCTCGCAGAACTGCAGCAGATAGGCGAGCACGTCGGCGACCTCGTCCGTCACCCGGTGTGCCGTGTCCGGGTCGTCCATCACCCGCGCCGACTCGTCGGGCGTCAACCACTGGAAGATCTCGACCAGTTCGGACGCCTCGACGCTGAGCGCCGCGGCCAGGTTCTTGGGCGTATGGAAGGGCTGCCAGTGCCGCGCCGCCGCGAACTGGGCCAGTCTGCGCTGGAGTCCCGCTACATCAAGTTCTGTCACGGCTCCAGGTCTACCACCGAGGCCCCGTCCTTCTCGGCGGCCCACGACGCGTCACTCACCGCCGCGACCAGGCGAATGTGCCCGCGTTCACAGGTGCGCGCCGCGAGTTCGGCGAGCGCGCGCCGCTGCCGCAGGTCGAGACAGTCGTCGAAGCCGTCGGCGAGCACGGTGAGGGTCTGGTACGCCGACGGCACCTCGGCCACCGGGTCGACCTCGAACACTCCGGGGCCGGTGAGCAGCACCAGGGCGAGCGCCAGATACCTCAACTCGCCGTCCCCGAGCCGTCCGACGGGAGAGCGGTATCCGTCGCCCCGGTCGATCAGCGCGCGCACCGACCCGTCCTCCGTCACCTCCGAGAGGACGTCGGCGACCGGCCCCGCGCACCCGGCACGCACCACCTCCACCAGCCGCGCGTGCCGGTTGCCGCACTCCTCGCGCGTACGCAGGAGCACCTCGGCAAGGTTGTCGCAGCTGCTCAACAGGCGCCCCGCGCCGACGAGTCCGGGCGGCACCGGCAGCCGCATGAGGCGCGGCGCCGGCGCGCACGGGAAGACCGAACGCAGCGCGACCACCACCTGCTCGGCCGCCGCGAGCACCAGGCGCTGCCCGTCCGTCTTGCCCGCCACCCGCAGCGGGAGCAGCGCGGTGCCGAGCCGGTCGTCCGGCAGCGGGCCGCGGGTGACCGGCGAGAGACCCGCCGTGTGCCAGGCCGCCTGCACCGCGCGCCGGCCGGGATCGCGCAGCGCCGTCTCCAGCAGGGTGAGCCCGCCGCGGGTCAGCCGCTCGCCTACGACGCGCAGTTCGGGCTCGGCCTGTACGGCGAGGTCGAGCCGCACCGCCCCGACGGGCCCCTCGACCGTGCAGCCGATGCGGAAGCCCCGCCGCCGCTGGCCGTCGGCGCGCGCCCGGTCGGGCACACAGGCCACCGGATCGGCGAAGACTTCGGTGAGTTCGTCCCCCGCGGCGAGCCTCGCGAGGGCCTCGTACGCGGCGAGCGCGGTGGACTTCCCGCTGCCACTCGGCCCGGCCACGAACGTCAGCGGGCCGAGCGGCAGCACGGCGCCGCGGTGCGCGGCGAAGGCGGAGAGCCGGAGTTCGGTGACGCAGCTCCGGTCCGGGCCCGACGGTGGCCCGGTGGCCGCCCCCGGGAGGTGCACAGTCATGTCCGGACGGTAGGCGGCGGTGGGTCCGCCGAACCGTTCCGCCCTGGTGACCTTCCTACTAATGAGGGATTACCGCCGGAGCGGCCTCCCGCCCGACCCCGAGCGGCTATGCGCCTGGCCTATGCCCCATGGCCACGGCGTACGCAGTGGTGCCTACGACTGGGCCGCCGCGACGAGCCCCTGCACCTCGGTGCCGGGCGGTGCGAGCAGGAAGACGTTCTTGTCGACCCGGTGCATCCCGCAGCCGAGGCCGAGGACCACGCCGCTGCTGAAGTCCAGGACGCGCTTGGCGACTTCCGTCTCGGCGCCGGTCAGGTCGAGCAGGACCGGGATCTGGGACATCACCGTCTCGGCGACCTCACGGGCGTCCGCGAAGACGTTCACCCGCATCACGACGAAGCGCCTTCGCGTCTCGGTCTCCGCGTCGGGCAGCGCGCGGTGGCCGGGCCAGGACGGCCATTCGTTGCGGCTGCGCAGCGGTACGACCTGGGCGAGCCCCTCCCACTGTTCGTCGGTGACGTCGTGGCTGTTCAACGCCCCACCCCGTCCTGACTCGCCTTCGGTATCTGCACCGGCCAATTCTTACGCGACCTCACCCGTTCAGCCCAACAGCGACACGGGCGGCCCAAGTGTGACAGGGCGCCCGCGTCAGCGTCGAGAACGGTGCGCGCGGCGGGGCGTCGGCTCGGCGGGCGGCCGCTCAGCGGGCGAGCAGGGACACCAGGCCGTCGGCGAGGCAGCCGCGCCAACAGGCGTGATCATGACCGCCGTTGTACGTGTTCCAGGTCGCCGGACAGCCACGGGAACGCAGCGCCTCGTACAGCCCGCGGGTGTGGTCGACCAGGGTGCCCTCGTGCAGTCCGACGTCGATGTGCACGGTGATGGCGCGCCGTTCGGCGGCGTTGAAGCGTGAGATGAGCCACGGATTCTGCGCGGGCGGCACCTCGGGAACGCCCGGCGGAAGTCCGGGGCGCCACCACAGCGACGGGGACTGGGCCAGGACGTTGCCGAACCGCTCCGGGCGCAGGAACCCCGCGTACAGAGAAGTCAGTCCGCCCAGGCTCTGGCCCGCGACGACGGTGCGCGCGGGGTCGGTGGTCAGCGGCCAGCGCCCGGCGGCCCAGGGCAGGAGCTCGTCGGCGAGGAAGCCCACGTAACTGTCGTGGGCGCCGAGTTCGCGCTGCCGGGTGGGGTTGTCGACGGCGTCGGGTGCGAGGACGGCGAGCGGCGGCAGTGCGCCGTCGGCGACGAGGGCGTCCAGCGTGTCCTGGAAGCCGAGCCGCCCGAACCACATGTCGCCGTCGCACAGCACGAGGACCGGCAGATCGGCCGGCGGTTCGCTCGACAGTCCGGCCGCATCGGCGCCCGGCGGCAGATACACCCACACGTCGCGCTCGGCACCGAGCACACCCGCGGGCAGCCGGTGCCGCTCGACCCTCCCCCGGGCCGCCCCGGCGCGCGGCTCGGCCCACGGCTGCGCGGGGGCCTGCGGCAGCGCGAAGACCGAGCTCTCGCGGGCGAGCCAACGGCCGGGCATCCGGCGCGAGTTGAGCGGGTCGGGAGCGGCGTGCGCGGACAGGGAGCGCAGCCGCTCCTGGAGGAGCGCGGCGGAGGCGGGCGGCCGACCGGGCGAGATGTCGGCGGCCATGCGGTACGAGCCACGGTGATCGGCGCGCAGCCGGTAGCCGACGTACCAGATGTCCGTACCCGGCAGCAGGCTGAGGCGGGAGGCGGCGAGGTCGTCCCGGTCCCCGATGCGGTTGGCGAGCAGCAGCACCTGCCGGGTGACGCGGTGGCCGCGCCACAGGAACGTCACCGCGCGGTGTTCCGGGTCGCCGTCGACGGCCTCGACCAGGGGCGTGCCGCGGCGCCGGGCCTCCGCCCAGAACTCTTCGAGCAGGGCGGCCCGTTCACCGGTGAAGCCGCCGAGGCCCTCGGGGTCATCGAGCCCCCCGGAGGAGTCCGCGAGGCCCGCCAGGCGCGCGGCGACACGCTCGATACAGGGCGTCGGCCCCACGATCCGACGGGGCGTCACATCCGCCGTGAGCACTCCCGTTTCCGCGCTCGCCGCGGCATCCGTGCTCATCCGCACACGAAGAGGACCCGCATCGTTCCCCGCCTTCCTGGCCCACCACACCCCAACATCAACTTAGCTAAGCCTAACCTTAGCTCAACGGTCGGAAGAACGTCCGCTGAGGGTGATGGCGCCGGGGACGGTGATGGGCGGCACCGGCGGGCTTCCAAGTCGCCGCCGCAGTCGCTCCAGTCGCGGTACTTGTCGGCGATCCAGGCGACGAGCCCGGCGGGGGAATCCATCAGGGCGGCGGCGATCGTGTCGGGCCGGGTGCACATGATCTCGCTGTAGCCCTGGTCGTCCACGTCGTCCACGTCGTACGCGGCCAGCGCGTCGAGGTACGCCTGCTCCTCGGGGGTCGCGGGATGCTCGTCGAACTCGGCGGTGACCACCGCCGACGTGATGTGCACCCCCGCCACGTCGCGCGGGTGGAGGGCGCCGAGCCAGCGTCACACCGCCGCCGATGTCACCGCCGAACGCGCCGAAGCGCTCGTACCCGAGGGTCTCGGTCATCAGCTCGTGCCAGATGTCCGCGACGCCCCTGCGGGTGAACGGCTCGCGCGGCAGCTCGGAGTGGAGGAAGCCCGGCAGCGAGGGGACGACCACGTCGAAGGCGTCGGCCGGGTCTCCGCCGTGCGCGGCCGGGTCGGCGAGCCGCTCGGCGACCCGCAGCATCTCCACGAAGCTGCTCGGCCAGCCATGGCTCAGGACCAACGGCAGCGGCGCGGGGGCGCCTTCGGGCCGGCGGCCGCGCAGATGGACGAAGTGCACGCGCCGTCCGGCGACTTCGGCGACGTACTGGGGAAAGGCGTTGAGCGCGGCCTCGGCGGCCCGCCAGTCGAATTCGTCCGCCCAGTAGGCGACGAGTTCGCGCAGATAGCCGGGGTCGGTTCCGGCCGCCCAGTAGGTGGAGTCGGACGGGACGGTGAAGAGCGTGCGCTTCAGACGCGTACGCAGGTCGTTCAGGACGTCGTCGGAGACGGCGACGCGGAAGGGCGTGGGCCCGGCCGGCATGGTTCCTTCGGGGCAGGGAGCAGCAGGCAGCAGGCAGCAGGGATGCCGTCGGCAAGTCGGCTGCCCGGCAAGGCATTCGACGGGCACAGACATCAGGCGCGAACCGGCAGACTGAGGCCCATGGAATTTCTTCAGACGGACGCCTACCTGCGTCGCATCGACGCCGAGCGCCCGGCCGCACCGACCACGCGTGCCCTGCACGATCTGCACCTCGCGCATCTGCTGGCCGTCCCCTTCGAGAACCTCTCCATCCATCTCGGCGAGGACATCGAACTCACCGATGAGGCCCTCGTCGCGAAGATCGTGGACCGCCACCGGGGCGGGTTCTGCTACGAACTCAACGGGGCCTTCGCGGCGCTGCTCACCTCCCTCGGCTTCGAGGTGACGCGGCTGCAGGCCCGGGTGTACGAGCCGTCGGGGCGCCCCGGCATCCCCTACGACCACATGGCCCTGCGCGTGCGCACCAGCGACGGGGGCGACTGGCTCGCCGACATCGGCTTCGGCACCCACAGCCACTTCCCGCTGGCCTTCGGCGAGCGCGGCGACCAGTCGGACCCCGGCGGCACCTTCCGCATCGAGGACACCGCCGAGGGCGATCTGGACGTCCTGCGCGACGGCAAGCCGCAGTACGTGCTCGAACACCGCCCGCGCGCCCTGGCCGACTTCGCGATCGGCGCCTGGTGGCACCGCACATCGCCGCTGTCCCACTTCACCCGGTCGCTGGTCTGCTCGCTGCTCACCGGGACCGGTCGGATCACCCTCAGCGGCCGCACCCTCACCACCACGGTGGCCGGTGAGCGCGAGACCGCCGAGCTGGCCACGGACGCCGATGTGCTCGACGCGTACGCGACGCATTTCGGGATCGCGCTGGAGCAGGTCCCCGTGGTGAGGGGACGGGCGCCCGAAGCCGGGTGAGCGAACGCATCGGCGGGGCGAGGCACGGCACGGCCGACGAGCCCGGATCGGGCCTTCCTCCAAGGAGAGTGGCATCTGCCATGGAGATTCACCCAGGTGTGTTGTAGATGCCAGGTGCGGTTGCCTATCGTGTCGCGCATGCAGTCCTACACCATCGGGCAGGCGGCCCGTCTGCTCGGCGTCAGCCCCGACACCGCACGTCGCTGGGCGGACGCCGGACGGGTCGCGACCCATCGGGAGGAGGGCGGCCGTCGGCTCATCGACGGGCGCGATCTCGCCGCCTTCTCCGTGGAGGTCGGCCAGGGGCAGGCGGGCGGTGACGAGGACGACGTCTCGTACACCTCGGCCCGCAACGCCTTCCCCGGCATCGTCACCGCCATCAAGCTCGGCGACGTCGCGGCCCAGGTCGAGATCCAGGCGGGCCCGCACCGGCTCGTCTCCCTCCTGACCCGCGAGGCCGTCGAAGAACTCGGCCTGGAGGTGGGCATGCAGGCCACCGCCCGCGTGAAGTCCACCAGCGTGCACATCGACCGCACCTGAGAAAGCCGCGGCCGCGCCCCTAGGAGAGGCGCGACCCGCGGGAAGCCCCGAAGCGGTCGTGATCGGCGAGCACCGCCTCGATCACGCGCCGGCAGTCGGCAGCCCGTACGGGATCGGTGTCGATGCAATCGGTCAGCGTCAGGAGGGTCTTCCACAGCGACCAGCCGCGCGCCCGCGCCCACGTGTCGTCGTCCTGGCCGACCGCCTGCCGGAAGGCCTCGCGGCTGTCGCCGGAGAACATCCCCCACGCGATGACCAGGTCGCAGGCCGGGTCGCCGACCCCCGCCGTGCCGAAGTCGATGACGGCGGTCAGCCGGCCGTCGGCCACCAGTAGGTTGCCCGACGCGATGTCGCCGTGGAACCACACGGGCGCCCCGCGCCACTCCGCGGCGAGTGCCGCGTCCCAGACGGCGGTGGCCCGGGCGATGTCCACCCCGCCGGTGTCCACCCCGCCGGTGTCCACCCCGTCGCTGCCGGCCCCGCGCTCAGCCCTGCGCTCAAGGGCGGCCAAGCAGCGGCGCGTCTCCCCGTCGTAGTGCGCCGGTGACGCGCCCCGCCACCAGCTGTGCGCACCGGCCTGCGGACCGCCGATGGCGTCGCAGCGCTGCAGGGCGCGGATGAACCCGGCCACCGAGACGGCGAAGCGCTCCATGCCGTCGATGCGGTCGCGCGCGGCCGTCTCGCCGTCCAGCCAGCCGCGGACGGACCACGGGAAGGCGTATCCCTCGCCCGGTTCGCCCTGGGCCAGGATCGGCGGAACGGCCACCGGCAGGCCCGGCGCGAGGCGCGGCAGCCAGCGGTTCTCCTTGGCGACCGCGGGGGCGTATCCGGCGGCGGTGGGCAGCCGGGCCGTCATGGCGTCGCCGAGGCGGTACGTGCGGTTGTCCCAGCCGTCGACCTCGACGGGCCGCACGGGCAGTTCGCTCCACTGCGGAAACTGGGCGGCGATCAGGCGCTTCACCAGGGCGGCGTCGATTCCGGCGCGGCCGTCGGGGGGATTCGGGGCCATGGGCCGATCATCGCGTCGGCCGATCGCGCGACGCAACGCGATTTCGATCTGCGGGAGCCTCCTGCGAGAACGCCCTTGCCCCGATGGCAAGTTGGCAGAATCCGTCCATGCCGGGCGCCCTTAATGATCACTCGTACTGATCACGCGGACCGACCCGAACCCGACCGGAACGACTTCGGACAACTGCGATCAGCAGAGGCACGGCCCCGCCACCGCCCCTAGGGTCTGCCCTCATGGACGCCAGCTCCGCGACCCGGACGGTCTCCGTCACCCGTATGAACGCCGGCGACCACGCCTGCCTGGGGTTCGACGACGACGAAGACCGCTGGGAGCTCCGCGCCGCCTACACCGACATCGGCCTGTCACGGGGTGAGCAGGTCATGCTCTTCACCGACCCTGCGACCACCCCGGCCGTCGCGGCCGAACAGTTACGCATCCGCGGCTTCCCCGTCGAAGCGGCCCTCTGCGAGGGGCAGTTGGCCGTGGTCAACGAAGTGCCGGGTTACGACCCGGACAGCGGCTTCGACCCGGTCGAGCGGGCCCGCACCTGGGTGGAGCTCACCGAACAGGCCCGGCACAAGGGCTTCTCGGGGCTCCGGGTGGTGGGTGACATGGCCTGGGCCGCCGAACCGGGCGTCGACCACGACCTGTTGGTCTCCTACGAGACCGATCTCTCTCCGCTCTTCGCCGAGATCGGCTTCACCGCCATCTGCGAGTACGACCGGCGCAAGTTCGACGACGCCCTCCTGGACCGCATCCGCCGGGCCCACCCCAAGAAGGTCCTGCACCGGCTCGGCGCCCTGGAAGTCACCCGCACGGGCGGCGAGCTGCGGATCGCCGGAGACGCCGACCTCTGCACGCGCGAGGAGTTCGCCACGGCCCTCACCCACGCCCTCACCGGTCCCGGCCGGCCAGGGGCGCTCGATCTCTCCGAACTCTGCTTCATCGACGTACACAGCGCCGCTCTGCTGGTACGGCTCGCGCGCGGACTCCCCCGCGACCAGCGGATCACGGTCCGCGTCCGACCCGCGCAGAGCAAGGTGATACGGCTCTGCCGAGCCGCCGAAGTCCCTCAACTCGTCCTGGCTGAAGGGTGATCCGCGCAGTGATCCTCAACCGCGGCATCGACAGCGACGACTACGGGGGCGACCGCGGCCCCCGGACCAACCCCCGCGATCCCGCTCAGGACCGGCCGCCGCCGCTGGAACTCCCCTTCACCATCGGCGACTTGGCGCGACTGCGCCATCAGGTGACCCGCAGGGCCGAGAACGCGGGCCTCTGCGACCCCCGGCTCGGCGACTTCGTGCTCGCCGTGCACGAGGTCGCGAGCAACGCGATCGTGCACGGCGGCGGCAAGGGCCATATCCACCTCGACCACACGGACGACGGCCTGCGCTGCGTCATCACCGACAACGGCCCGGGACTCGCACGGCCACTGAACGGCCACAGCCACGGCCACGGCATCGACATCGACATCGACAGCTCCGTCGACGACGAGGCCGAGAACGGCCGCGGTCTGTGGCTCGCCGAGGCGCTCGCCGACCGCCTCGACATCACGGTCGGCGACACCGGCACCACCGTCACGCTGGTGGCACTGCTGCCCTGAGCGCCAACTCCTCAGGGGTGCGCGGCCCGTCGTCCGTCTCCGCAAGCAGCCCGTGCGCGTGCAGCAGATCGCGCACGGCGATCCCCCACGGCAGATGGAGGCCTGCCTGGGCCAGCAGGTCGCGCCGGGCCAGCGACTGCGCGACCGGCCCGGTGCGCACCCCCGAGGGGGTGAGCAGCGCCGCGTCGTCCGCCCAGCGCAGGGCCAGGTCCACGTCGTGGGTGGCCATGACCACGGTCGTCCCCGAGTCCCGCAGCCGTTGCAGGGTGGCGAGGAGGCGTTCCTGCCCGTCGGGGTCGAGCCCCGCGGTCGGCTCGTCGAGGATCAGTACGCGCGGGCGCATCGCCACCGCACCGGCGATGGCGGTCCGCTTGCGCTGGCCGTAGGAGAGCAGATGGGTGGGGCGGTCGGCCAGGGCGCCGATGTCCAGTGCGTCGAGCGCCTCGGCGACCCGTGCGCGGACCTCCGCGTCGGGCAGGCCGAGGTTCAACGGACCGAAGGACACGTCCTGTTCGACCGACGCGGCGAACAGCTGGTCGTCCGGGTCCTGGACGACGAGCTGAACGGTCGTACGCAGCCGGGTAAGACCCTTGCGGTCGTACGTCACCCTGCTCCCGTCGACCGTCAACTCACCGGCGTCCGGGCGCAGTCCACCGCTGAGCAGCCGCATCAGGGTGGTCTTGCCGCTGCCGTTGCGTCCGAGCAGCGCGAGTGCACGCCCCTCGACGATGTCGAAGTCCAGGCCGTCGAGCACGGTGGGGCCGTCCTCGTACGCGTACGAAGCCGCGCGCAGAGCCACCAGGGACTCGCCCGGCGGCATGGGAGGAGCGCTCGGCTCGCTCATGGAAGAAGCCTTTCGAGTACGAGGGTGAGGGCCACCAGGGCCACGAGAAGTGCCGCGCTCACGGTCACGAAGGGCCGGGAGACCCGGGCCTCGGGCACAAGGACCCGCAGCGTCCCGTCGTAACCCCGTCCGGCGAGGCCCGCCTGCAGCCGGCTCGCCCGGTCGAAGGCCCGCACGAACGCGGTGGCGCCGAGCCCGGCGAGCGACCGCCAGGCGGCGGCCCGGGTCGTGTGCCCGAGCCGCGCGGCCTGCGCCTGACGGATCCGCGTCATGGAGTCCAGAAGCAGAAAGCTCATCCGGTACGTGACGAGCGCCACGTCCACAACGGGTGCCGGCACGCCCGCCTTGACCAGGCGGGGCAGCAGGTCCGACATCGGCGTGGTGAAGGCGAAGAGCAGGACGCCAAGGGAGGCCGCGGAGGTGCGCAGGAGCAGACCGCCCGCGCGCGCCGGACCGCCGTCGGCGAGCGTGATGAACCCTCCTGGTCCTGCGATCTGGATGAGCAGGCTCAGGGCGCCGGTGACGCAGAAGCCGAGCGGTACGCGGTAGGCGCGCCACAGCTTGCGGGGCGGCACGCCCGCCGGGCCGAGCAGCACGGCGAGCGCGGCGACCAGGACAAGGGCGGCGCCCGGCCAGGGCGGCAGGGAGACCGCGAGGGCGGTGAGACCGAGCCCGAGCACGGCCTTGTCCACGGGATGACGGCGGCGCCAGCGACTGCTGTGCGCCGCCGCGTCGATGGGCAGCACGCCGGATCAGACCTGCTCGGTCTTGGGCCGGGTGCCCTCAGCGCCCACGTCCGCATCCCCATCCACATCCGCGTCCGCGTCCGCATCCGTGGACGGCTCGGCGTCGGCGGCCTCCGCCCGCGCACGTTCGGCACCCTGGCGGCGCCCCTTGCGCAGCCCGAAGTAGTAGGCGAGGACGCCCGCGCCGAGCGCCGCCTGCAGGGAGAAGAGCGCCGATTCGATCTCCCCGGACGGGGGTTCGTACAGGGGCGAGAACCACGGCTCGTACTCGGGGTCGTTCTCGGCGATCGCCGTCTCGGCCTGGGCGTCGGCGCCGGTGAACGGCTCTTCCTTGTCGTCGCCGAGGCCGAGGACCAGGGGCAGCACCGCGAGTGCGGCGACGATGACCAGGAGCAGGGTGTTGATCTTCGCGTTGCGGCTCATCAGGCACTGGCCTCCGTCTCGGACTTCTTGCCCTGAAGCAGCACGCCGAGCCGGGTGAGCTCGCCCTTGCTGGACTGCACGAGGAGCCGCATCACCAGGACGGTGAGCAGTCCCTCGCTGACCGCCAAGGGGATCTGCGTGACGGCGAAGATGCCGCCGAACTTGCCCAGGGCGCCGATGAATCCGCTGGAGGGGTCGGGGAACGCCAGGGCCAGCTGGACGCTGGTGACGCAGTACGTCGACAGGTCGGCGACGAACGCCCCGAAGAACACGGCCACCATGAGCGGTACGTCGTATCTCTTCAGGAGCCGGTAGACGGCGTACCCGGCCCATGGCCCGATGATCGCCATGGAGAACACATTGGCGCCGAGCGTGGTGAGCCCGCCGTGGGCGAGCAACAGAGCCTGGAACAGAAGTGTGATGGTGCCGAGCACCGCCATGATCGGCGGCCGGAAGAGAATCGCGCCGAGCCCGGTGCCCGTCGGATGCGAGCAACTGCCCGTGACAGAAGGGATTTTCAGGGCGGAGAGGACAAAGGTGAAGGCTCCGGACGCGCCGAGGAGCAGGGTGCTCTCGGGGTGCTCCTTGACTTCACGGGTGAGGGAACGGACTCCGTGGACGACGAACGGCGCGGACGCGACACTCCAGGCGATCGCGTGCGCCGGGGGGAGGAAACCCTCGGCTATGTGCATGGCGGAACAGACCTCTCCAGCACCTCGTGGATGGACAACGCGCCTTGACCGGTCTCCTGGCTGACGGGTCGTACCGCCCGGACTCCGCCTTCCCGGGCACGTGAGTACCCAGTGGCTGCCCCCACAGGGGGCCGGAGCCGGACTTTCCCGATCACAGTGGCGAGGGCCGCACCGGCATCACACCGGATTTCCCGAGCACCAAGGCGTGGTGACACTAGTGCGCCACGTGGGGCCTGACAACTCGCACGGCGGGCGCGGCGGTGGCACACGCAAGCGCACACCACCACCGCGTACGCCCCTGGTCAGAGGGTGGAGCGGAGCTCGCGCGCGGCGCCGACCAGGTTCTCGAGGGCGGCGCGGACCTCGGTCCAGCCCCGGGTCTTCAGACCGCGGTCCGGGGGGATAGCCGGACGCGGCGAGTTCGCCGGCGACCTGCATGTGCGAGCGGGCGGATGTCGCCGGACTCGGCGTAGCACATGTCGGTGTGGATCTGGCTGTCCGGCCGTACGCCGCTCGTGCCGAGCCGGAAGGACTCGGTGGCCGAGGCGAGATACCCGCCGTGGTGGGCGGCGCGCAGCGGCAGCGTCTCGCGCAGCGCGAGCGCGACCTGGCGGGCGGTGTCGGCGAGGGGCTGGGCGTACGCGGTCCAACGCACCGTCATCGGCTCGGGGTGGGAGATGTCGCCGGCCAGGATCGGCGGAAGACATGGCGCGTCCCGTAGGACTGGACCATGTCGTTGCGTTCGGGCTCGCCGTGCACCAGGACGTCGGTGCCGGTCTTCTCCTGGAAGGCGATGACCTCGCGGATCTCGGCCACGATGCGCTCCTCGTACGTGGCCGTGCCGATGCGTCCGGCACGCAAGTCGGCGCGGGCAGTGGGCAGTTCGCCGGTCTGCGGGAAGGAGCCGATGGACGTCGTCGGCAACAGCGGCAGGCGGCCGTTCGCGCCGGGCGGCGACCCGCTCGGCGTACGTCTGGGAACGGCGGGTGTCCGCGTCGGTGACGGCCGCGGCGCGGGCGCGCACCACCGGGTCGCGGGTGAGGGTGGCGATCTCACCGGTCTTCTGCCGGGCGAAGGCAAGCCAGCGGGCGATCTGCGGATCAAGCCCCTGCTCGGCGTCGGCGTCCAGCGGGACGTGCAGCAGGGAGCAGGAGGCGGCCACGTCGACCCGCCCGGCGAGCCCGAGCAACGTACCGAGCACGGCCAGGGACTTCCCCAGGTCGTTGATCCACACATTGCGGCCGTCGACGACGCCGGCGACAAGACGCTTGCCGGGCAGACCGCCGACGGCCGCGAGATCGTCGAGATTGGCGGCGGCGGGCCCGGTGAAGTCGATGGCGAGGCCGTCGACATCCGCCATGGCCAGCACCGGAAGGGCCTCGCCGAGCCGGTCGAAATAGGAGGCGACGAGCAGTCGGGGCCGGTCGGTGAGCGCGCCGAGATCGCGGTAGGCGCGGGCGACGGCGTTCACTTCGGCCGGGGTGCGGTCCTGCATCAGGACGGGCTCGTCCAGCTGAACCCACTCGGCGCCCGCGGCCCGCAGCTCGGCGAGGACTTCGGTATGACGGCGGTCGTTCCCGCACACCGCTGCGGTACGTGGTCACTTGCTGGAGCTGCCGCCCGTTCCCCCGAGATCGTCACGGCCCAAGTGCTCGCCCGGTGTCGCCAGCGTCTCGACCGCGTCCGCGGTTACCACCGCGCCGGTGGACTTCTTGCCGCGCCTCAGCCTGCCCTCCAGCCAGCTCGCGAAGGACGTGAGTGCGAAGTTCAGCACGACGAAGATCACGGAGACCACGGTGAAGCTGGCAATGGTGTTGGCGCCGTAGTTCGCGCTCATCGGGCGGACCGACGCGAGGAGTTCGGAGAAACCGATCAGCGCGCCGCCCAGCGCGGTGTCCTTCACGATGACCACCAGCTGGCTGACGATCGCCGGGAGCATCGCGGTGACCGACTGCGGCAGCAGCACGTGGCGCATGACCTGGTTCTTGCGCATGCCGATCGCCTTGGCCGCGTCGGTCTGGCCCCGCGGGAGGGACAGGATTCCGGCTCGTACGATCTCCGCGAGTACGGAGGCGTTGTAGAGGACGAGACCGGTGACGACGGCGTAGAGCGGCCGGCTGGCGGGGCTGATGTCGGTGTACTCGGAGTACGCCGCGTTCGCGAAGAGCATCAGGATCAGCACCGGGATGGCGCGGAAGAACTCCACGACGGTGCCGGCCGCACCCCGCACCCACCAGTGGTCCGAGAGCCGGGCGATGCCGAACAGCGCCCCGAGCGGCAGCGCGATGACCATGGACAGTGCAGCGGCGATGAGCGTGTTCTTGAGCCCCGGCAGGATGTACGTCTCCCAGGCCCGGGAGTCCGTGAAGAAGGGCCGCCATTTGACCCACTCGAGCTGGTTCTTGTCGGCGAGGCTCTGGACCACCCACCAGATCAGGACGGCGAGTGCGACCAGGAACACCACCGTGAGCAGCACGTTGCGCCGTTTGGCACGCGGCCCCGGGACGTCGTACAGAACGTTCTGCGCACTCATCGCCTCACCGACACCTTCTTGCTCACCCAGCCGAGGAACAACCCGGTCGGGAGGGTGAGGCAGATGAATCCGAACGCGAAGATGGTGGAGATGAGGATGAGTTGAGCCTCGTTCTCGATCATTTCCCGCATCAGCGCCGCGGCCTCGGCGACGCCGATCGCGGCGGCCACCGTTGTGTTCTTGGTCAGGGCGATCAGCACGTTCGCCAGCGGGCCCACCACGGAACGGAAGGCCTGGGGAAGAACGATGAGCCGCAGCACCTGGGGGAAGTTCAGGCCGATGGCACGCGCCGCCTCCGTCTGGCCGACGGGCACCGTGTTGATGCCGGACCTCAGCGCCTCACAGACGAACGACGCGGTGTAGGCGATCAGACCGAGCACGGCGAGCCGGAAGTTGATCGTCGTGAAGTCGTCGGCGCCGAGGGTGACGCCGAGCGTCTGGAACAGGCCCAGCGAGGTGAAGACGATGATCACGGTGAGCGGGATGTTCCGGACCACGTTGACGTAGGCGGTGCCGAAGCCGCGCATCAGCGGCACGGGGCTGACGCGCATGGCGGCCAGCACCGTTCCCCAGATCAGGGCGCCGATGGCGGAATAGAGGGTGAGCTGCACCGTCACCCAGAAGGCAGCCAGCAGGTCGTAACCCTCGAGAAAGTCGAACACAGTCTCCGGCCTTCCGCGTGAGTTCGTGAGTGCGTGAGTGCGTGAGTGCGTGCGTGCGTGAAGGGGCGACGCGCGCCGCTGCGAGGGCGGCGCGCCGCGGGTCACCCGCCTCAGCTGACGATGACGCCGATCTTCGGTGCCTGCTCGTTCTTGTAGCCGGCCGGGCCGAAGTTCTTCTCGACGGCGTCGTCCCAGGCGCCGTCCTCGACCATCTTCTCCAGGGCGGTGTTGATCTCCGCCTTGAGATCGCTGCCCTTTTCGACGCCGATGCCGTAGTTCTCGTTGCTCAGCTTGAATCCGCCGAGCTTGAACTTGCCCTTGAATTCGGGCTGCGCGGCATAACCGGCGAGGATCGAGTCATCGGTGGTCAGGGCGTCGATGACCTTGTTCTCCAGGCCGGTCAGGCACTCCGAGTAGCCGCCGTACTCCTGCAGCTGGGCCTGCGGCGCGATCTTGTCCTTGACGTTCTGCGCCGATGTGGAGCCCGTGACCGAGCAGAGCTTCTTGTTGTTGAGGTCCGCGGGCTTCGTGATGGAGTCGTCGTCCGACCGGATCAGGACGTCCTGGTGTGCCAGGAGGTAGGGGCCTGCGAAGTCGACCTTCTCCTCGCGCTCCGGGTTGATCGAGTACGAGGCGGCGATGAAGTCGACGTCGCCGCGCTCGAGCAGCGTCTCGCGGTCGGCGCTCTTGGCTTCCTTCCACTCGATGTCGCCGGCGTCGTATCCGAGCTCCTTGGCGACGTACGTAGCGACGTCGACGTCGAAGCCCGTGTACTTGCCGTCCGGCGTCTTCAGGCCGATGCCCGGCTGGTCGAACTTGATGCCGACGGTGATCTTCTTGTCGTCCGAGCTCGTGCCGCCGCCGTCGTCGTCCGAACTGCAGCCGGCGGCGCTCAGGGACAGCACGAGCGCAGCGGCGGCCGCGACGGTGACCTTGTGAAGCTTCATGGTGATCATTCCTAGTGCTGTAGTGCCCCGGGCCCCGGATCAGTGGTGAAGGATCTTCGAAAGGAAGTCCTTGGCCCGCTCGCTGCTCGGGTTGCTGAAGAACTGCGCGGGTGTCGTCTCCTCCACGATGCGGCCATCCGCCATGAACACCACACGGTTGGCGGCCGAACGGGCGAATCCCATCTCGTGGGTGACGACGACCATGGTCATTCCGTCATGGGCGAGCTGCTGCATCACCTCGAGCACCTCGTTGATCATCTCGGGGTCGAGCGCGGAGGTCGGCTCGTCGAAGAGCATGATCTTCGGGTCCATGGCCAGCGCTCTGGCGATCGCGACGCGCTGCTGCTGGCCACCGGAGAGCTGCGCGGGGTACTTCTCCGCCTGGGAGCCGACCCCCACCCGGTCGAGCAGCTGACGCGCCCGGTCCTCGGCAGCCTTCTTGTCCTTCTTACGCACCTTGACCTGGCCGAGCGTCACGTTATTGAGCACGGTTTTGTGCGCGAAGAGGTTGAAGGACTGGAAGACCATGCCCACATCGGCCCGCAGCGCGGCCAGCTCGCGACCTTCGGCGGGCAGGGGCTTTCCATCGATGACGATCTCACCCGAATCGATGGTCTCCAGGCGATTGATGGCGCGGCACAGCGTGGATTTCCCGCCGCCGGACGGCCCGATGACGACGACAACCTCGCCACGGGCAATGGTCAGGTCGATGTTCTGGAGGACATGCAGCTCGCCGAAGTGTTTGTTGACGTCGCTCAGCACAACCAGATCGCCTGTGGCCGGGGTGGGATTTTCATGGCTCACGGCTACTCCGCTCTCATTGCCTTAATCCTCCGTCTTCCAAAAGGAAGCCGCACGCCGAGAGCGGTGGATTACGACTATTCGATACCACTGATTGCCGATCCCCTAAGAAAATGCTGGTCAGGCACTCTTTGCCGCCGACTCAAGAATCGCGAGGCACTCCACATGGCGGGGCATCGGAAAAGATTTGGCACCTCTCGTACGCGACGCAAGGCTGACGCCGCGCGGCCACGCACCCGAGTGCCCCGCCAGGACTCAAGTCCTGGCGGGGCACTCCACTTACGCCTGGCCCTCCGGTTACCGGACCTTCAGGAGTCCGCCGTCGATGACGTAGTCGCTGCCGGTGACGTAGGCAGCGGCCGGGGAGCTGAGGAAGACGATCACGTTGGCGACCTCCTGCGGGGTGCCCCAACGCCCCAGGGTGACCTTGATCTGGTCGGGCAGGTCGCTCATGACCTGCTGGAAGTCGGCACCACGGGCCTGGCTGACGCGCGGGCCGTACTCGTCCCACAGCGGCGTACGGATCAGGGCGGGCGAGACGGTGTTCACCCGGATCCCGCGCGGGCCCAGCTCATCGGCGAGGCCCTTGCCGAAGGAGGTCAGCGCGGACTTGGACGCTCCGTACCAGTGCGGGCCGGACGCCGGCCAGTGCGCCACGCTCGTGGAGATGTTGACCACCGACTCCCGCAGCAGCGGCACCAGCGCACGGGTGATGCGCATGGTCCCGAAGAAGTTCAGCTCGAACGCCCGCTGCCACGTCTCATCGTCCAGATCCGGCAGTGGACCCAGATCCAGACCGGCAAGGCCGCCGACACCGTTGACCAGCAGGTCGACACGGCCGAGCTCGCTCTCGGCCACCCGTCTCAGCTCCCCGACGCCCTCCGGGGTGAGGAGATCCGCCTCGACGGTCACGGCGCCGGATTCCTTCAGCTCGGCCGAGACCGTACGGTCCGCGCCGAGCACCTTGACCCCGTCGGCGATCAGCGTACGTACGACCGCGCCCCCGATGCCGCCACTGGCGGCCGTCACGACGGCGGTCTTGCCCGCGAGTTGCAGGTCCATGATTGCTCCTTGTGTGTCACAGACTGATGGGTGAGACGCCCCTGGGGCTGCCAGGGAGCCCAGGGGGAAGTGCGGACGCCGCCGGTCAGTTGTCCGCGTCGAGGGTCGGGTAGTCGGTGTAGCCGCGGTGGTCGCCGCCGTAGAACGTGGCCTTGTCCGCCACGTTGTACGGGCCACCGGAGCGGACCCGGGCGGTCAAGTCGGGGTTGGCCAACCACAGTTCGCCCAGTGCGACGGCATCGGCCACGCCCTCCCGCAGTGCCTCGGCACCGATCTCGGGCGTGCTGGGGAAGGACTCCGGCGTGGGATGCGCACACAGGATCAGCGTCCCCGGCCACTCGGCACGGATCAGCCGGGTGACGTCCCGCGTCATGACCTCGAAGACGTGAAGGTAGGCCAACGGCAACGGGGCCAGCGCGCGGACCAGTTCCGGGTACAGCTCGGCCGTGTCGCTCTCGCCGATCCCGTTGTACGTGATCCCGGGCGAGAGCCTGACCCCCACCCGCTCCGGGCCGATCGCCTCGGCCACCGCCGTGACGACCTCCACGGCGAAGCGGATCCGATGGGCGATCGAACCGCCGTATCCGTCGGTCCGCCGGTTGGCGCCGTCCGCCAGGAACTGGTGCAGCAGGAACCCGTTGGCCGCGTGCACCTCCACCCCGTCGAAGCCGGCCTCGACCGCGTTGCGGGCACTGGCCACGAAGTCCTCCACCGTGCGGTGGATGTCGTCGAGGGTCATCTCCCGCGGCGTCGGGTGGTCCAGCATGCCCTCGGCGGTGAACAACTGCTCGCCGGACGCGATGGGGGAAGGGCCGACAGGGAGAGCACCGTCCGCGTACAGACTCGGGTGGCCGATCCGACCGCAGTGCACCAGCTGAGCGACGATTCGCCCACCGGCCGCATGCACGGCATCGGTCACCCCACGCCAGGCCAGGACCTGTGCCGCCGTGTACAGACCCGGAGTCAGGATGTACCCCTGTCCGATCTCGCTCACCTGGGTCGCCTCGGTGATGATCAGACCCGCACCGGCCCGCTGCGCGTAGTACTCGGCGGTCAACTCCGAGACCACGCCCGCGCGGTCCGCGCGGCTCCGGGTCATCGGCGCCATCACCAAACGGTTCGGCAGGTCCAGCTTGCCCGTGATCAGCGGGTCGAAGTACTCGATCGTCATGACGTCGCTCCTTCGCGCAGTCGCCGCCACCGCGGACGCGGAGGAGGCGTCCCCAACATTCGTCGAACGGTGAAGTCGGAACAACGACGGATTTCGCGAGGATCATGTACTACGAGTAAACGATCGATTCGGGCACACCGCCCGCATGGGCAGCACCGCTCAGGCGGGCGTCACCGTGTCCTCGGTGCTGCGGGGGACAAGCGTCGGCGCGGGCAGCGAGAGCGCGGGCGCGATCTCCAGGACGACATCGGCGAAGGCCCGCACGCGCTGGTCCGCGTCGTCGCGTGTGCGCCACACCAGTCCTTGCTCGACCTGCGGCATGTCGGAGACGAGGACGAAGTGGATGTCCGGCCGTCCGTACAGCGACAGCAGTTGCCGGTCGCCGGGCACGATGGCCCGCCCTGCCGCGACCAGTGCCAACGCCTCGGCGTACGTGGCGCACGGCTCGCCGTACCTGCCGATCGGCCGACCGCCGGGCGTTGTACGGGGCAGATGGAAGTCCGTCCAGTAGGTGGGGACCGAGCCGGCCATGGCGACGAAGGTCTCACCCGCGAGGTCCTCGAACGACACCACGTCGTGCCCCGTGAGCCGGTGGTCCGCTGCCAGGGCCATGTATCTGCTGCCACGCGTGATCACTGCTCCGACGGTCAGGTCCGGCTCGCTGACGGGCAGCGTGATCAGCAGCAGGTCGGCGGTGCCGTCGCGCAACTGCGCGGTGTGATGGTGCAGATGGGTCTCGACGACGCGCACGGTGCAGTCCGGGTTCCGCAGCTCGAACACCTCACGAGCTGCGGAGAGGACCCGTGCGCTCTGGGTGCCCATGAAGCCGACGGTCAACGTGCCGGTGATGCCGCGCCCGGCGGCCTCGGCGCGTTCCATCGCGCCCCTGATCCCCTCGTACAGCGGCAGCAGGTCCTCGCGCAGACGTCGCCCGACGGAGGTCAGTTCGACGTGGCGGCTCGTCCGCTCGAACAACGGCGCGCCGACGCGTCGCTCCATTTGCTTGATGATCTGGCTCACCCGGCCCGTGGAGCAGTACAGGCGCTCGGCGGTACGACCGAAGTGCAGTTCTTCGGCAAGGGTCAGGAACATCTCCATCTCCGTGCGCTCCAGCATCCCGCCGCCCCCCTTGTGATTGTTTAACCCACGCACACGATCCTGCCTCATCGTTCACCGTGCCGGAACGATGGGGCCACCGGCCCCGTGAACGACTGAACATCAAAGAACCGCCCCTCCGGCGCGATCGCCGAGGCGCCGGCCTTGCGGAGCCCGATGAGCAGATCGCCGATGGCCTGGGCCGCCGGGGACCGGCCGTCGGTCAGGACCGCGGGCCGTATCGCCAGGGCCTTGGCCAACTGTCGTGACTTCGCGCGGCCGCCCGCGACCGCGGTGACCACGGCCGGATCGTCTCGGCGCCGAGTTCCTTCTCGACGTCGGCGACGAGGCCCGTGATCAAACCGACCGGGTCCGCGACAGCGCGGTCGAGCTGGTCAGCCGTGGTCATGACCGGTCAACACCCCTGATCCGGGGCCGCTTTGGCCGCAGTCCGCCAAGTCCCTCCGCATCAGGCGCCGAGCCGCCGACGGCTGCCGCGAGCGGAGGGAGAAGGTCGGTGGTGGAGAACATCCCGCGGTCGGCCATGACTCTGCGCAGGTGCCAGTGGTAGTCGAGCTTGGCGGCCATCGCCGATTCCTTCCCTGCGTGTAGATGGCCGGGGAGCTGTCGCACTCGTGGCCGACCTGCTGCTGGATGAAGCGCCGGTCCACCCCGTCCTCGGTCAGATGCGTGACGTATGAGTGACAAAGCCCGTGCGGGGACAACTCCTTGGGCAGCCCCAGGGCGTCCCGGTATGCCTCGAACCGGTCGTTGATCGAACCGGGCTGCAGGCGGCCCCCGCGTTCGGTGATCCACAGAGCCGGATGGTCCGGGAATCCGAAGCGCGGGCGGACGTTCTCGACGTAGTCGGCGACCGCCCCTTCTTCGCCTTGCCATAGCGGACGTTGAGCGTGTCGTACCGGCCGCACTGCCGGGCCTGCGGATTGCGGCCGAAGTCGACCACATCGAACTTGGACGTCTCGGTCAGGCGAAGCCCCCACCCGTAGATCACCTTGAACAACGTGGCGTCGCGGTAGGCCGCCAGGGCACCCTTCCGTTTCGCCCGAACCGCTCGTTCGACCTGGTCGTCGGTGATGAGGAGCTCGGTGAACAGCCGGACAGTGCCCTGGTAGCTGCGGACTGTGGACGGCGCCAAGTGCTTCCCGCTCGTCAGCGACGCCGACCATTCGTCCAGGTGGGCCGGCGTTCATCGCCACGGGTACTCGTTCGTGAAGTCCAGGAACCGGCGGATCAGCCGTTCCCTCGGGTCGATCGTCTCGTCCTTTAGCCCCGCAACTTCTGCTGAGCTCGCCAGCCCCGCAGCATCGCGTCGAACATCGCGTCCTCGGAACGCAGCTGAACAACCCCGGAGACGAGCTCCAGTTGAACCGGCCCGGCCAGGGCCACCTTGCGACCCGACCTGCGCGACACCGCCCTCTGTCACGGCGTACTGGCCGCCATCGCCCAGCGCAACCACACCCGGGGCGGCATCGCAGGCTCCCTGGAGCGCCCCGGTCAGGGCCCGGCCGTCTGGGACCGCTCGGAGGCCACCTTCCGCAGCAAGGTCGTCGGCCCGCACTTCGAGCAGGTCTGGCGCACCTGGACCCCCTGGTATGCCTCTCCCGACACCCTCGGCGGACAACGCACGCGCGTGGAATCCGGGACAGTCGCCGACCCCGGCGCCAAGACCAGCCACGAGATCGATGCCGCCGGCTTCGGCCGCACCGACAACGGCCGGGAGGTACTCCTCGCGATCGGCGAGGCCGAGTGGAACGAGACGATGGGCGTCGGCCACCTGGAGCGGCTGCGTCACATCCGCGACCTCCTCCAGAACCGCACGCAGCTGCACACCCCCGACACCCGGCTGCTCTGCTTCAGCGGCACCAGCTTCACCGACGGCCTGTGCGCCATCGCCGACCATGACCCACGGTCCAGCTCGTCGATCTTGACCGGCTGTATCACGGGACATCACGGAACCCAGCCGGAATAACAGCAGGGCGCGCACAGCCGGCACTGCAGGTCAGGGGCCTAAAACAGCACCTGATCAGCGCAGATGCCAGCCCGCCCGCCTCCAAGCTGTTCATGTCCGCGACCAGAGAGGTCGCCGACTCATGGGAGTTCGCGGGCCGGAGCTTCCTCGATGGCACTACTGCGGCGCCGTCCATTTTCATCCCGCCTCCGCGAGCGAAGACGCGGGACGCGTCGCCGTGAGTGACGGCGAATCGCTCAGGCAGTTCCTTCGTATGAGTTCCTGGAACTTGGCGGCCCCAGAGTTTCCCGAGAGGCCCCCTCTCGTTGATCCGGGAGAACGAGGACCGGATTTCCTGGAAAGGAACACGATGAAGAACCTTAAGGCTGCTGCCGTTGTCGCCGGCTCCCTTGCCATTGCCGGCGCTGCTGTTCCCGCCTCCGCGGTGGACCTGTCGGAGCACGGCCTCCTCGACAACGGTAAGACGGTCGCCAGTAGCCTCCCCAACGCCGCCAAGCTGCCGACCGGCTACGTGGGAAACAACGTGGAGCGCACGGCGGATAAGGTGAAGACCGTCGCGAAGGAGTCGGGGGTGGTCAAGACCCCAGTCTTCGGTGGCACCCTGCCGAACCCCATCAACGGACAGCTGCTCGGGGGACTTCCGCTCGACAAGTGAGTTCACCGCTCACCGGCTCAATGCTCGGGGCCGGCTCCGTATTCTTCGGAGTCGGCCCTTCGGCATATATGACTGGTCGGCGTATATGGCTCGTCATTGCCGGGACGGGCTCGCGAAACGCCGATGGCGGCCCACCGGGATTCCGGGGACCGCCATCGGGGTGAGGCACTGTTCAGAACAGCAGGCCACCCTCGTACGGGGCCTGCTGCTGCTGGTTGACCGTCGCCGTGTTGCAGGCGGCGTAGTGCGAGTTCGGCGCGACGACGCCACCGAGGACAGCTCCGTTGGACCACGGGGCGATGCAGCGGCCGTCGACGACAGCGCCGTTGACGACGGCAATACCCTGCTGCGGGGCGTTCACGACGACCGGGGCGGACGAGAAGCCGCCACCACCCTTGACGGTGGTGGTGTTGCTGTCGGCCGCGGCGGCGCCACCGGTCGCGAGGACGATGCCTGCGGCAATGGCGGAAACAGCCATAACCTTATTGCGCATGAGTTGAGCCTTTCCGGACTGTGATGGGGGTTTACCTGCTCCGCATCGCACGAAGCAGGAGTCAGAACAGCAGGCCACCCTCGTACGGGGCTTGCTGCTGCTGGTTGACCGTGTCCGTGTTGCAGGCGGCGTAGTGCGAGTTCGGCGCGGCGACGCCACCGAGGACAGCTCCGTTGGACCACGGAGCCACACAGCGGAGGTCGGCCACGGTGCCGTTGACGATGACAACGCCCTGCTGCGGAGCGTTCACGACGACCGGGGACGTCGAGAAGCCGCTACCACCCTTGACGGTGGAGACGTTGCTGTCGGCCGCGGCGGTACCTCCGGTCGCCAGGACGATGCCTGCCGCGACGGCGGAAATGGCCGTAACCTTCTTACGCATGAGTTGCGCCTTTCCGGGCTGCGTTGGGGGGATTCACCTGCTGCGAATTGCTCGAAGCAGGAGTCAGAACAGCAGGCCGCCCTTGTACGGGGCTTGCTGCTGCTGGTTGACCGTCGCCGTGTTGCAGGCGGCGTAGTGCGAGTTCGGCGGGACGACGCCACCGAGGACAGCTCCGTTGGACCACGGGGCGATGCAGCGGCCGTCGACGACGGTGCCGTTGACGACGAGAACGCCTTGCTGGGGCTCGTTTACGACGACCGGGGCGGACGAGAAGCCGCCACCGCCCTTGACGGTCGTGGTGTCGCCACCGTTGCCGCCACCGTTGCCGTTTCCGCCACCGTTGCCGCCACCGTGGCCGTTTCCGCCACCGTTGCCGTTTCCGTTGCCCTTGCCGTTGGCGGGCTTGGTGACGCCACCATTGCCCTTGCCGTTGGCGGGCTTGGTGACGCCACCATTGCCCTTGCCGTTGGCGGGCTTGGTGACGCCACCATTGCCCTTGCCGTCGACAGGCTTGGTGACGCCACCGTTGCCCTTGCCGTCCTTGCCGTAGCCGTCGTCCGCGGAGGCGATGCCAGCGGTGCCGAGGACGGTGGTGAGGGCGAGGGCCGTGATGATCGCGAACTTCTTAGGCAACTCGGTTCCCTTCCTGAATTCACGTTTGCACGCTTACGAAAAGGAAACCCGTATATGCATGCATAAGTCACGGCGGAAACATTCAGACGTGGGCAGGTTCCATCGGATGGCGCAACGCGGCGCACTCTGCGGCGGACCCGGCTTTACGTACGTTCCTAAGGCTTGTCCCGTAACCGCCGGTCAGGGATGAGATAATCTTGGTGTAGCTGGTGTGATTATGACGTCGGAGCCGTCCTGGATAGGCCCCCGCATTCCGCTGGTCGCGGCCTACTGGCGAACGAACTTGACGATGCGCCAGATCGCCCCGCTGCTTGGGGTCTCGAAGTCGGCGACGGACCGCCCTGGTGCCCACCCGCGACCACACGATCGCCGAGCAATCGAAGAACTACCGCTATTCCACGGCCCATCAGGTGGTCATCGACGCCGACACCCGCCTGGTGGTCATGGTCGGTCGGCGGCTACCAGGGCACCGGGCTGGTCATCCCGCGTCGAGCACACCTTCGCCCGCATGCACAACCTCGCCCTCGCCAAATAGGCGAACAGCCGGTACAGCAGCCGACGTTGCCCTCACCAGATCCAAGATCAGTTACGGGACAAGCCTTAGGGAAGCCTTCGGAAATGTTTGCCCGTCCGGCGTGAACAGATTCCCGATGACATGCGTCCGGCCCACCGGTGAGGAAAAGGCCGGTGGGCCGGACGAGGGTTCACGGGTGCCGATGGGCTCGGGGGCCCGCCGCGTGCGGAGCTGGAACTGCGGGTCCGGATCCAGTGTCCGGCCCCGCCGACGGTCTTCCGGCCACCGAGATCCGGATCAGAGTCTTGGAATTCCGGGCCCGTCTTTCGCCGGTACGACCGACTCGTAAGGCTGCCGGGTCGTCACTTGTTGGGGAGCAGGGAGCCGAGTCCCGTGGCGGTCGGCGCCTTCAGCGGGCGGACCTGGACCGAGCCGCTGCCAGCCGGGTTCTTCACCGGAATCGTGGGCTTCTTGGCGGCGGTCGGGTCCAGGCCGTCCAGGTAGATGCCGGACACCGGCTGCCCCGGCTTCTTCTTGTCGAACGCGCTGCCCTTGGCGATCTGTCCGTTACTGGCCAGCTGCGTCACGGTATCGGCCGCCGGCACGATCGCCGGAGTCACCTTGGTCGGGGACACGAGCCCGAGCGGGCCGGCGGAGTTCCCCGAGCCCCCCGCGGCGGCCGACGCCGCCGCAGCGGAACCGCCCACAAGACCCGCCCCGATCGCCAACGCCGCAGTGGTGAGAACTGCCTTCTTCATGATTTACCTCGCTTGAAAGTACCTCTGATCCGACGGTTGGAGAACATAGCAGTCCATCGGCACTGCAAAAACGGCTCGTTACTCCGTACGCGTGAAAGTCGCAAGGGTGAAGAATGCAATGTGCGGGGGAATTCGGCGGAATTGACATCTAGTCCGCGAATCAATTCATCCTATGGTGCTTCCGGTTCGGCTGGTCCGCATGCATGACCGAAAATATGAAATTCAGTGGCCTCCTCGACATGCTCACCGGCAGTGTCGGGGGCGTGGCCGGCTCTGTGGACCCGGAAGGAGGGCGAGAACGAGGTCGACAGCTTCTGCGCCGCAGCTTCCTGCCCGCGCCGCCCGGTGCGGGCTGCCTTCTTCGACGAGTTCACCTGGGTCCTCCCGGTGCCGCACATCGGCATCGTCGGCATGCTGCTCCTGACCCGTTGGTGGGATTTCTGGACAAGCCGACCATTGCTGCACCCGGGGCGACACAGCCGTAGTGACGCTTCGGCGGTGACCGCTCGGCGCCCTTGAACTGCTACTCGTACGGAGAACGAACCGTACGAGGAGTGAGCGATGGCCGTCAGCGCAGGCGGGGTTTCGGTGGGTGGGGTCCAGGGCGCGGACACCCCGGTGGGCAGTGAACCCGGGGGATGGACGCGGCGGGAGGCGGCACGGATGCTGCTCGCCCCTTCCGCCCTGGCGGTCGCCCCCGTCATCACCGGCTCCCGCCCCCCGCAGTCCGCCGACCAACCAGCGGGCCCCGGCGCCGAAAGTCCCTTCGACGAGACCTATCGGGGCCGCCGTATCCAGGGCATTCCGGTTTCCCACGGCGGCCTCAGCGACCCCGACGTCGCCTGGCACGTCACCGTGGACGGCCAGCCGCTGCATCTGATGCGCCGGGCCGACGGCACCTGGCTGAGCATGGTCGACCACTACAGCTGCTACGAGACCCCGCTGGAGGCGACCCGCGCGGCCGTCGACGAACTCGGGCCTCGCGAGCGGCTTCGCGATCTGGCTCCCGGGCCGCTCGGCGGCGGGCATCCGCACAGGGAGGCACAGCATGGTGTACGTGCGTAAGAACGTGAGCAAGCTGACGCGCACCGAGCGTCGGCGGTTCGTCGAGGCGCTCCTTGAGCTCAAACGGCGGGGCGAGTACGACGAGTTCGTACGCGTGCACATCGCGCACTTCACCGGAGACGGCGACCGGGGCCTGCGCGTCGCCCACACGACGCCCTCCTTCCTTCCCTGGCACCGCAAGTTCACGCTGGACCTGGAGAACGCGCTGCGCCGGATCGACTCCTCGGTGACGGTGCCCTACTGGGACTGGACCCGGGACCGCAAGACGACCTCGCTGCCGTGGACCGACGATCTGCTCGGTGGCAATGGGCGGCCCGGCGACCGGCGGGTGATGACCGGGCCGTTCGCCTTCGGGACGGGCGGCTGGACCATCGGGACGGGCGTCACCGAGGCCAACTACCTCACCCGGGACCTGGGCCGCTTCCGCGGTCCGATCGACCTGCCCACCAAGGCCGATCTGAATCATGCGCTGGCCGACCCCGTCTACGACGTCGCACCCTGGACCTCGACGGTCAGCCGAGGCTTCCGCAACAAGCTGGAGGGGTGGGGGCGGGGCAGCGGCCGGGACTCCTGGCGCTGCCACAACCGGGTGCACCGCTGGGTCGGTGGCACCATGGTCGGCAGCGGGTCCGTCAACGACCCCGTCTTCTGGCTGCACCACGCTTTCGTGGACCTGCAGTGGTCCCGCTGGCAGAAACGCCATCGCAACCACCGCTACCTGCCGGCGACGCCGCCCGGACCGGACAGCGACCAGTACCGGCGGGTCATCGCCCGGCACGAGCGGCTCCCACCGTGGGACGTGACGCCGGACGAGCTGGATGACGTGTCCAAGATCTACCGGTACGCCTGAGGGACGCGGCGAGTCCTTGGCCCGTCCTCGCGGCGGAGACCACGATCGCGTCGAACGGGGCCCGGTCCGGCACGCCCAGGGTGCCGTCCGGGTACCGGCGTTGCCCGCCCTGAAAGAGGTCGAGGGCATCGGGCACCGGAGGGTGGTGCGGCGCGTTGTCCGGGCACCCCCACCTGAGACGCTACCGAGGCTCCGCGCTGGTCGCGGACCACGTGCCGGAAGGCATCCCGTGCACCGGCCGGATCTCCCCCAGGGAGCAACGCCCACCTGACTATTCGCCTCGGCGGACATCGCGACCGAGGTCCCGGTCCCCGCAGAGGCACTCGCTGGCCATCAAAGAGCCGCCCATCCCCTCTATCAACCTGGAGGGGACGGCGGCTCTTTTTGTGTCTGACGACCCGTCAGGACGAGCGTCGCTTCAGCGTCAAGATATCGCCCGTGACGCACACAACGCACACAACAACCACAAGAGAAACGGCAGTTCAGAGGCCCTTTGCCGCAGGTTCAAGGATCGCGACGCACTCCACATGGTGGGTCATCGGGAAAAGATCAAACGCCCGCAACGTCCGCACCTTGTACCCGCCCTCCTTGAAGTACCCCAAGTCCCGTGCCAGCGCCGCCGGATCGCACGCCACGTACGCGATGCGCCGCGCGCCGAGCCCCGTCAGATGGCGGACCGTCTGCTTGCCCGCGCCCGCGCGCGGCGGGTCGAGGACGATCAGGTCGACCTCCGTGATGCCCGTGCGCGGCAGGGCCGACTCGACCTTGCCCTGTTCGATGCGGACGCGGTCGAAGGCGGCCAGGTTGTGGCGGGCGTCCTCCACCGCGCGCTTGCCGGACTCGATGCCGAGGACCGCGCCCTTCTCGCCGACCCGGTCCGCGATGGCGCCGGCGAACAGGCCCACGCCGCAGTAGAGGTCGAGGGCCGTGTCGCCCTTGCGGGGCGTCAAACCCTGCATGACCGCGAGCATCAGCGTCTCCGCGGCCTTCGGGTGGACCTGCCAGAAGCCGCCGTTGCCGACGCGGTAGGTGCGGCCGTCGGCGCGTTCGCGGACGAAGGGGCGGCCGTGGACGCGGTGGACGCCGCCGTCCTGTTCGGCGATGCGGAGGACGGACACCGGCTTGTCCAGTTCGACCAGGGGGAGGCGCGCGCCCGGCTTCGGTTCCAGGATGACCTGGCGGTCCTGGGAGCCCGTGGCCGCGATCGCCTCCACCGAGGCCATGCCGGACCAGTCGTGCTTCTCGATGCCGAGCTCGGTGACGCCGGGCGCGGCGATCATGCAGTGGTCGATCGGCTCGACCTCGTGCGAGCGGTGGCGGCGCAGGCCCGCGTTGCCGTCGGGGTCGACCGCGAACTGCACCCGGGTGCGCCACTGCGGGACCTCGCCCTGCGGAAGCTTGTCGCCCTCCGCCGGCATGACCGTGCCGTCCCAGCCCGCCTCCTCCGGGGTCAGGCCCGCGAGGCGCGAAAGCTGCTCGGCGATGACTTCGCCCTTCAGGCGGCGCTGTGCGCCCGGCTTCGCGTGCTGCCAGTCGCAGCCGCCGCAGCGGCCGGGGCCGGCGTAGGGGCACGGCGCCTCGACGCGGTCCTTGGACGCCTCCAGGATCGTCACCGCGTCCGCGCGCAGGAAGCGGGAGTCCTCGCCGCCCTCCGTCACACGTGCGACGACCTTCTCGCCGGGCAGCGTGTGGCGGACGAAAAGCACCCGGCCCTCTGCCGTGCGGGCGACGCAGTGGCCGCCGTGGGCGACGGGGCCGACCTCGACCTCGTACTCCTGGCCCACCAGGGATTTCTCCTCCAGCGAGTCCTGCGAGTTCCCCGCCTGCGAATTCTTCGGTTCTGCCTGCATGGCGGGGTGACTCCACAACGTAAAAGGGGAACGGCCGGACAACAGCCCACCAGTCTACGTGGGTGTCGTCCGGCCGCTCGCCAACCGTCAGGAAGCAGAAAAGAGGCTCAGCCCTTGTTGCTCGGCTGCTTCACCCGCTTCTCGACCGGGCCGCGGCGCACCGAACCCGGCGCGTTCCACTCGGACCGCTTGCGGGCCCGCTTCTTGGCAGCCTCGGAGGAGTCCAGCTGGTAGGGGACGGACGTCACCATCACGCCCGGGGTGAACAGGAGCCTGCCCTTGAGCCGGAGCGCGCTCTGGTTGTGGAGCAGGTGCTCGTACCAGTGGCCCACCACGTACTCGGGGATGATCACGCTGACCACGTCGCGCGGGCTCTCGCGGCGCAGGTTCTTCACGTAGTCGATGATCGGCCGGGTGATCTCGCGGTAGGGCGAGTCGAGGATCTTCAGCGGCACGGTGATGCCGCGCTTCTCCCACTCGGCCTTCAGGGCCTTGGTCTCCGCCGGGTCGACGTTGATGCTGAGCGCCTCAAGCGTGTCCGAGCGCATCAGTTTCGCGTACGCGAGAGCACGCAGCGTCGGGCGGTGGATCTTGGAGACCAGGACGATCGAGTGGACGCGGGAGGGGCGCACGCTGTCGTCGGTGGGGGTCTCCGGGGCCGCGATCTCCTCGGCCACGCGGTCGTAGTGGCGGCGGATCGCCGTCATCACCCCGTAGAAGATCACCATGCCGAGCAGCGCGACCCAGGCGCCATGCGTGAACTTGGTGACGAGTACGACGACCAGGACGAGGCCCGTGAAGAAGGCACCGAAGGTGTTGATCGCGCGGGAGCGGACCATGCGGCGGCGCTTGGCCTGGTCCTTCTCGCTGCGCAGATGGCGGTTCCAGTGCCGCACCATGCCGATCTGGCTGAGCGTGAAGGAGACGAAGACGCCGACGATGTACAGCTGGATGAGGCGGGTGGAGTCCGCGCCGTAGACCCAGACGAGCATCGCCGCCGCGCCCGCGAGGAGCACGATGCCGTTGGAGAAGGCGAGCCGGTCGCCGCGGGTGTGCAGCTGACGCGGCAGGTAGCGGTCCTGCGCGAGGATCGAGCCGAGCAGCGGGAAGCCGTTGTACGCCGTGTTGGCCGCGAGGAAGAGGACCAGCGCGGTGGCGGCGGCGAGCACGATGAACAGGAAGCTGCCGTTGCCGAAGACCGCCTCGGCGACCTGGGAGATCACCGGGTTCTGGACGTAGTCGCTGCCGACGGCCACGCCCTGGTCGATCAGGTCGTGCGCGGGGTTCTCGGCCATCTTGACGTCGGTCGCCATGGCGAGGCCGATGATGCCGCAGAACATGGTGACGGCCAGGCCGCCCATGAGCGCGAGCGTCGTCGCGGCGTTCTTCGACTTCGGCTTGCGGAAGGCGGGGACGCCGTTGCTGATCGCCTCGACGCCGGTGAGCGCGGCACAGCCGGAGGAGAAGGCCCGAAGGAGAAGGAAGATGAGGGCGAATCCCGCGAGGCCCTCGTGCTCGGGTTTGATCTCGAAGTCCGCGGTGGGCGCCTTCATCGCGTCGTCGAGGACGATGCCCCGGAAGGCACCCCACGCGATCATGATGAAGACGCCGGCCACGAAGACATAGGTCGGGATGGCGAAGAGCTTCCCGGACTCCTTGACTCCGCGCAGGTTCATCAGCGTAAGAAGCACGATGACGATGACCGCGCAGAGCACCTTGTGCTCGACGACGAACGGGACGGCCGAGCCGAGGTTCTCGATGCCCGATGAGATCGAGACGGCCACGGTCAGGACGTAGTCGACGAGCAGTGCGCTGGCGACGGTGAGCCCGGCCTTGGGGCCGAGGTTGGTGTTGGCGACCTCGTAGTCGCCACCACCGCTCGGGTACGCGTGCACGTTCTGCCGGTACGACGCGACGACCGTGAACATCAGCACGACGACCGCGACCGCGATCCAGGGACTGAAGTGGTACGCCGACACACCCGCGATGGAGAGGACAAGGAGAACCTCTCCCGGCGCGTACGCCACGGAGGAGAGCGGGTCGGAGGCGAACACCGGTAGAGCGATGCGCTTCGGGAGGAGGGTTTCCCCCAGCCGGTCGCTGCGCAGTGCGCGCCCGATGAGGATCCGTTTGGGCACGTCGGTCAGTTTGGACACGCAGAGGATCGTAAGCGTTCGAATGGGTGCCCGCCCACCCACCACCCCCTAACTGCTCCGGTTAGCCATGGCGAGCCACCCCCTGCCCGGTGAACGGACGCTGGTCGGCGGCCATCTGCGCCCCGTGCCGCTGTGCCGCGAGGGCCTCGGCGCGGCGGATCGCGCGGGACGGCCACCAGGTGGCGCGGCCGAGGAGCAGCAGCGCCGCGGGCAGGATCATGACGCGAATCACGAACGCGTCGAGCAGCACGGCCACCGCGAGGACGAAGCCCATCTGCTTCATCTCCAGGATGTGCAGCATCACGAAGCTCGCGAAGACGGTGACCATGACGATCGCGGCGCTGGTGACGACCTTGGCGGAGGACGCGATGCCGTCGAGGACCGCCTGCCGGGTCGGTACGCCGTTCAGCGCGGCCTCGCGGATCCGGCTGACGACGAACACCTGATAGTCCATCGAGAGCCCGAAGAGGATCACGAAGAGGAAGAGCGGTACGCGCGATGAGATGCCGCCGAGCGAGACGAAGGAGAGCAACTCCTCGGCCCAGTCGCCCTGGAAGACCAGCACGAGCAGTCCGAGCGCGGACCCGACCGAGAGCAGGTTGAGGACGGCGCCGAGCAGTCCGAGGACGACGGAGCGGAACGCGAAGACCGTCATGACGAACGTCATCAGGAGCAGGAAGCCGAGGACGAGCGGCAGCTTCTCGTTCTGGTGCGTCACGTAGTCGGTGCCGCGCGGCACTTCGCCGGTGACGGCCGTCTCGACGCCGGGCAGCTTGTCGACGGTCGCGGGGAGGTAGTCGTCGCGGAGGTGGTCGAGCGAGGCTTCGGCCTTCTCCGAGTACGTCGGATGCGGGGAGTTCAGCTCCAGGGTGGTGGTCCTGCGGTCCTCAGAGGAGCGGAGGAGCGGAGCACCTGAGGGGTGCGAGAAGAGCGGGTCGGACTGCGCCTTGCGGTCGAGGGTCGT
This sequence comes from Streptomyces sp. NBC_01381, assembly GCF_026340305.1. Classification (NCBI taxonomy): domain Bacteria; kingdom Bacillati; phylum Actinomycetota; class Actinomycetes; order Kitasatosporales; family Streptomycetaceae; genus Streptomyces; species Streptomyces sp. NBC_01381. Next base: position 1,499,754 of record NZ_JAPEPI010000002.1, on the reverse strand, counting down.
CAGGGCGTCGCGTACGTCGCCGGCCTGCGAGGCCTCGGCCCGCACCACGACCAGGTGCCGGACGCGCAGCTCGGGGAAGGCTTCGAGCAGCCTGTCGTACCCCTTCATGGCCGGGATCTCGCGCGAGAAGCTGTCCCGCGCCGGGTTCTTGAGGTTCAGGTTCAGCGCGGGAAGGGCGAGCCCCAGCATGACAAGCACCGAGAGGCACAGGGTCAGCGCGGGGTGCTTGCGGGCGGGCGTGAGCAGGGCGCTCCACAGCCGGCCGGGGTTCGTCTCGTCGCGCGTCCGGACGGGCTTGCCCCGGGCGATGCGCTTGGCCGTGCGGCGCTCGCTCCGGCGGCCGAGCTTGACCAGGAGCGCGGGCAGCACCGTCACCGAGCTGATCACGGCCACGGCGACGACCAGGATGGTGCCGGTGGCAAGGGAGTCGAAGATGACGTCACCGGCCAGGAAGAGCGCGGTGGTGGAGACGATCACGGCGAGCCCGGAGACGACGATCGCGCGGCCGGCCGTCGCGGCGGCGGCCTCGACGAGCGCCTCGGAGGTGAGGCGGCCGCCCGCGCGGGCCCGCTCCTCACGTTCGCGCTTGAGGTAGAAGAGTGTGTAGTCGACGCCGACGGCCATGCCGATGAGCAGGATCATGCTCATCCCGACGCCGGTGTCGGGCAGCAGGTGCGAGGCCAGCATCGCCAGGCCCATCGTCGCCATGATCGAGGTGACGGCGAGCAGCAGCGGTACGCCGACCATGACGACCGAGCCGAAGACCACGGCCAGCGTGATCAGCGTGATGGGCAGCGTGATCGCCTCGGAGAACTGCAGGTCCTTGTCGCGCTGGCCGTCGACGCCCTTGCTCACCGACGCGTCGCCGGTCTCCTCGATCACCAGGTCCGGGTGGGCCTTCGCGGCCTGCGCGGTCTGCTCCTGGAGCGGGGGGACGTGGTCCTGGTCGTCCTGCTCGGAGCCGTTCAGCTCCACCTGGACCCGCAGGACCCGCCCGTCGGCGGAGCGCACCGGGTCCGCCACCGATGCGACTTCCGGCAGGGCCTTCATCCGGGCGGTGATGTCCTTGACGGCTGCGTCGGCGGCCCCCTTGTCCAGCGGGCCCGACGCGGCGCGGATCAGCACGTGTTCCGTGGACCGCAGTTGGACGCCGCCCTCGGTCGCCAGGGCCTCGGCCCGGCCCGCCTCGCCGACGCGGAAGTCCTCCGAGGTCGCGCTGTTCATGCCGGCGGCGATCCCGCCCCCGAGGCACAGCACGACGAACACCAGCCAGCCGATGACCGCGCGCCACGGATGCAGCGCACTCCACCGGGCCACGCGCACCGTGACCGATCGCTTCCTCATGACCATCCCCGCCTCTTCGTCATGCACTTACCTTCATGTGTAAGTGGAGACTTACAGGTGAAGGAACGAGCCGTCAACTGTCATACGGGACTGGAGGAAGGCGGATTGACACTGGAACCCGCCATGCGTAAGCCTTGGCTGACAGGTTTCGGGACCAGCGCAAAGGCGGGCCATGGACAGCGAAGAGCTGCTCGCCTTTCTCTCCGCGGTCGGCCATGCCCAGCGGATCCGGATCATCACCGAGCTCGCCCCGGGGCAGCTGTACGTCAGCGAACTGGCGCGGCGGCTCGGCGTCTCCCGGCCCCTGCTCTACATGCACCTCGAACGTCTGGAGAAGGCCGGTCTCGTCGTCGGCCGCCTGGAGCTCTCCGGCGACGGCAAGGCGCTCAAATACTTCGAACTGGCGCCGTTCGACGTGCGGTTGAATGTGGACACGATCCTCGCGGCCGTCCAGCAGGACACGTCGGACGGGGCAGGACAGCACTCACCTGAGGGGTCTTAATGGACGACGTGATCATCCCGGTCGCCTTTTTCCTGATACTCGCCGGCGCGATCGTGGCGGTCGCGTACTTCCAGACGCAGCGCAACCGCGAGCGCGACCGCCAGTACGCCGAGGCGATGCAGGGGTATCAGGAGGCCGTCGAGCGTGCCAGGTCCGAGCAGGAGGCGAACCGGCTGCAGCTCGTCGAGCTCGGCCACCGCCTCGAGAAGGTCGAGAGCCTGCTGCGCAGCGTCGACTGAACACGTTCCCGAGAGATCCGCCCCGTGCACGGGGGTGCCCCGCACGGACCGCGCGTGTGTAGCTTGGGCGTCGGTCTGAGACGCTTTTACCGTTCAGCCTGAGCAAAAAGTATTGACACAGCCGGAAGGACGGGCGTGCACATCGTCATCATGGGCTGCGGGAGAGTCGGATCCGCTCTCGCGCAGACCCTGGAACAACAGGGGCACACGGTCGCCGTGATCGACCAGGACCCCACCGCCTTCCGCCGCCTGGGCTCCGGCTTCGGCGGCCGCCGCGTCACCGGCATCGGCTTCGACCAGGACACCCTGCGCGAGGCCGGCATCGAGGATGCGGGCGCGTTCGCCGCCGTCAGCAGCGGTGACAACTCCAACATCATCGCCGCCCGGGTCGCCCGCGAGATGTTCGGCATCGAGAACGTGGCGGCCCGCATCTACGACCCGCGCCGCGCCGAGGTCTACCAGCGCCTCGGCATCCCCACCGTCGCCACGGTCCGCTGGACCGCCGACCAGATGCTGCGCAGGCTGCTGCCCTCCGGGGCCGAGCCGCTGTGGCGCGACCCCACCGGCGGCGTACAGCTCGCCGAGGTGCACGCGTCCGACGCCTGGATCGGGCAGAAGATCAGCCGCCTCCAGGAGGACACCGGCGTACGCGTCGCCTTCCTCACCCGGCTGGGCGAGGCGGTCCTGCCGACCTCGCAGACGGTGCTGCAAGAGGGCGACCTGGTGCACGTGATGATGCGTACGGACGAAGTGGAAAAGGTCGAAGCGGCGTTCGCCGAAGGCCCCGAGGAAGGTCACTGATGAGGGTCGCCATTGCCGGAGCGGGCGCGGTGGGCCGGTCCATCGCCGGTGAGCTCCTGGAGAACGGGCACGAGGTTCTCCTCATCGACAAGGCGCCGACCGCCATCTCGGTCGAGCGCGTCCCGCAGGCCGAGTGGCTGCTCGCCGACGCCTGTGAGATCACCTCCCTCGACGAGGCGGCGCTGCAGCGCTGCAACGTCGTCATCGCCGCGACGGGCGACGACAAGGTCAACCTGGTCGTCTCGCTGCTCGCGAAGACCGAGTACGGCGTCCCGCGGGTCGTCGCCCGCGTGAACAACCCCAAGAACGAGTGGCTCTTCAATGAGTCCTGGGGCGTCGACGTCGCGGTCTCGACCCCGCGTCTGATGTCCGCGCTCGTCGAGGAGGCGGTCAGCGTCGGCGATCTCGTCCGGCTGCTCCGCTTCAGCCACGGCGACGCGAACCTCGTCGAGCTGACGCTGCCGCCGGAGTCGGCCCTGGCGGGCACGCAGGTCGGCGACGTCGAGTGGCCCCAGGACACCTCGCTGGTCACGATCATCCGCGGTACGCGCGTCCTCGCGCCGACCGCGGATGATTCCCTTGAGGCGGGGGACGAGTTGCTGTTCGTCGCGGCGCAGGCGCGGGAGGAACAGCTGGAGGATCTGCTTTCGGTGCGCCGGGAGGATGCGGTGGGCTGAGACCGCCCTGGCAGTACGTCGATGGGGGCGCCCGGAAGGTTCCGGGCGCCCCCATCGGCGTCAGCAAACGCTGCGGGTTCGTTGTGGCTGGTCGCGCAGTTCCCCGCGCCCCTTCGGGGCGCGGCTCAGACGTCCCGCCCGTGGGCCGCCGCCTTGCGCTCTTCCTCCGCCTTCTCCGCCGCTTCCATCTCGGCGAAGACATCGATCGGAGCCGGCGCCTTCGCCAGGAAGACCCAGGTCAGCCATACCGCGAGCAGGAACGGCGGGATCTTCAGGGCGATCAGGACCCAGCCGAACTGGGTCGTGTCCGCCCACCAGTAGAGCGGGAAGAGGATCGCGCACTTGGCGAGCAGGATCAGGCCCCAGGCCCAACTGGCCTTTGTGTACGCCTTCTTGCGGCCGGGGTTGCGGGTCCGCCAGGAGAGGTTCTCCTTGAAGACCGGGCCGAGGATCAGGCCGATCAGCGGGACACCCGCGATGGCCGTGATGATGTAGGCGAGGGCGAGGCCCAGGGTGTAGAGCATGCCCGGCAGATAGAAGTCCTTGGCGTTGCCGGTCATCATCGCGAAGACCACACCGAAGGCGACACCGAAGACGCCGCTGAAGGCGTGCTTGACGGTGTCCTTCATGACCAGGCGGACCGCCACGAGCACCAGGGACACCGCGAGGGCCGCGATGGCCGACATGTGCAGGTCCTTGTTGATCGTGAAGATGGTCACGAAGAGCAGGCCGGGGAGAACGGTCTCCACCAGGCCCCGCACGCCGCCGAAGGCCTCGAACAGCGCGGCCTCGGTCACGGCCCTGGAATCGGCATCCTGGTCCGTGCTTCCCTGGTCCGTCGACTTGTCGAGGGACGTCACCGGCTACTCCCGTCCGAGGGGTCTGAGTTCGTACTTGGGGTTGAAGAGCACCCGTCGGCCCCGGCTCATGGATATCCGGCCCGACGCGATCAGCTTGCGCCCCGGTTCTATCCCCACGATGGAGCGCCTGCCGAGCCACACCACGTCCAGCGCCGCCGAGCCGTCGAAGAGCTCGGCCTCCAGGGCCGGAACCCCGGCACGCGGCCGCAGCGTGACCGTGCGCAAGGTACCAGCAACCGTCACTATCTGGCGGTCCTGACAGTCTCCGATGCGGATGCATCCGGCCGTCTCGGAGTCCTCACGCAGCTCTTCCGACTCCAGGTCCTCCTGGGAGGAGGACAGCCGGTCGAGCATGCGCCGGAAACGGCCCGCCGGCTTCTCTGAACCAGGAACAGCACTCATACAGGAAGCGTACCGGGGGTCGCCGACAGCGCCGCAATGGGTGCGCTCATCTGTGCTTATGCCCGCTCAGTCCCGGCTCGACCCTTGACTCACCGCTCGAACCTGTAACCCATCCCCGGCTCGGTGATGAAGTGCCGCGGATGCGCGGGGTCCGCCTCCAGCTTGCGGCGCAGCTGGGCCATGTAGACGCGCAGGTAGTTCGTCTCCGTGCCGTACGAGGGGCCCCACACCTCCTGGAGCAGCTGCTTCTGGCTGACGAGGCGGCCGGTGTTGCGCACCAGGACCTCGAGCAGATGCCATTCGGTGGGCGTCAGGCGTACGTCGCGGCCGTCGCGGTTGACCTTCTTGGCGGCCAGGTCGACCGTGAAGTCCTCCGTGTCCACCATCACGTCGCCCTCGCCCGCTCCGACGGGCTCGGCCCTGCGGATGGAGGCGCGCAGGCGGGCCAGGAGCTCGTCCATGCCGAACGGCTTGGTCACGTAGTCGTCGGCGCCCGCGTCGAGGGCCTCGACCTTCTCGTCCGAGCTGTGCCGTGCGGAGAGCACCAGGATCGGTACGCGGGTCCATCCGCGCAGCCCCCGGATGACCTCCACCCCGTCCATGTCGGGCAGGCCGAGGTCGAGCACGATCACGTCGGGGTGGCGTGCGGCGGCGAGCTGGAGCGCGGTGGCTCCGTCCGGGGCGGCGTCCACCTCGTACTTGCGCGCCTTCAGGTTGATCACGAGGGCGCGTACGATCTGCGGCTCGTCGTCGACCACGAGCACCCTCGTGGGGGTCCGGGGGTCTCCCCCGGGAGAGTGCAGCATGCGTACCTGCCTTTCGGGCTTGTCAATGGTGGTCATGAAGTGACCTGGGCGGAGAGATCCGGGTGGACCGGCGGCCGCCCCGCCGCCGCCCGCAGGGTGAGGACCATGGTGAGGCCGCCGCCCGGGGTGTCCTCGGCCTCGAGCGTGCCGCTCATGGCCTCGACGAAGCCGCGGGCGACCGCGAGGCCCAGGCCGACGCCCGCACCGCGCGGAGCGTCACCGTAGCGCTGGAACGGCTCGAAGATGCGGTCCTTGGCGGCATCCGGGACGCCGGGGCCCCGGTCGACGACGCGGACCTCTACGCGGTCGCCGAGGGCGCTCGCGGAGACCAGGACCGGTTCGGCGTCGGGGCTGTACTTGACGGCGTTCTCGACGATGTTGGCCACGGCACGCTCCAGGAGCCCCTTGTCGACGGCGACCATGGGCAGCGTCTCGGGGATGTCGAGGTCCGCGCTGCCGTCCGGGACGCCGCCGAGCGCCATCGGGACGACCTCGTCCAGGTCGATCTCGCGGATCAGCGGGGTGACGGTGCCGGTCTGCAGGCGCGACATGTCCAGGAGGTTGCCCACCAGGTGGTCCAGGCGGTCGGCGCCGTCCTCGATGCCCTCCAGGAGCTCGGCCTGGTCCTCCTCGGACCAGGAGACGTCGTCGGAGCGCAGGGAGGTGACGGCGGCCTTGATGCCCGCGAGCGGCGTACGCAGGTCATGGCTGACGGCGGCGAGCAGCGCGGTGCGGATGCGGTTGCCCTCGGCGAGGGTGCGGGCCTGGTCGGCCTCGGACTGCAGGCGCTGGCGGTCCAGGACGACGGCGGCCTGTGCGGCGAAAGCGGCGAGCACCCGGCGGTCCTCGGCGGGCAGCACCCGGCCGGAGAGGGCGAGCGCCATGTGGTCGCCGACGGGCATGTCCACGTCCGCGTCCTCGGGGCGGCCCAGCGGCTGCGGCCCCACGCTGCCCGCGCAGGTCCAGGGTGCGACGTCGCTCTCGCGCTCCAGGAGGGCCACGGACTCCATGCCGAAGGTCTCGCGGACCCGCTCCAGGAGGGCGTCGAGGGAGGTCTCGCCGCGCAGCACGCTGCCGGCGAGGAAGGAGAGTATCTCCGACTCGGCGCGCAGCCTGGCGGCCTGGTGGGTACGGCGTGCGGCGAGGTCGACCACGGAGGCGACGGAGATCGCGACGCCCACGAAGACGATGATCGCGACGATGTTCTTGGAGTCGGAGATCGTCCACAGGTGCAGCGGCGGCGTGAAGTAGTAGTTCAGGAGCAGCGAGCCGAAGGCCGCCGACGCCAGGGCGGGCAGCATCCCGCCGAGCAGGGCCGCCGCCACCGTCAGCGTCAGGAACAGCAGCATGTCGTTGGCGAGGCCGAGGTCGGCGTCGATGTGGGTGAGCAGCAGCGTCAGGAGCGCGGGGCCGCCGATGCCGACAAGCCAGCCCCAGATGATCCGGGACCGGCCGAGCCGTGCCCCGCGGGCCACGGGAAGGCCGCGCCCCTTGGCGACCTCGTCGTGCGTGACGATGTGGACGTCCAGGTCGGGACCCGATTCGCGGGCCACGGTCGCGCCGACGCCAGGACCGAAGACGTACTGCCAGGTCTTGCGGCGCGAGGAGCCGAGGACGATCTGGGTGGCGTTGACGCCGCGGGCGAAGTCGAGCAGCGCGGCCGGTATGTCGTCGCCTATGACGTGGTGGAAGGTGCCGCCCAGGTCCTCCACGAGGGTGCGCTGGACGGCGAGTTCCTTGGGCGACGCCGCGGTCAGGCCGTCGCTGCGGGCGATGTAGACGGCCAGGATCTCGCTGCCTGAGCCCTTGGCGGCCATGCGGGACGCGCGGCGGATCAGCGTGCGGCCCTCGGGGCCGCCGGTGAGGCCGACGACGATGCGCTCGCGGGCCTGCCAGGTGGAGCGGATGTTGTGCTCGCCCCGGTACTGCTGGAGGTATTCGTCGACCCGGTCGGCGACCCAGAGGAGCGCGAGTTCGCGCAGGGCGGTGAGGTTGCCGGGGCGGAAGTAATTGGAGAGGGAGGCGTCGATCCGGTCGGGCTTGTAGATGTTGCCGTGGGCCATGCGGCGACGCAGCGCCTGGGGCGACATGTCGACCAGTTCGATCTGGTCGGCCCGGCGCACCACCTCGTCCGGCACGGTCTCGCGCTGGCGTACGCCGGTGATCGACTCGACGACGTCGCCCAGCGACTCCAGGTGCTGGATGTTCACGGTCGACACGACGTCGATGCCCGCCGACAGCAGCTCCTCGACGTCCTGCCAGCGCTTGGCGTTGCGCGATCCCGGCACATTGGTGTGCGCGAGTTCGTCCACCAGGGCGACGGCGGGCGACCGCTCCAGGACGGCGTCGACGTCCATCTCGGTGAAGAGGGTGCCGCGGTACTCCAGCTCCTTGCGGGGCAGCTGTTCGAGGCCGTGCAGCATCACCTCGGTGCGCGGCCGGTTGTGGTGCTCCACAAAGGCCACGACGCAGTCGGTGCCGCGCTCGATACGGCGGTGCGCCTCGGAGAGCATCGCGTACGTCTTGCCGACGCCCGGTGCCGAACCGAGGTATATCCGAAGCTTGCCGCGTGCCATGGCCCCATTGTCTTCCCGAAACTGCGCCGTACGCAGCGCCGATCTCTGTACGCAGCGTCGACCTTACGGCCAACAATTCCCTCAAATGGGACGAGGGTGCGCGGACGGGTGCTCCTTGACGCAACCCTGATGGGGGCCGGTCGGAGCCGCCGGGCGGGCGTCAGTGCTCCACGATCTCGCCGTCGCTCAGTTCCAGGACCCGGTCGGCGAGGTCGAGCAGCGCCGTGTCGTGGGTGGCGACCAGGGCGGTGACGCCCTCGCTGCGGACGACGGCGCGCAGCAGCTCCATCACGGCGAGACCGGTCTCCGCGTCGAGCTGTCCGGTGGGTTCGTCGGCGATCAGGAGGGACGGCTTGTTGGCTAGCGCGCGGGCGATCGCCACGCGCTGCTGCTGCCCTCCGGAGAGCTCGCCCGGCCGCTGCCCTGCGTGGTCGGCGAGCCCGACGAGGGCGAGCAGGAGCTCGACCCGCTCTTCACGCGCGCGTGGATCGGTCTTCTTGAGCCGCAGGGGCACGCCGACGTTCTCGGCAGCGCTGAGGATCGGGATGAGTCCGAAGGACTGGAAGATGAAGCCGACGCGGTCGCGCCGCAGCTCCAGGAGCCCGTCCTCGCCGAGGCCCGCGAGTTCGAGACCCTCGACGGTGATCTTCCCCGCGTCCGGGGTGTCGAGCCCGCCGACGAGGTTGAGCAGCGTCGTCTTGCCGGACCCCGACCGGCCCTTCAGGGCGACCAGTTCGCCGCGCGGGACGGTGAAGGAGACGCCGCGCAGGGCGTGCACGGCGGCCGCTCCGGTGCCGTACGACCGATGCAGATCCTCGACGACGACCGCGTCCTGCGTCATGCACACTCCCCCGTACGGTCCTGTTGGGCCGGGCGCCAGTATGGTCACCGTACGCCCGGCCCAACAAGGGCCGGATCAGCTCGGGTTGTCCGCGTGGGTGAGGGTCTCCCAGGCGACGAAGAGGTTGTTGGACCCCGCGGGGCGCTTCTGCTCCGTGAGCTTCTGGGTGTTGGTCATCGGCAGCCCCATGCGGCCGTGCAGGGCGTTGTAGCCGACCTCCGTGACGGGGCCGAGCCCCCGGTCCACCGAGCCCCCGCAGAGCCAGCTCGGCGGTGCCTCGCCCAGCTCGTACTTGGCCTGGAAGCCGAGCCCCTGCCGCAGCCGCTCGCCCACGTCGGTCTTGTAGAGGTCGTCGCCCTGGATGCGGCTGGTCTCGGCGACGTGCGAGATGGCCGAGAGTCCGTACCCGGTGTGCGTGAAGTCGCGGCAGGTCTCCTGGGTGAGCCCGGTGACGAAGGTGCCCTGCCCCTGCCAGTACTTGACGATCTTCGCGCGGGTGTCCAGGTTCTGGCTGGGCACGGTCTTGGGCAGGTCGCCGTCGGAGGCGAGATAGACGTAGGCGGCCGTACGCGTACGGAACTTGGCCATCGCCTTGTCGTACGACCCCTTGTCCTCGATGAAGACGGAGATGCCGATGGCGGCCTCCATCATCGACAGCTCCCAGTTCCCGTTGGAGTTGGAGCCGTTGATGATCTCGGGCAGATAGACGTTGCGCAGCATCGTCGCGAACCGGCCCGAGTTGCCCCAACTGCCGCTGTACGTGTGCTTGATGATCTCGGCGGCCCTGGGCCAGGACGAGCCGGCCCAGCCGGTCTGCAGCGGGGCGTTGCTGTTGGTGTGGTCCTTGATGGTGCCGGACCAGGCGTCCATCAGCTCGATGGACTTCTTCGCGTAGCGCTCGTCGCGGGTGATGTACCAGGCGAGAGCGGTGGTGTACGCGGCTATCGCGTCCTCGCGCTCGTCGGTGCAGCCGTAGTTGGGGTCCGAGTAGGAGCCGCACTCGACGACCGCGCGGGGCTTGGGCGTGCGCGACAGGGAGGCGTACTTGCTCCCCATCATCTGGTCGTAGGCGCCCTTCCAGGGCTGGGCGCCCGCGTTGACCTTCTCCCTGGTGAAGTCCAACTGGCCGCGGGAGACGGTGACTCCGGGGTGGGCGAAGGTGCTGGGCGCGGCGTCGGCGCGCTCGGCGCCGGGCCAGGCGAGGGCGGTGGCGACCAAGGCGGTCACTACGGAGGCGACGGTCGCGAGGACGGTGGTGCGACGTCTGCGGCGGTGACGCACGGGTGTGGGGGTGTCGGCCATGCGAAGGGCCATCCATTCTCGTATGTGAACTTCAAGTGCCTTTCTGAACACGCGTGTTGGCCCGAGACCATAGGTACGGACCAGCCTTCCGTCAAGGCGTGAAGTCACCCCAGACCCCGATGTGGTCCGTCTCCTCCGTGAGCCGCACCCGCCCCTGCAGCCCATAGCGCTCGACGTACTCCCGCGGCAGCTGCAACCGCCCCGCCCGGTCCAGAACCGTGAACTCCTCTCCCGCGCCGCCCTGTTCACGCAGCGTCTCCGTAGACGTACGACCGTCCCGGATGCGCACGGTGCGGCGGACCTGCCCGGAGACCAGCGGGTCGTGCGTGACGACCAGGACGGTCGCGCCGAGCTCCTCGTTGGCGCGGCGCAGCGCTGCGAACACCTCCTCGCCGCCGGCCGTGTCCAGCTCTCCGGTGGGCTCGTCGGCCAGCAGGACGCGCGGCGCGTTGGCGGTGGCGACCGCGACGGCGATCCGCTGCTGCTCGCCGCCGGACAGCTCGGCGGGGCGCCGGTCGCGGCAGTGCGCGACGCCGAGCACGCCGAGCAGTTCGGCGGCCCGCGCCGTCCGCTCGCGACGGGGCACGCGCGCGTACTTCATCGGCAGCGCGACGTTCTCCAGGGCGGTGAGGTACGGGAGGAGGTTGCGCCCGGTCTGCTGCCAGACGAAGCCGACGGTCTTCCTGCGATAGCCGAGGCGTTCGCGGCGGCCCATGGCGAGCAGGTCGTGGCCGGCGACGCTCGCCCGTCCCGCGGTCGGCAGATCGAGCCCCGAGAGGATCGACAGAAGGGTGGACTTGCCGGAGCCCGACGCGCCCACGAGGGCCACGCACTCCCCTTCCCGGACCACCAGGTCGAGCCCCTGGAGCGCCTGCACCTCCACCGCGTCGGTGCGATAGACGCGTACGAGGTTGTCGCAGACGACCAGACCTTCGTCACCGGCGGGGCGGCGCGCGGCGGTCGCCCGTGCCTCCAGGTCGGCGAGTTCAGTCATCGTTCCTCCCCAGTCGCAGGACGGCGCCGAGGCCCCGTCGCCGTCCGAGCCATGTCTCCACGCCCACCGCGGCCGCCACCAGGGCGATGGCCCCGGCGGCCGGCACCGCGGTGAACAGCGCGTCGGTCCGCAGGGCGGGCGCGGTGGGCCCGCCGGTGAACTCCCGCAGGTCGAGGGCGGGTCCGAGCAGCTCGGGCAGGGTGAGGCCGAGCGTGACGCCGCCCGCCACTGCCGCGAGGACCAGCGGAATGAGCTGGAGCAGATGCAGTCCGGCGACTCCGCGGCCGCCCAGGCCGAGCGTGCGCAGCCGGGCTGCGGTGCTGCCGCGTGCGGGGGCGGACAGCAGGAGTTCGAGTACGAGAGCGAGCAGCGCGAGGAGCACGGCCACGGCGGTGCACGCGGTGTGCGCGGCGGTCACCGCCGCGATCAGGCCGTCCTCGTCGGCCTCGGCCTGCTCCTCGGCACGGATCCGCAGCTCCCCGGCGCCGATGCCCGGCGCGGTGCGCGGGACGACGGAACGCAGCCGGTCCGGGTCCAGGCGTGGCCCGTACAGGAGCAGGGCGGACTCCTCGAACTCGCTCGCTTCGAAGGCCTCGAGGTCCCGGTTGTCGGCGAGCAGGAGTCGTTCGCTGCCCTCGGTGCCGTCGCGTACGGGGCCGAGGGCGGGGTCGCTCCGCACCGCGTCGGGCAGGGGGCCCACGACGCGCAGACGCCGCTCCTTGCCGTGCACGGTGACGGTGAGTACGTCGCCCGCGTCGGCGGCGTCGGCGAGCACCCGGATGTCACGGCTGCCACCGCCCCCGCTGATGCCCGCGCCGATGAGCGCGCGGGCCGCTGGTGAACTCCCCGCCGCTGAGCGCAGTTTCAGGCCGTCGACGCCGACCAGGCTCGCGATCCCGTACCGCCCGCCGTCCGTCCCGCTCATCGGGTCGACCCGCAGCTGCCGCACCGTCACCGTCTCCCGCACCCCACGCGCGCGTGCCAGGCGCTCCGCGGTCTCGGGGTCACGCCCGGCCCCCAGGAAGGAGGCATCGGCACCCACCCGCCAGGCGGCCGCGTCCCGCCGCCCCTCCGTCAGCGTCCCGGTGACCAGACCGCCGAACACGGCACCGGCGAGCGTCACGACCAGGACGAGCAGCGCGAGCGCCCGGGCGGGGGCCTCCTTGGCGGCACGGGACAGCGCGATGAGGACCACGGCTCCGCGCCACCGGGCCGACCAGCGCGCGACAAGGCGTACCGGCAGGGGGTAGAGGCGCACGAGCACCACCACCGTGGCGAGCCCGAGCAGCACGGGCACGGCGGCCAGCAGCGGATCGTCTCCCGAGCCGCCCGTGGTGCCACGGGCCCGCAGCGCGAGGACACCCCCCGCCGCGACCACCAGCACACCCGCCTCGGCGACGGCACGGCGGCCGCCACCGGATCCCCTGTCCCGAAGGAGGGCCCGGTCCCGCACGGCCCACCATGTGAGCAGGGGCAGCAACAGCCAGGCGCACAGCGCGACAAGCACCCCACGCCCGTACGCGGCCGACGCGGACGCAGTGGACGCCGCAGACGACGCGGACGCCGCACCCGGCAGCAGCGAGGCGCCCGCGCAGCCGGCCACGAACCCCAGCACCACGGCCGGCGCGGTCCACAGCGCGCGCCCCAGGGCGATCCCCGAGGCCGACGCTCCACGCGCGCGTTGCAGCCGATGAACGTCAAGCCGACGGCGTACGGAGAGCAGAGAGGCGACCACGACGGCGGCAAGGCCCACCGCTGTCACCGAGGCGAGCGCGAAGGAGATCACGACACTCCCCTGGCGCCACTGCCGCTGGAACTCGTCCAGGGTGTCCGGCAGTTGGGTCGCGGTCTCCACCTCGGTGGCCGGATGCGAGCCGAGGGCGCAGGCCATGCCGCCGTACGTCCCGAAGTCACAGGTGACGCCCTGCACGGACTCCGGATAGCGGAACATGAGGCGCTCGAAGTCGCGCTGCCCCTGATCGCCGACGAAGCGGGCGGCGTCCGCGCCGGGGTCGAGCCGCATGCCCCAGACCACGGTGAGCTCGGCGCGCGACTGGTTCTGCAGCACTTCGACGCCGCGCGGCGCGAGGAGTGCGCCGGCATACCGCACCGCGTCGTCGGCCCCGCCGCGCGGATCCCGTGCCGTGCGCGCGAGCAGCGGCTGCTCGCGCCAGAGCCGCCGCCCGTCATCGGCGGCGAAGAACCCGACCACCCGTGCCGGTGCGTCCACGTTCTCCAACGCGCCGGGCCCGAGCCGGAGTTCCTGCCCGAGCCGCAGCTTCAGCGCGTCACGGGTGCGGGTGGAGACGGCGATCTCGACCACGCCGCCACGCGCGCGTGGGGGCCGCCCTGCGGCGTAGGCGGCGGCGGGCGGCGCGTCGGAGGCATACAGCAACGACAGAGTGGTCCCCTCGCCGGTCCGCACACCGGGCAGCGCGATCCGGGTGGAGTCGCGGACGAGGTCACCCCGCAGGGCGGCGGGAGCGGCATTCTCGATGAGGGTCGAAAACCGCCCAAGATCGGCACCCAGCACACTCGTCTCACCGGGCCGCTCCACCTCCGGATCGAACCGCATCCGGTGCGTGATCCCGGGCGCGTCCCGCTGCTCCTGCTCGAGCCGCGCCGCCAACGCGTCCCCGGAGGACCGCTCGAGCATCCCCGGCCCGGCCACAACGACCCCACTGAGCACGGCGACAAGCACCGCGAGACATCCGAGCAGCGTCAACTCCCCCCGCACCGACCGCTTCATACGCCACCACGCAGAGCTGGCGCCCACCGACACCGCCGACGCGACACGAACGCACCTCCGGACGCCCCCTCAAACATCCCGCGCCCGGCCACCACAACCCCGACGAGCACGGCCACAACCACCGCGAGACGCCCGAACAGCATCAGCTCCCCCTGCACCAGCCGCTTCATATGCCACCACGCCAAGCCCGCACCCGTCGGCACCACCCGCGCGACGCCAACAGGCCCCCGACACCCCCGGACAACCGCTCAAGCACCCCCGGCCCGGCCACAACGACCCCACCGGGCACAGCCACAAGCACCGCAAGACATCCGAGCAGCGCGAACTCCCCCCGCACCAGCCACTTCACACGCCACCACGCCCAGTCCGCGCCCGCCAGCGCTTCTGCCCCAACTCCCCGCACCCCCGGCCCTTCACACGTCCTCCCGCGCCCGCAACACCCAGCCCAAATCACCCGCGCCACCACCCGGGCCACCCCGCACACGCCCCCGCCGAGCACAGCCACAACCCCCGCGAGACACCCGAACAGCCCCAACTCCCCCACCCCAGCCGTCCTTCACACGTCCTCCCCCGCCCGCAGCACCCGCCCCAGATCCACCCGTGCCACCACCCGTGCCGCCCCGCTCACCACCGCGCAGATCACCGCCGTCACGCCCGCCGCCGCCAGGCCGACCCGGCCCCACGGAACCTCCGTGAGCAGGCCGGGGAAGACCGGGGCGCCCTCCGCGTCCACCGTCACCACCGGCATGATCAGCGCGGCTAGGCCCGCTCCGAGAGCCGTGCCCAGGATCGCTGCCGCGCCGGCCAGCGTCAGCTGCTCCGTCCAGAGGTATGCGGCGAGCTGGCCCCGACGTACGCCCAAGGCCCTCAGCAACGCGAACTCCCGTCCTCTGGCCCGTGCCGAGAGCACCGTGTGCAGGGTGAAGGCGATGACGGCGAACGCCGGTGCCAGCGCCAGGCACAGCACGAGCCCCGCCCGCGCCCCACGCCGCAAGGGGTCCTCGGCGAGCTCCACGCGCGCGTGGGGCACGTCCACGGCCGTGCCGAGGCGCGGCTCGTCCCGCACCGCCTCCCACGCGGCAGTGGCGTGACCCCGCTCCGCCCCCGCCCACCACATGCTCTCCGACCCCGGCAGCGCCCCGCTCAGCACCAACTGGGCGGCCATGGCCCGCGAGTCGGCGAGCAGTCGGGGCCGGTCACGCGCGAGGCCCGGCACCGCCGCGATCCGCCCGACGATCTTCAGCCGCGCATCGCCACCCGTGCTCCGCCGCACCGTCACCGTGTCCCCGACCCGCACCGCCCCCGAGTCGAGCAGCGCACGATCGGCGAGCGCTGGCGCGGCAGGGCGCCCTTTGGCGCTGTCGGTGCCGAGGCGGACGCTCCGCGTCGGGTACTTGAGCCGCGTATCGGGCCCCCGGAGCACCGCGTCGAGCAGCACGCCAGCCCCCTCGCCGGCCCGGTCCGCGCAAAGGACCGGGCCCGGCGCCTCGCCCACCACCCCGCGCGGCTTCTCGGCCCCGGGACACCCCGCCCCGTACCGGTCGGGCGCGTCCGCACGCAGGTCGTGCCAGCGAGCCGCCCGGGTGAGACCGGGCACCCGGTCGACGCGGAGCCGGTAGGTGCGCCGCACCGTCTCGCCCACCATGCTCAGGTCGATCTGCAAGATCCGTACGCCGCCACTGCGTACCGGCACCTTCAAGGGAAGCGTCCTGGAGCCACCTTCTTTAAGAAGAGCGGCACTTGAGTGGACCAGACCGTCGTCGTCCTCGAAGAAGACGGTGAGCCGCACGGGCACGGCGCGACCCGGCCCATCGGCCGAAAGCCCCACCCGGAGCGGGAGCCGGCCCTCGGAACGGGCAACCGGAAGCCCATGCGACGGAATCCCCTTCCCCAGCGGCGCGACAAGCTCCCGCAGGGGCCGGTCCGCGAGATCGCCCCGCAGCGAAGGCACCGGACCACGCCCGGTGTTGATCCCCGTGACGGCCACCGCGTCCTGCCCCGCATAGCCCTCCGTGGTCACCACGGGAGTGACCGCGGTGACCCCGGGCAGCGCGCCGTACGTCACGCGCCGCTCCCCGGACGGCACGCCCTCGCCCGGCTCGATCCGCAGGTCGGCGCCCACCTGGAAGGCGGCCTGGTCCTGGTCCCCCCGGTCGAGAATGGCCAAGGCGGTGCTGCTCAGCCCCGCGACGGCCAGGGCCAGCGTCACCACCAGGGCGGGCCCCGCGTGCCGGGCAGCCCGCCGCCCGATCTGCCACCCGCCGAGCGGCAGCACAAGTCCCTTGCCGCGCCGGGCCAGCGGGTCGATGGCCCGCGTGAGCAGGGGCAGCAGCCGCAGCACAAGGAGCGCGGCCGCGGTGGTCATCACCACGGGCGCGAAGACGAGCACCGGGTCGACGCTGCCGCCGGTCACCGGTGAGCGGTACTGCCGCAGCTGCAGCCACCCGAGGACCGCTACCGCCGCCAGCGCCCCATCGGCCCCGACCCGCTGCGCCCCCGCGAACCTCCCCACCCGCAGCCGGAGCCGGCTCACCGCCCGCCGGTCCCGCACCGCCCGCGCCGTGGGCAGCAGCACCGCGGCCCCGTGCACCAGGACGGCGAGCCCGGCGGCCACCCATCCGGCGGTGATCGCGGCCGTGTCCGGTACGTCACCGTCCAGCAGCCCGGCCCCTGCGAGCAGCCGCAGCAGCGGCCCGGCGAGGAAGGGCGCGGCGACCCCCATCGGCAGGGCGATCGCCGCCCACTGCACTCCGGCCGACACCACGAGCCGCCGCGTCCCCGCACCCCTTGCGGCGAGCAACGCCAGCTCCGGGCGCCGGTGTTCGGAGAGCTGGCGCCCGGTGAGCACGAGGGCCGCGACCGCGAGGGCGGCAAGGAGCGTGGCCGGGACGTAAAGACCGGCGCGGGCCACGGCGATGGGCGTCGTCAGCCGGTCCACGGCCCTGCGCAGCCCCGCCGACACGGTCAGATCGCCCGCGGGCCCCTTCCCCCGCAGCACCGACAGGGAGGCATCGCTGCCGCCGAACTTCCGGGCGCGCTCCCCCAAGGGGTCGATGTCACCGAGCCGCAGCCCCCGCACATCGGGCACGCCGAGCCACAGCGCCGCTGCGTCCTTCGCGAGCGCCGGCCGCGCCGTGAACACACCGCGCGGCACAAGGGCGATGGAGTCGGCCGTCCCGAACGTGCTGCTCAGGCCGGCCCACAGCGCGGGCCCGTGCCCCTCGGTCGCGTAGAGCCCGACCACCCGCATCCGCACCGGCCGCCCACCGGCGCCGCTCACGCGCAGCTCGTCACCGGTCCGCACCGCGAGTTCCGCCGCAAACGCCTTGGTCAGGACGGTCTCCATGACCTCGGGGCCGGAACCTGAGGAGCCAGAGGAAGCTGAG
Source organism: Streptomyces sp. NBC_01381 (assembly GCF_026340305.1). NCBI lineage: Bacteria > Bacillati > Actinomycetota > Actinomycetes > Kitasatosporales > Streptomycetaceae > Streptomyces > Streptomyces sp. NBC_01381. The sequence continues at coordinate 1,482,275 of NZ_JAPEPI010000002.1, read as the reverse complement.
GAACCTGAGGAGCCAGAGGAGCCCGCAGAGCCCGAGGAGCCCGCAGAGCCGCCGCGCGGCCACCGTCCCGCCACCAGGTCGGCATGGCGCCGCGCCCCTTCCAGCGCGACCACGGACACCGTGGCGTCCTCGCGGCGGCGCCCCGCGGCCTCGGTCACGGCGAGCTCGTCGTTGCGCGCCGCGGGCGCCCGCAGCGCTAGACGGGTCCGATGAGGTACGTCGCCATAGGTGCGCCCGACCGCGGCCCGCACGTCCGCGTCCCACTGCCGCACATGATCGGACCGGTAGCGCCCGGCCACCTCGACGACGGCCTCCCGGTCCGCGGCGAGCCGCTGCCGCACCCCGCCCTCGACCGCCTTCTCGGTCAACGCGGCGAGCGCGGCGAGCACCGTGGCAGCAAGGAGGACGGCAAGACCGGCGGCCCCGAGCACCATCCCGTGATACCGGCCGCTCCGCACCGCCGCGGGCACGCGCCGTCCACTCACCGCACCGGTCTCCCCCCGCGTGACCGGCACAGTATGGACGTACGCAAATGTGGCTCGCAACGGTCCGGACAGACCGGATCGCCGCGAGCCACACGGGAATTGAGTCGACGTCAGGAGTTGAGCTGACGTCAGGAGTTGAGCCGACGTCAGTTCTTGTCAGCGACAAGCTCCTTGAGCGCGACGTTGAGCTGGAGAACATTGACGCGCGGCTCGCCCATGAAGCCGAGGATCCGCCCGTCGACATGCTCGTCGACCAGCTTCTGGACCTGCGCGACGCCCAGGTGGTTCTTCTCCGCGATGCGGTGCACCTGAAGATCGGCGTAGTCCGGGGAGATGTGCGGGTCCAGACCCGAGCCGGACGAGGTGACCGCCTCGGCCGGCACATCCGATGGCTTGACCTTGAAGTCGGCCGTGGAGTTGTCCTTGACGACGGCCGCCTGCGCGTCCTTCACCTGCTTGATCAGGTCCTTGTTGTCACCGGCGAGATTGGTGGCGCCGGACAGGATCAACTGGTACTGCGTGTTGACGCTGTTCTCGCCCAGGCCGTTGGAGGGCCGCGGCTGGAACCACTTGAGGTCCGGCTCGGCCGTCTCCTGGCCCTTCTTCAGGGGCAAGTCGTAACGCTGGCCGATGAGTTCGGAGCCGACGACCTTGCCCTCGCTCTTGATCTCCGAGCCGTTGGCCTTGTCGTTGAACAGGGCCTGGGCGATCCCGGTGACGGCGAGCGGGTAGATGACGCCGCAGATCACGGTCAGGACGAGCAGGGCCCGCAGGCCCGCCCACAGCAACCGGCCGGTGTTTCCTACCGAGTTGTTCATGGTGATCAACACGCTTTCAAGAAATTACAGCCCGGGGATGAGGGAGATGACGAGGTCGATGATCTTGATGCCGATGAACGGGGCGATGAGACCGCCGAGCCCATAGATGCCGAGGTTGCGCCGCAGCATCTTGTCCGCGCTCATCGGCCGGTACTGCACGCCCTTCAGGGCCAGCGGCACAAGGGCGATGATGATTAGCGCGTTGAAGATGACGGCCGACAGGATGGCCGACTCCGGAGAGGACAGGTTCATGATGTTGAGCTTGTCCAGGCCCGGATAGACCACGGCGAACATGGCCGGGATGATCGCGAAGTACTTCGCGACGTCGTTGGCGATCGAGAACGTCGTCAACGCACCCCGGGTGATCAGCAGTTGCTTGCCGATCTCCACGATCTCGATCAGCTTGGTGGGGTTGGAGTCCAGGTCCACCATGTTCCCGGCCTCCTTGGCGGCCGAGGTCCCGGTGTTCATCGCCACACCCACATCGGCCTGCGCGAGCGCGGGCGCGTCATTGGTGCCGTCACCGGTCATCGCGACGAGCTTGCCACCGGCCTGCTCGCGCTTGATCAGCGCCATCTTGTCCTCGGGCGTGGCTTCGGCGAGGAAGTCGTCCACGCCCGCCTCGTCCGCGATCGCCTTGGCGGTCAGCGGGTTGTCACCCGTGATCATGACCGTCTTGATGCCCATGCGCCGCAGCTCGTCGAACCGCTCCCGCATGCCCTCCTTGACGACATCCTTCAGGTGGATGACACCGAGGACCCGCGCCCCCTTCTCGTCCTTGGCGGCGACAAGGAGTGGCGTGCCACCGGCCTGCGAGATCGTGTCGGTCAGCTCCTGGGCGTCGTCGGAGACGGTGCCGCCGTTCTCGGTGACCCAGGCGACGACCGAACCGGTCGCGCCCTTGCGGACCTTGCGCCCGGCCCCGTTCTCGACGAGGTCCACACCGGACATCCGGGTCTGCGCGGTGAAGGCGACCCACTCGGCCCCCTCCAACTCACCCTGGTGCCGCTCGCGAAGCCCGTACTTCTCCTTCGCCAGTACGACGATGGAGCGGCCCTCGGGCGTCTCGTCGGCCAGCGACGAGAGCTGGGCGGCGTCCGCGAGCTCGGCGGCCGTGGTGCCGCGCACCGGCACGAACTCGGACGCCTGCCGGTTGCCCAGCGTGATGGTGCCGGTCTTGTCCAGGAGCAGCGTCGAGACGTCACCGGCGGCCTCGACCGCCCTGCCGGACATGGCAAGGACATTGCGCTGGACCAGACGGTCCATGCCGGCGATGCCGATCGCCGAGAGCAGCGCACCGATTGTCGTCGGAATGAGGCACACCAGGAGCGCGGCCAGCACGATCATGGACTGCTCGGCACCGGCGTACACGGCGAACGGCTGGAGCGTCACGACGGCGAGCAGGAAGACGATCGTGAGGGACGCGAGAAGGATGTTCAGCGCGATCTCGTTGGGCGTCTTCTGCCGGGCGGCGCCCTCGACCAGGTTGATCATGCGGTCGATGAACGTCTCGCCGGGCTTCGTCGTGATCTTGATGACGATGCGGTCCGAGAGCACCTTCGTGCCGCCCGTGACGGCGGACCGGTCACCGCCCGACTCCCGGATGACCGGGGCCGATTCACCGGTGATCGCCGACTCGTCGACGCTCGCGACTCCCTCGACGACGTCACCGTCGCCGGGGATCACATCGCCCGCCTCGCAGACCACCAGATCGCCGATGCGCAGCTCCGTGCCCGGCACCGACTCTTCGGTGCTGCCGTTGAGGCGGCGCGCGACGGTGTCGGTCTTGGCCTTGCGCAAGGTGTCGGCCTGCGCCTTGCCGCGGCCCTCGGCCACCGCCTCCGCCAGGTTGGCGAAGATCGTGGTCAGCCAGAGCCACACCGCGATCGCCCAGCCGAACCAGTCGCCCGGGTCCTTGACCGCGAGCACGGTGGTGATCACCGAGCCGATCAGGACGACGAACATGACGGGCGACTTGACCATCACCCGCGGGTCGAGCTTCTTCATCGCGTCCGGGAAGGACTTCAGCAGCTGCTTGGGGTCGAACAGACCCCCGCCGACCCGGCCGCCACCGTCCTTGTGCCCGCCGGGCAGGTCCTGGTGCGGTGCACGGGTGGGAGTAGCGGTGGACATGGAGCCGGGCTCCTCTTGCTTCTCTATGTCGGTGGTCATGACGCGAGCCCCTCGGCCAATGGCCCAAGGGCCAGTGCGGGGAAGTAGGTCAGACCGGTGATGATCATGATGGTGCCGACCAACAACCCGGTGAACAGCGGCTTTTCGGTACGCAGCGTGCCCGCCGTCTCCGGAACCGGCTTCTGCTCGGCCAGCGAACCCGCAAGCGCGAGCACGAACACCATCGGCAGGAACCGGCCGAGCAGCATCGCAAGCCCGATCGTGGTGTTGAACCAGTTGGTGTCCGCGCTCAGCCCCGCGAAGGCCGAACCGTTGTTGTTCGCCCCGGACGTGAACGCGTACAGAATCTCCGAGAAACCATGCGCCCCGGAATTCAGCATCGAGTCCTTCGGCGTCGGCAGCGCCATCGACACCGCCGTGAACCCGAGCACCAGAGCGGGCGTGATCAGGATGTAGCAGGCCGCCAGCTTGATCTCACGGGTGCCGATCTTCTTGCCCAGGTACTCCGGCGTACGACCGACCATCAGACCCGCGATGAACACCGCGATGATCGCCATGATCAGCATGCCGTAGAGACCAGAACCCGTACCACCGGGCGCGATCTCGCCCAACTGCATGCCCAGCAGATCCAGTCCGCCACCGAAACCTGTGTTCGACGAGTGGAAGGAGTTGACCGCGCCCGTCGAGGTCAGCGTCGTGGCCACCGAGAAGATCGCCGAACCACCGATCCCGAACCGCGTCTCCTTGCCCTCCAGGGCCCCGCCCGCGACATCGAACGCCGGGCCGCCGTGGTGGAATTCGGTCCACATCATCAACGCGGTGAAGCCGATCCAGATTGTCGCCATCGTGGCGAGAATCGCGTATCCCTGCTTCACACTGCCGACCATCTTGCCGAAGGTCCGCGTCAACGCGAAGGGGATCACCAGGATCAAGAACACCTCGAAGAGGTTCGAGAAGGCGTTGGGATTCTCAAAGGGATGGGCCGAGTTGGCGTTGAAGTAACCGCCACCGTTGGTGCCCAGCTCCTTGATGACCTCCTGCGAGGCCACCACCCCGCCGTTCCACTCCTGGCTGCCGCCCGTGAACTGCCCGACCTCATGAATGCCGGAGAAGTTCTGGATCGCGCCACAGGCCACCAGCACGATCGCGCCGATCACCGCGATCGGGATCAGAATGCGTACGACACCACGCACCAGGTCGGCCCAGAAGTTGCCCAACTCCCCCGTACGGGAACGGGCGAAGCCCCGCACCAGCGCGACGGCGACCGCAATGCCCACGGCGGCCGACACGAAGTTCTGCACCGCCAGACCACCGGTCTGCACGACGTGGCCCATGGCCTGTTCGCCTGAGTACGACTGCCAGTTGGTGTTCGCCACGAAAGAGGCGGCGGTGTTGAATGCCTGGTCCGGATCGATCGACTTGAAGCCCAGCGATCCAGGTAGCGAACCTTGCAGCCGCTGCAGCAGATAGAGGAAGAGCACGCCGACCGCGGAGAAGGCGAGCACTCCGCGCAGATACGCCGGCCAGCGCATCTCGGTGTCGGGATTGGCGCCGATGGCCTTGTAGATCCACTTCTCGCCACGAAGATGCTTCTTCGAGCCGTAGACCTTGGCCATGTAATCGCCGAGCGGACGGTATGCAAGGCCCAGCGCCACTATCAGCGCGAGCAGCTGGAGCACACCGGAAAGAACAGGGCTCATATCCGTACTCAGAACCTCTCCGGGAACACAAGAGCGAGAACGAGATAGCCCAGCAGAGCGACGGCCACGACAAGACCGACGATGTTCTCGGCAGTCACAGCTTCGCCACCCCCTTGGCGACAGAGGCCACCAGCGCGAACACCGCGATCGTGGTGACGACGAAGGCCACGTCGGCCATCGTGTGCTCCTAGGAGAGATTCGGGTTTCCTGACCTCTTGAGCAAACCCCCTCCCTGGCCGGATTCGACCGCCGTTGACGCCTCCCTTACGGCCCTTGGCACTCCATTGACGACTCTCTTACGGCTTCCTCCGCCACGCCCCTCCCGCCTGCGAAAACGCCGATGGGCCGCACCCCCGTGAAGGGGTGCGGCCCATCGGCTCGCAACTCATGACCGGCGCATCTCTGCGCCCCTCGGAGCGCCTCAGCGCACCTCGGTGATCTCAGGACCGCGCGCGAGCTGGCCCATGCCGCCCGAGAACCGCGAGCCCTCCTGCTGCTCCTGCTGAACGGTTCCCTCGGCGACCATCTGCGCGTCGTCCGGCAGCTTCAGGACGATCGGGTCACGGGGAGCCATCGGGCCCTCACCGCGCACCACGACCGTGTCCCGGAAGATCTGCTCGAGCAGCCCGGCCGCCTGCGGCTGCACCGCACCCTGGCCGGAGATGACTCCGCGCAGGAACCACCGCGGGCCGTCGACACCGATGAAGCGCACGACCTGCACCCCGCCCGTGCCGTCCGGCAGCTGCACCGGGACCTGCGCGCGCAGCTCCCAGCCGAGGGGGCCCTCGACCTCGTCGATCACGCCGCCCTGCTGGGTGATGCCCGAAGCGATCTCCTCGCGGACCTCGCCCCAGATGCCCTGCTTCTTGGGGGCGGCGAAGCCCTGCAGCTGGATGGCGCTGTCCTGGAGCACGACGGTCGCCGCGACGATCGCGTCACCCGCGACCTCCACCCGCAGCTCCATGCCCTCGACACCCGGTACGAAGAGGCCGCCCAGGTCCACCCTGCCCTCGCCGGGCTCACGGACCTCGGAGGCGTCCCAGGGTCCGTCGGGCCGCGGCTCGGGCTCGAGCCTCACACGCTCGGACTGCGGTTCCGCTGCGTCGCCGCTGTCGACGACCTGCTCGGCCTCGCCCGCCGCGTCCTCGGCGGCACTGTCCTTCTTGCGACGTCCGAACACGTCACTGTCCTTCCCGGTCAGATACGACCGATGCGTATCGATTCCCACCCGTTTTTTCACCCGAGCCGGCGCCCACGGCGGCATGGCCGCCGGTGGACCCGAAGCCCCCCTCGGCCCGCGCCGAGTCGGGAAGCTGTGCCACCTCCCGGAAGCGCACCTTCTCGACCTGCTGGACGACCAGTTGGGCAATCCGGTCGAAGCGCTCGAACCGCACACGCTCGCGCGGGTCGAGATTCACCACGATCACCTTGATCTCTCCACGGTACCCGGCATCCACCGTCCCTGGGGCATTCACCAGAGCGACACCGCAGCGGGCGGCGAGGCCGGAACGCGGGTGCACGAAGGCCGCGTACCCCTCGGGGAGCGCGATGGACACCCCGGTGGGCAGCACCACCCGCTCACCCGGGGCGAGTTCGCACGCCTCGGTGGTCCGTAGATCCGCCCCGGCGTCACCGGGCTGCGCGTACGCGGGCAGCGGCACTTCGGAGTCGACGCGACGGATCAGGACGTCGAGCTCCGGGCGGGGTGCGGGGGTCACGGGTTCACCTCGAAGGCGCGTACGCGGCGGATCTGGTCGGGGTCTTCCATGGCGGCCCGGATCTCCTCCGGGCGGCCGTTCTCGATGAAGTGGTCGACCTTGACCTCGATGAAGAGTGCGTCGGCGCGGACGGCCACGGGCCCGTCGGGGCCGCCGATCCGTCCGGTGGCCGTGGAGTAGATCTTCCGGCCGGCGACGGCGGTCACCTCGGCCTCAAGGAAGAGCACCGTGTCCACCGGAACGGGCCGTACGAAGTCGGTCTCAAGCCGTCCGGTCACCGCGATCACCCGGAGCAGCCAGTTCAGCGAGCCGAGCGTCTCGTCGAGCGCGGTGGCGAGGACGCCGCCGTGGGCGAGGCCCGGCGCGCCCTGGTGTGCCTGCCGGACCGTGAACTCGGCGGTGACGCGGACGCCTTCACCGGCACGTGCCGCCAGGTGCAGCCCGTGGGCCTGCCCTTCGCCGCAGCCGAAACAGTGTTCGTAATGGGCTCCGATGAGCTCACCGGGGGCGGGCGCGTCGGGGTGACGGACGGGCGCTATGGCGTCGGCCGGGGGCGTCAGAGCTGCTGAAGTACCACTCACAGCCGCAGACCTTACCCGCGAGTCCAGTGACTCAGCTCATCGTGCCAAGCTGGGGAACATGCAGCCTTACGAAGAACGCCTGACGGCTCCCCGTTCCTGGTGGCTTGTCTCGCTCCTGGTCGGCATCGCGATGGCCCTGATCATGCTCCCCTTCGGCACCCTGCCGCTGCTCGGCGGCCTGGTTGCAGGGACGGCGGTCGCCGCGGTCGTGACCAGTTCGTACGGCTCTCCCCGCATCCGCGTGATGGCCGACTCCCTGGTCGTCGGCGACGCGAAGATCCCGGTGTCCGCCCTGGGCGAGCCCCAGGTGCTCGACCCGGAAGAGGCGCGCGCCTGGCGCGGCCAGAAGGCCGACCCGCGCGCCTTCATGCTGCTGCGCGCCTACATCCCGACGGCGCTGCGCGTGGAGATCACGGACCCGCAGGACCCGACCCCGTACGTGTACGTGTCGACGAGGGACCCCGAGGGTCTTGCGGCGGCGCTGACGGCCGTACGGACTTCGTAACGGGCTTCGTAGGGGCGGCCTGAGGCCCTCGCGGGGGCCTCACGCGTCAGTACCCCAGCTCCTTGGGCAGCCCGTCCGGGTGCAGGGGGTCCAAAGGCCTCTCCGGCCTCTCCAGGGGCGGCAGCTCGGGCAGGGCGTCCCAGGGCACCTGCGACTTCCGCAGGTCCGCACGGACCCGCTCAGCCAGCTTCTTGGTGTCACGGCGGTTCATGACCGCCCCGACCGCGGCGCCCACCATGAAAGGCATCAGGTTCGGCAGGTTCCGCACCATGCGCTTCATGATCTGCTGGCGCAGTTCGCGCTTCATCTGACCGCCGAGGGCCGCGTTGATCGACGCGGGCTTCGCGACGTCGATGCCACGCTCCTCGGTCCACGCGGTGAGGTAGGCGGTGCTGCGCTGTTTCAGGTTCCCCGGCGGGCGCAAGCCGTAGACCTCGTGGAGTTCGGCGACGAGCTTGAGCTCGATGGCCGCCACGCCGGTGATCTCGGCGGCCAGCTCCGCGGGCATCGCGGGCGGCATGGGCAGCATCGCCGCAGCGCCGACTCCGGCCCCGACCGTGGAGGTCGCGTTGGCCGCGCCGGCGATGAGTTTGTCCGCGAGCTGCTCGGGGCCAAGGCCCGGGAACTGCTTGCGGAGGGTGCCCAGATCGCGGATCGGGATCCGCGGGGCGTTCTCCATGATCCGGTCGGCGAGATAGCCGATGCCGGCCTTGGCGCCGCGCCCGCTCTTGCGCACGCCCGCCATGACTCCGCCGGTGACGGCGGCAACGCGGCGGCCCTTGGACGTATCGGTCCTGGTCCTGGACGCCTTGTCGGCCGCCGCCTCGTCGTGTGCCACCTCGATGGCGTTCGTCGGTTCGAGCGAGGCCGTTCCTGTGGGGGAAGAGCCCCGCTCGTCGTCACGTACGCCGTCGAAGACGGCGATTCCTTCGTCCGCCCCGCGCTTGCGGAAGCGGCGCTTCCTGGGCGGGGTCGAGCCGGTCACGGCCGACCCTGCCCTAGTCGCAGTCGCGGCAGATCGGCTGGCCGTTCTTCTCCCTGGCCAGCTGGCTGCGGTGGTGCACCAGGAAGCAGCTCATGCAGGTGAACTCGTCCTGCTGCTTCGGGAGCACCCGAACGGCGAGCTCCTCGTTGGAAAGGTCCGCGCCGGGCAGCTCAAGGCCCTCTGCGGCCTCGAACTCGTCGACGTCGACCGCCGAGGTCGACTTGTCGTTACGCCGAGCCTTCAGCTCCTCGATGCTGTCCTCATTGACGTCATCGTCGGTCTTACGTGGGGTGTCGTAGTCCGTTGCCATGTCGCTCTCCCCCTCTGGGTGTCTGCGGTGTCTCAGCGCACGTAACGCGTGAGAGGCCGGACTTGTGCCCGACCTGAGGCGGAGATTTTGCCTCACATCAAGGTCTGTTACTCAATCGACACCCAACCGCACCCCTGAAGAGGCGATCGGTTTGGATGGCGATCGGGACCGTACACGGTCCGAATGTTGCACTTCACAGGCGCCACCCCGTGTACTTCCCGTGATCAAGACCCCCGAAAACCCGGATTTTCCCGGCTTTCCAACGACTTTCACGATCACGGAGAGTAGATGGCCGAAAATTCGCCCCTGTGATCGATCACACATGAAATCTCCAGGATCAGGTCCCGAAAATTCAGCGCAAAGCGAACATCGCGGCGCGTCCGCGGCAGCATCTCAGAGGGGCAGGGTGACTCGCATCACGAGCCCACCCCCCTCGCGCGGCTCCGCGATGATACGGCCCCCGTGGGCCCGCGCCACCGACCGGGCGATCGACAGGCCGAGTCCGACGCCCTTGTCGCTGCCCGTGCGCTCCGTCCGCAGCCGCCGGAACGGCTCGAAGAGGTTGTCGATCTCGTACGCCGGGACGACGGGTCCGGTGTTGGACACCACCAGGACCGCCTGACCGTGCTGGGCCTCCGTGGTGACCTCGACCCAGCCGTCCTCCTTCACGTTGTACCTGACGGCGTTCTGTACGAGGTTCAGGGCGATCCGCTCCAGGAGGACGCCGTTGCCCTGCACGATGGCCAGGCCCCGCTCCCCGCGGATCTCCACGCCCTTGGCGTCGGCCTCCGACCGCACCTGGTCGACGGCGCGGTTGGCGACCTCGGCGAGGTCCACCGGCTTGCGCTCCACGATCTGGTTGTCGCTGCGGGCGAGCAGCAGCAGGCCCTCCACGAGCTGCTCGCTGCGCTCGTTGGTGGCGAGCAGCGTCTTGCCGAGCTGATGGAGCTCCGGCGGCGCCGCCGGGTCGGAGAGCTGCACCTCCAGGAGCGTGCGGTTGATCGCCAGCGGTGTGCGCAGCTCGTGCGAGGCGTTGCCGACGAACCGCTGCTGGGCGGTGAAGGCCCGCTCCAGGCGGTCCAGCATCTCGTCGAAGGTGTCCGAGAGCTCCTTCAACTCGTCGTCGGGACCGTCCAGTTCGATGCGCCGGGACAGGTCCGTGCCTGCCACGCGGCGCGCGGTGCGCGTGATGCGGCCGAGCGGCGACAGGACGCGGCCCGCCATCGCGTACCCGAAGGCGAAGGCGATCACGGCGAGGCCGAGCAGGGCGAGCAGTGAACGGCTCAGGAGGTTGTCCAGGGCGCTCTGGCGCATCTGGTTGACGCACTCGTTCAGCGCGGAGTTGAGCTCGTCCGCGGGAATCCGGGACCCGGTCGGCAGGTTGTGGCAGGTCTTGCTGCTCACCGTGGACCCGCCCTCGATGGCGAACGGCAGGTCACTGCCCACGTTGAGCGCCTGCGCGGCGAGCAGATAGATGATCGAAAGCAGCAGGATGCCCGCGATGAGGAACATGCCGCCGTACAGGAGCGTGAGCCTTATGCGGATCGTGGGACGCAGCCACGGGAAGGGCACCTCGACCTTCCTGGGGTCCCAGGCGGGTTTCGGGGGCGCTGCCGGTGGCGCCGGGGTCGCGGCCACCGGGGATCAGATCCGGTAACCGGAGCCGGGCACCGTCACGATGACGGCGGGCTCGCCGAGCTTCCGGCGCAGCGTCATGACGGTCACCCGGACCACGTTCGTGAACGGGTCCGTGTTCTCGTCCCAGGCCTTCTCCAGGAGCTGCTCGGCGGAGACGACCGCTCCCTCGCTGCGCAGCAGCACTTCGAGGACCGCGAACTCCTTGGGCGCAAGCTGGATCTCCTTGCCGTCCCGGAAGATCTCGCGGCGGTTGGGGTCGAGCTTGATGCCGGCGCGCTCCAGGACGGGCGGCAGCGGCACGCTCGTACGCCGGCCGAGGGCACGCACGCGTGCCGTGAGCTCGCTGAACGCGAAGGGCTTGGGGAGATAGTCGTCGGCGCCGATCTCCAGGCCCTCGACACGGTCGCTGACGTCGCCCGACGCGGTGAGCATCAGGACGCGGGTCGGCATGCCGAGCTCGACGATCTTGCGGCAGACGTCGTCGCCGTGCACGAGCGGGAGGTCCCGGTCGAGCACCACGACGTCGTAGTCATTGACCCCGATGCGCTCCAGGGCAGCCGCTCCGTCGTACACGACGTCGACGGCCATGGCCTCCCGGCGCAGTCCGGTGGCCACCGCATCGGCGAGCAGCTGCTCGTCCTCGACGACGAGTACGCGCACGGCGCTGTCCTTCCTCTGTGCCCCTTCGGGCAGGTCTGTTCGTGAGTCTGTTCGTGGGGTGTGGCCTCTATCCTGCCCCTTTCGGTCATAAACCGGCTGTAAGGCGGTCTGTCGGCCCGGGAATGCGGGATTTTCTCCGCCGGTTAGGTTTCCGTGGAAGGGAGCCCGGGGAGGACGACCTCACACCCGCGATCACGCTTTGTATGTGGCACGCCACGAACTGCTGTCCCAGCGCGGCGAGAGACGTGATCGCCCCTTCTGAGGGCACACCCCCGTGCCATCGACCCACGACCCAGCCGAGGGGGCGCAACCATGGACGCATTCACCGCAGGACTCCTGCAGCGCATAAAGGCCACGGAGTCCGACCTCACGAAGGCCCGTGAGACGGGCGACGACTTCCTTGCCGAGGTCGAGCAGGCCGAGCTGGAGGACCTCCACCGGCTGGCCGCCGAGCACGGCGTGGAGGTCGGCGCGTTGCGCGCCTGATCCAGCCACGAACGCGGAAGGGCCCCGGCATCTGTGGACGAGATGCCGGGGCCCTTCCGTCTGTGTCGGTCGCTCCGCGCGTCAGTCGTGCCAGGCGCCGAGCTGCTCCAGGCGGGCCTGGAGGTCCTCGAAGAGGCCGGGCGGGGCGGCGATCGTCAGCTCGCCCGAGGGGACCTCTCCGGGGCGTCCACCGGTCAGCGCGCCTGCTTCCCGGGCGATGAGGTCACCGGCCGCGAGGTCCCAGGGGTTGAGGCCGCGCTCGTAGTACGCGTCCAGGCGGCCCATCGCCACGTCGCACAGGTCGATCGCGGCCGAGCCGCCCCGGCGGATGTCCCTGACCAGCGGGATGAGCTGGCGGGCCACCTCGGCCTGGTGGGCGCGGCGCTCGGCGACGTAGCCGAATCCGGTGCCGACCAGGGCCTGTCCGAACGGAGGTGCCGGGCGGGTGTGTGCGGGCTTGTCGTTGACGAAGGCGCCCTCCCCGAGGACCGCCCGGTAGGTCTCGCCGCGCATCGGCGCGTACACGACGCCGACGAGCGTCTCGCCGTCCTTGCGGGCCGCGATGGACACCGACCAGTCGGGGCGCCCGTACAGGTAGTTGACGGTGCCGTCGATCGGGTCGATCACCCACTGGACGCCGCTGCTGCCCTCGGAGCTCGCGCCCTCCTCGCCGAGCACGCCGTCGTCCGGCCTGCGCTCGGCGAAGAAGTCGGTGATCAGCTTCTCGGATGCGATGTCCATCTCGGTGACGACGTCGACCGCGCTGGACTTGGTGGCGGCGACGCCCAGGTCGTCCGGGCGGCCGTCGCGCAGGAAGGCTCCGGCGCGGTGCGCGGCCTCCAGGGCGACGCCGAGGAGTTCTGTTTTCAGGTCGGTCACGTCAAGGTCCTTACGCGTACGTGCTGTCGGCGCCCGCGGCCGCGGGCTTCGGGGCGCGCGCCGGGCAGCAGCCGACCGGGCAGAGGTTGTGGCTCGCGCCGAGGGATCCCAGCGCGCAGGGGGTGACGGCCTTGCCGCTCTCCGCCGCGGCCCGCTCAAGGACGAGCTCCCTGATCGCCCCGGCGAACCGCGGGTCGGCCCCCACGGTGGCCGAGCGGCGGACCGGCAGGCCCAGCTCGGCGGCCTTCGCGTCGGCCTCGGTGTCGAGGTCGTACAGGACCTCCATGTGGTCCGAGACGAAGCCGATCGGGACCATCACCACGGCGGGCGCCCCGGCGGCGTGCCGCTCCTCCAGGTGGTCGCAGATGTCGGGCTCCAGCCACGGGATGTGCGGGGCGCCGCTGCGCGACTGGTAGACGAGCTGCCAGGGGTGCTCGACGCCCGTCTCGTCGCGCACCGCGTCGGCGATGACCCTGGCCACGTCGAGATGCTCCTTGACGTACGCACCGCCGTCCCCGTGGTCCTCGACGCGCCCCGAGCTGTCGGCGGCCGCGGTCGGGATGGAGTGCGTCGTGAACGCGAGGTGCGCGCCCTCACGGACGTCGTCGGGGAGCTCGGCCAGGGACTTCAGGACGCCGTCGATCATGGGGCGGACGAAGCCGGGGTGGTTGAAGTAGTGCCGCAGCTTGTCGACGCGCGGCAGCTCAAGGCCCTCGGCCTCAAGGACGGCGAGGGACTCCGCCAGGTTCTCGCGGTACTGCCGGCAGCCCGAGTACGAGGCGTACGCGCTGGTCGCCAGGACCAGCACCCGGCGGTGGCCGTCCTGGACCAGCTCGCGCAGGGTGTCGGTCAGGTACGGCGCCCAGTTGCGGTTGCCCCAGTAGACCGGCAGGTCGAGGCCGTGCTCCACGAAGTCCTTGCGCAGGGCGTCGAGCAGGGCGCGGTTCTGGTCGTTGATCGGGCTGACCCCGCCGAACAGGAAGTAGTGCTGCCCCACCTCCTTGAGCCGCTCCTTGGGGATGCCGCGGCCCCGCGTCACGTTCTCCAGGAACGGGACGACGTCGTCCGGGCCTTCGGGGCCGCCGAACGAGAGCAGCAGCAGGGCGTCGTAGGGAGTGGGATCCAGCGCATCGGACATGTCTCCGATCCTGCCACCCGTCACCGACAGCCGGAAAACGGCCTCCGCCGACCGGAAAAACACCGTGCGGCCGGACCCGCCGCAGCCGTAAGCTGTATCGGCCACCTTTACGCCTTACCGGAGCCCTCCCGCACAGGAGCCGCCCCGTCGCCTCAGCGGAGTCCACGTGCCAAGCCCCTACCGCGCCATCTTCGCCGCCCCCGGCACCAAGGGGTTCTCCACGGCGGGCTTCCTCGGGCGGATGCCGCTGTCGATGATGGGCATCGGCATCGTGACGATGGTGTCGCAGCTCACCGGGCGGTACGGCCTCGCGGGCGCACTCTCGGCGACCGTCGCGCTGTCCGCCGCGGCGATCGGCCCGCAGATCTCCCGCCTCGTCGACCGGCACGGTCAGCGCCGGGTGCTTCGGCCCGCGACCCTGGTGTCCCTGGCCGCGGTCGCCGGGCTGCTGCTGGCCGCGAAGTTCGAGTTCCCGGACTGGACGCTCTTCGTCTTCGCCGCCCTCGTCGGCTGCGTGCCGAGCGTGGGCTCGATGATCAGGGCCCGCTGGGCGGCCATCTACCGGGACACCCCGCAGCTGCACACCGCGTACTCCTTCGAGTCCGTGGTGGACGAGGTCTGCTTCATCTTCGGGCCGATCATCTCGATCGGCCTCTCCACGGTGTGGTTCCCCGAGGCCGGGCCGCTGCTCGCCGGGGTCTTCCTCGCCGTCGGCGTCTTCTGGCTGACCGCCCAGCGGGCCACCGAGCCGGTGCCGCATCCGCGGGAGCATCACACCAAGGGCTCGGCGCTGCGCTCCGGAGGGCTGCAGGTCCTGGTCGCGACCTTCGTGGCGACGGGGGCGATCTTCGGGTCGATCGACGTGGTGACCGTCGCGTACGCCGAGGACCAGGGCCACAAGGCGGCGGCCAGCCTCGTGCTTGCGGTCTACGCCCTCGGCTCCTGCGTGGCCGGAGCGGCCTTCGGGCTCATGCACTTCAAGGGGGCTCCCGCCCCGAGGTGGCTGCTGGGTGTCTGCGCGATGGCCGTGAGTATGATCCCGCTTCAACTGGTCGGGAACCTTCCGTTTCTGGCCGTGGCGTTGTTCATCGCGGGCCTGTCCATCGCGCCGACCATGATCACGACGATGGCCCTCGTCGAACAGCACGTACCACGCGCGAAGCTGACCGAGGGCATGACCTGGGTGAGCACCGGACTCGCGGTCGGCATCGCGCTCGGCTCGTCCGCGGCCGGCTGGGTCATCGACGCCGCCGGTTCGGACGCCGGGTACGGGGTTCCCGGGATCTCCGGGGCCGTCGCGGTGGCGGTCGGGTTCCTGGGGTATCGCCGGCTGAAGAAGCCGGTTCCGCAACGGGGAGGGACCCATGAGCACGGGAACGGGCACGGGCAGCGGGAAGAGCACAGCGGCATGGCGTAACTGGGCGGGCAACGTCAGCGCACGGCCGGCCAGGGAGGTCACCCCCGCGTCGGTCGAGGAACTCGCCGCCGAAGTGCGCAGGGCCAAGGCGGACGGCCTCAAGGTGAAGCCGGTGGGCACCGGACACTCCTTCACGGCGGCCGCCGCGACCGACGGCGTCCTCGTACGCCCCGAACTCCTCACCGGCATCCGCAAGATCGACCGCGAGGCCGGCACCGTCACTGTGGAAGCGGGCACTCCGCTCAAGCGCCTGAACGAGGCCCTCGCCCGCGAGGGCCTCTCGCTCACGAACATGGGCGACATCATGTCGCAGACGGTCTCCGGAGCGACCAGCACCGGAACCCACGGCACGGGCCGCGAATCGGCGTCGATCTCCGCCCAGATCACGGCACTTGAGCTGGTCACGGCGGACGGCTCGGTCCTCACCTGCTCCGAGAAGGAGAATCCCGAGGTCTTCGCGGCGGCCAGGATCGGCCTCGGCGCGCTCGGTGTGATCAGCGCGATCACCTTCTCCGTAGAGCCCGTCTTCTTCCTCACCGCCCGTGAGGAGCCGATGACCTTCGACAGGGTCACCAGGGAGTTCGACGCGCTCTTCGCCGAGAACGAGCACTTCGAGTTCTACTGGTTCCCGCACACCGGCAACTGCACCACCAAGCGCAACAACCGCAGCGCGGGCCCGGCGGCGCCACCCGGCAAGGTGAGCGCCTTCATCGAGGACGAAGTCCTCTCCAACGGCCTCTTCCAGGTGGTCAATTCCCTCGGCAGGGCCGTCCCCGCGACCATCCCCGGCATCGCCAAGATCTCCAGCAAGGCGCTCTCCGCCCGTACATACACGGACATTCCCTACAAGGTCTTCACAAGTCCCCGCCGGGTGCGCTTCGTGGAGATGGAGTACGCCGTTCCGCGCGAGGCCCTCGTCGAGACGCTGCGCGAGCTGAAGACGATGGTCGAACGCTCCCGGCTGCGGATCAGCTTCCCCGTGGAGGTCCGCACGGCGCCCGCCGACGACATCGCGCTCTCCACCGCCTCGGGCCGGGAGACCGCGTACATCGCCGTCCACATGTACCGGGGCACGCCCTACCAGGCGTACTTCACCGCGGCCGAGCGCATCTTCACCGCGCATGAGGGCCGCCCGCACTGGGGCAAGATCCACACCCGCGACGCCGATTACTTCGCGCAGGCCTATCCGCGCTTCGGGGAGTTCACGGCCGTGCGCGACCGCCTGGATCCGGACCGTCTGTTCGGCAACGACTACCTGCGTCGCGTCCTGGGCGCCTGAAACCGCCCACTACGGATTGGGCGTCTCCCCCTGCTGCTGTGCGTCGCCTCCGTCCACGCTGCCGCCGGTCTGGGTCGGCGTCGGGGTCGGGGTGGGCGTCGGAGTGGGCGTCGGGTCCGTCTGCGAACCGTCGTCTCCGGAGTCGGTGCCCGAGTCCGTGCCCTTGCCCGGGTCCGGCTTCGATCCTGAGTCCGATCCGCTGTCCTTGCCGGGCGTCTGCGAGGCGCCGCCGTCCGGGTCCCGCGTGGCGCCGTCGCCCTTCTGCGAACCGTCGTCCGAACCCGTGGAAGCGCCGTCCGACGGCTGGTCAGAGGGATCGGTCGAGTGCGTGGAGGGCTTCTTCGGCGAGGTGTTGTTGCCCGTGACGCTGTTGGTGAGCGTGGTGCCGCTCCCCCCGCTGAAGTCCTCGCCGGAGACGAGTTCGTACGTGGTGATCCCCGCCATCGACACGCCGAAGACCAGCGCGGCCGCGACCAACGGCCGCTTCCAGCTCCGGACTTGCGTGCGATGGGTGGTGCCGTCGGTGAACTCGTCCGGCGGAAGCGGAGGTTCGGCCGGCTCGGCGGGTGGTGCCGTCTGACGCAGCACCCGTGTCGCGTCGTCCCGGGGCACCAGCTGCGTCGCGTCGACCGAGCCTAGGAGCTGGGTCCGCTCGGCGTCGGCGTCCGCCACGGGCAGTACCGTCGTGCGGTCGGCGTCCCCGGCGACGGGCAGCACGGTGGTCGCGTCCGCGTCGGCCGCTCTTCCCCACGTCGTGGTGACCGGCCCCGTGGCGGAAGCAACCCCCTTACCGGAAACGGCCCCCGTGAAGGCAGAAGCCCTGAAGGTGTCCGCGACCGGCGCCCCCGCGGCATCGGTCACCGGGACCTGCTGCGCCTTCGGCTTGGCCTGCACCGCGACGTCGCGTATCTGCTCGCCCGTGCGGGAGAAGAAGTGCTGGAAGACCGTGCCCCCACAGGTGGCGACCGCACTCACCACACCGGCGCCGAGGATCGTTCCGTACACACCGAAGCTCGACGCGAGCTTCGCCGCCACGACGGCGGCCACGGCACTTCCCGCGACCTGAGGCACGCTCAGATCGAGGCGCCGCTTCCCCTTCGCATCCTCGTCGGCTTCCGGCTTTTCACCCATCTGTGAACCTTGCCTACCTTTCTCGACTGACTGCACGAGAAAGGGACGTATGGGCGAAGTCGTTAGTTCCGTTTCTGGTGATTCCGTGAAGTGCGCCACTCGCGCGGCACCCCGCCCGGGTATCCAGAGGCGCCAACTCCCGTCCCCCGTGAGAAGTTCGGCGGCGCGGCGGACCACCCGCGTGGCCCGAATGGAGTACTGTTGCGAGCCCTGGGTCCGGTCTCCCACCTGGGTGCCCGGGGCCTTCCAGGACCGCCGGGAGGGGGCTCGCTGCACAGGGTGACCAAATTGGTCACTGAGAGTTGCGAAAAGGTAACCGTGCCATAACGGCGACCCCGGGCCCATGCCCGACACGCCGGGCAACTCGGCAAGGTTGTGGCAGGCTGCACCCGGGCAGGCCACACTCGACTAGCGGAAGCAGCGACGCACGTGACGTCGGCAGGCACCACCCGGGAGGTCCCGATGCCCGAACTGCGTGTCGTGGCCGTCAGCAACGACGGCACACGGCTGGTGCTGAAGGCTGCGGACAGCACGGAGTACACGCTTCCGATCGACGAGCGGCTGCGCGCCGCGGTGCGTGGCGACCGTCCGCGCCTCGGCCAGATCGAGATCGAGGTGGAGAGCCACCTCCGCCCCCGCGACATCCAGGCACGGATACGTGCCGGTGCCAGCGCGGAGGAAGTCGCCTCGCTCGCCGGAATCCCCGTCGATCGCGTCCGCCGCTTCGAAGGCCCCGTGCTCGCGGAGCGCGCCTTCATGGCGGAGCGGGCCCGGAAGACCCCCGTGCGCCGTCCCGGCGAGAACACCGGACCCCAGCTCGGCGAGGCCGTCTCGGAGCGGCTGCTGCTGCGCGGCGCGGACAAGGACACCGTCCAGTGGGACTCCTGGCGCCGCGACGACGGCACCTGGGAGGTCCTGCTCGTCTACCGCGTGGCGACCGAACCGCACTCCGCGAGCTGGACGTACGACCCGCCACGGCGCCTCGTACAGGCCGTCGACGACGAGGCCCGCTCGCTGATCGGCGAGACGGACGACATCGCCGCGCCCGAGCCCAGCTTCCCGTTCGTGCCGCGGATCGCCAGGCTGCCCCGGGACAGGCCGCTCGACCGGCCGATCGACCGCCCCATGGACCGTGCCCTGGACCGGCAGTTGGAGCGCCCGATGGTGCCCGGCCCGTCGCCGGAGCCGCCCGAGGAGAGCACAGCCACCGCCGCGACGGCATCCGTCTCCGAGGCGGAGCGCGACTCGCTCACCAGCCTCCTGGAGGCGGTGCCCAGCTTCCGCGGCGACATGGTCGTGCCGGAGCGCCCCGCACCCTCGACGACGGAGCTCCCGCCGGCGGCGGAGGAGCCCGAGCAGGAGCCGGAGGCCGAGGAGCCCCCGGCTGCGTCGGCGGGCGCCGGTTCGGCGTACGCGGACGTCCTGATGCCCCGCTCGGTGGCCAGCCACCGCGACCGTCTCGTCGGCTCCACGGACCGTCAGGCGGAGGCCGACGGCGTACGGCCCGGCCGTCGCGCGGCGGTGCCGTCCTGGGACGAGATCGTCTTCGGCACGCGCCGCAAGAAGCAGGAGTAGTTCTCGTAGCACGTCTCGTAGTACGTCGCTGGGGCCCCGCACCGTTCAAGTGCGGGGCCCCAGCGGCGTTCCGAGCCGCTACTGCGGGTCCGGGCCCTTGGCCACCGGACGGGACTCGTCCGACGACCACTCCGACCACGAACCGACGTACAGCGAGGCCGGGATGCCCGCCACCGCGAGCGCCAGCACCTCGTGCGCCCCGGAGACGCCCGAGCCGCAGTACACGCCCACCTCGGAAGTGCCGGACGCGCCCAGGGAGTTGAAGCGGTCCGCCAGTTCGGCGGCGGGCCTGAAGGTGCCGTCCGCCGTGACGTTCTCCGTGGTCGGCGCGGAGACGGCGCCCGGGATGTGGCCGCCCACGCGGTCGATCGGCTCGACGTCACCGCGGTAGCGCTCGGCCGCGCGGGCGTCCAGGAGGAGGCCGGAGCGGGCAAGCGCCGCCGCGGCGTCGGCGTCGAGGAGGTCCGTGGTGTTCGTGACGGGGGCGAAGGTTCCCTCGGCCGGGTGCTCATCGCCCGGCTCCAGCGGCCCGGCCCACGCGGCGAGCCCACCGTCAAGGACACGCACCGAGGGGTGACCCGTCCAGCGCAGCAGCCACCAGGCGCGTGCCGCGGCCCAGCCCTGCCCGCCGTCGTACACGACGACGTCGCGGTCCGCCGAGACCCCGGCCGCCCGCATCACCGCTCCGAAGTGCTCCACGTCCGGCAGCGGGTGCCGCCCCGCGGAGCCGGCCTTTCCCGCGAGATCGGCGTCGAGGTCGACGAAGACGGCGCCCGGGATGTGCCCTGCCCGGTACTCGGCCCGTCCGTCGAAGGCGGGGGCGCCCGCCGCCTTGGCCATGCTGAGCTGCCAGCGGATGTCGAGCAGCACTGGCGGGTTCTCGCCCGCCAAGTCGCTCGCGAGTTCGGATGCGGAGATGATGGCATTCATAGGCACCATCCTTGCGTACAGGGTGGCCGCATCGCCCCGGTCCGGCTACCCTGCTCCGCCGGACGACCGCCGAACACGCGGCGTACGGACCCGGGCACGCCGTGTGCAGTCGATCGACACCACCGAGCCATCACGCGTCAACGGAAGAGGGACGGCGAACCGGGCATTCTGCGTGCGGAGCCGCGGCATGACGGCGCGGCCGGGACGCGCGGCGACTCAGGTGGTGCGAGCATCTGCACGGGCGGGCACACGCGCGGCACAGGCACGCGCGGTCGACAGCGGAGCCGAGCGGCCACCACGACGGGCCGAGGAGAGAGTGACGATGACGGAGGCACGGGGGTCGACGGGTCAGCGTGACGGCGCGGGGGCCGTCCGCCGCGCGCCCGGCACACCCTGCTGGGTGAGCCTGATGGCGCACGACCTGGCCACGACCCAGGAGTTCTACGGAGCGTTGTTCGGCTGGGAGTTCCAGCCGGGGCCCGAGCAGCTCGGGCCCTATGTGCGGGCGCTGCTCAACGGCCACGAGGTCGCCGGGATCGGCCAGCTGCCGCCCGACCACCATCTGCCGATCGCCTGGACGCCGTATCTGGCGTCGGACGACGTGGACGCCACCGCCGAGTCGGTGCGGCACTGTTGCGGCACCATCGGCGTCGGCCCGCTGGACGCGGGCCCGGCCGGACGGCTCGCCATCGCCGTCGACCCGGCCGGTGCGGTGTTCGGGATCTGGCAGGCGGCCGAGCATCTGGGCGCCGCGATCGTCGGGGAGCCCGGCGCGCCCGCCTGGAACGAGCTGGTGACACCGGAGACGGCGGGTGTCGTCAAGTTCTACCAAGCCGTGTTCGGCCACGAGGAGGAGGCGGTCGTCTCGGCCGACTTCGACTATGTGACGCTCAAGGTCGACGACCAGGCCGTCGCCTCCGTGCACGGCGTGGGCCAGGCGTTGCCGCAGGACCGGGGCGCGCACTGGATGACGTACTTCGAAGTCGCCGATGTGGACGAGTCGGTGGACCGGGTCATCGAACTCGGCGGCCATGTCATCAACCCCGCACGGGTCGGCACCCATGGCCGGGTGGCGACGGTCGCCGACCCGGAGGGCGCGGTCTTCACCCTCGTACGTTCGGACCTGCGCCCGGAGTCCTGACTCAGCCGCCGGCTGCCGTGTCGACCGGAAGCACGTCCGGCGACAGGGCACCGGCGCGCGAGGTCGCCGCCGTCATCCGGCGCCTGTGGTGACGGCGGCAGAGCACCTCGTAACCCACCTCGTCCTCCGCCTGGTTGACGTCGCCGACGACGACCTGCGCGCCTTCGACGACCATCGCGCCGCCTATGGTGCGGGCGTTGTGCGTGGCACGCGCGCCGCACCAGCACAGCGCCTCGACCTGCAACACCTCGACACGGTCGGCGAGTTCGACCAGGCGCTGCGAGCCGGGGAAGAGCTTGGAGCGGAAGTCCGTGGTGATCCCGAAGGCGAAGACGTCGAGGCCCAGGTCGTCGACGACCCGGGCGAGCTGGTCGATCTGCTCGGGGGCGAGGAACTGCGCCTCGTCGGCGATCACATAGTCCGCGCGGCCGCCCTGCGAGAGATGGTCGACCAGATGGGCGTAGAAGTCGAAGTCGTCGGCGGCCTCGACCGCGTCCGTGACGAGCCCGAGCCGCGAGGAGAGCTTGCCCTCGCCCGCGCGGTCGTCACGAGTGAAGATCATCCCCTGCAGGCCGCGTGCCGAGCGGTTGTGCTCGATCTGCAGAGCCAGGGTGCTCTTTCCGCAGTCCATCGTTCCGGAGAAGAACACCAGCTCGGGCATGGGGAGTTGAGGCCTTTCGAGGCGTACGAAGTGTTGGGGCGGGGCGGGTCGTTCAGGAGCGTACTTCGAGCAGCGGGACGAGCTGCTCGACGGGGGTCATGGAGCCGTGCATGCCCACCAGGGCGGACTCCTTCGGCTCCCTCTCGGTGGCGATGATCGCCACGTCGTCGTGGGCCGCCGCGATGACGTCGCCGATGCGCCCGTACACCCGCTCGTCACAGACGCCGGGCGCGCCGAACCAGCCCGCCGCGATCGCCTCGTCGCGGCTCGCCACCCAGAACTGCTCGCCGAGCACCTCGCGCCAGACGGTCAGTACGTCGTTCTCGGCGCCCGGCACCGCGTACACATGGCGGGCTCGGCCCTCGCCGCCGAGGAGGGCCACGCCCGCGCGCAGCTCCCAGTCCTCGTCGAAGTCGATGCGGGACTGCTCGTCGAAGGGGATGTCGACCATGCCGTGGTCGGCGGTGACGTACAGGGCGCTGCGCGGCGGGAGTTGCTCGGCCAGGCGCTGGACCAGGCGGTCGACGTACATGAGCTGGCCGCGCCAGGCGTCGGAGTCGACACCGAAGCGGTGGCCCTTGCCGTCCACCTCCGCGTAGTACGTGTAGACCAAGGAGCGGTCACCGGCGGCCAGTTGCTCGGCGGCGAGGTCCATGCGGTCCTCTCCGGAGAGCCTGCCGCGGAAGCTGCCGCCGCTCAGGGCGATCTTGGTGAGCGGGGTGTTCTCGAAGGTGGGCGACGAGACCTGGGCGGTGTGCACGCCCGCCGCGTGGGCCTGCTGGAACACCGTGGGGTACGGCTGCCACTTGCGCGGGTCCGTCCAGGGGTACCAGCGA
Organism: Streptomyces sp. NBC_01381; assembly: GCF_026340305.1. Classification (NCBI taxonomy): domain Bacteria; kingdom Bacillati; phylum Actinomycetota; class Actinomycetes; order Kitasatosporales; family Streptomycetaceae; genus Streptomyces; species Streptomyces sp. NBC_01381. Next base: position 1,459,269 of record NZ_JAPEPI010000002.1, on the reverse strand, counting down.
AGCTGGTTCATCAGCTCGCCGGTGGCGGGGTTGCGGGCGGTGTAGCCGGGCAGGCCGTGCGCGGCGGGCGGCAGGCCCGTGCCGACCGAGGCCAGGGACGTGGCGGTGGTCGCGGGGAACCCGGCGGTGATCGGGCGTCCCGTGCCACCACGGGAGGAGCTGATGAGCGAGGCCATGAAGGGGGCCTCTTCGGGGTGGGCGATGAGCTGCTGCCAGCCGAGGCCGTCGATCAGGAAGACGCAGTTCCGGTCGGCCGGGGCGAGCTCGCCGATGACGGGTGCGAAGCCCTCCACTCCCTGGTGGGCGACCAGTGTGGGCAGCAGATCGGCGAGCGAGCCCGCGCCGTACTCGGGCAGGGGCGCGGTGTCGAGGGCGAGCGGCTCTACGTCGTCCCAGGCGGGCAGGGACATCAGCGCGTGGTGTCCGCGGTCGCCTCGGACAGGGCCTGGGCGAAGGCCAGGGTCTGGCGCACGGCGTCCGGGCCGTCACCGGCCTCGCTGACCCGCAGGCTCAGGTCGTCGGCGGTCGAGCTGCCCGTGTAGCCGTGGTCCGCCTCGCAGTTGGGGTCGCCGCACGCGGCGGGCTCAAGATCGAGGCGCGAGACGGCGCCCCAGCCGATGGTGAGAACGACCTCACGGGGCAGCGACCCCGGCACGTACTTCTCCGGGTTGGCGACGACTCGGCTGACGACGACCGACGAGATCCGGCCGATTTTCACGGACTCCGTGGAGGTCGTCGCGTACGGCGTCGGGGACGTGCTGTCCGCCGCCTGCTCGTCCGTGTGGCTGACGATGAAGCGCGTACCGGTCAGGACGAGGACGGTCACATGCCGGCGCACTTCGTTCGCGTCGAACGTGGTCTCCTGGTGGACCAGGTACGACCCGATGGGCTCGCCGCCGATCGCGGCCTCCACCGCCTCGGCCACGAGGGCCGGGTAGTAGCCGCTGCGCTCGATCGCCGCGCGCAGCCCCTGGGTCGTCGTACCGGTCTTTGCCATGCCGTCCATCCTACGACCCGCCGGAGGGCGCACGGTGCCCCAGTGGCCGCGTCAGTACCCGGGAAGCGTGCGCGGGCCGAGGTCGCTGCGCACGGGTGGCGGTGCGAGCCGGACGGACGCGCCGAGCACGGAGAGGCCTCGCTGGGCGACGACCACGGGCTCCAGGGAGACGGCGACCACTTCGGGGTGATCGTCCACGAGCCGGGACACCCGCTGCAGGAGCTCCTCCAGGGCCGGTGTGTCCACGGGCGCCGAGCCGCGCCAGCCGAACAGGAGCGGGGCGGTCCGGATGGATCTGACCAGGGAGCCCGCGTCGCGGTCGGTGACCGGGATCAGGCGGTGCGCGGTGTCGCCGAGCAGCTCGGACGCGGCGCCGGCGAGTCCGAACGAGAGCACCGCTCCGGCCGCCGGGTCGATGACCGCGCGGACGACGGTGTCCACTCCGCGCGGCACCATGCCCTGGACGACCGGCCGCAGCTCGGCGGGCCTGCCGAAGGCGTCGGTCAATTCGCGGTACGCCCGGCGCAGTTGCTCCTCGTCCGCGAGGTCGAGCCGCACACCGCCGAGGTCGGCGCGGTGCCGCAGGTGCGGGGCTGTGGTCTTCAGGGCCACGGGGTAGCCGAGCGTGCGGGCGGCGGCCACGGCCGCGTCCGGATCCGGCGCGGGCAGCGCCTCGCGTACGGCGATGCCGTACCGCCCGAGCAGTTCATGGGCGTCGGCCGGGGCGAGGGTGGCACCGCGCGGGTCCTCGTCCTTGGCGAGCAGCTCGGCGATGCGGCCGGCGGCCCCACTCTCGTCGATGTCGTCGTACTCGTGCACTTTCCCCGGCTCGGCGGCCTCGCGCCGCCACTGCGCGTACTTGACGGCTTCGGCGAGGGCACGGACTGCGCGCTCGGCGGCGGGGTAGGCGGGGATGCGGTACTGCTCCGCGGGGGGCGCTTCGGTTGCCCCGCTTGTCCTGGTTGTCTCGGTTGTGGGCAGACGTTCCGCAGGGCGGAACGGGTGGGCACAACCGCCGCTGCCGGGTGCCGAAACAGCGGCGTCAGGGCGAGTCCTCGTAGCAGCGGCCAACGCCTCGGCGAGCCCGCCCAGCTCTACGTGGACCACGGCTACCGGCTTCGCGGGGCAACCGACAGTCGCAGCGCGCAGCGCAGTGGCCAGCTCCTCGCCCTCGGGCGACCCCGTGACCCCGTCCTCCCCCACCCAGGGAATCGCGGTGACGATCACGGCATCGCAGGACTCGTCCGACAAAGCCTCGGCAAGCGCGGCGCGGAAGTCCGCCGGGGTCGCCCCCGTGGTGAGATCCCGCGGAGGGAGCGGCCGCAGCCCGTCGGCGACACACGCGTCGTACGTAAGAAGTCCGAGGGATTCGGAGTTGCCGAGGATGGCGACCCGCGGCCCGGAGGGCAACGGCTGCCCCGCGAGCAGCAGCCCCGCGTCGACCATCTCCGTGACGGTGTCGACCCGGATCACGCCCGCCTGCCGCAGCAGCGCCGACACCGTGGCGTGCGGAAGCCGCGTCGCCTGCACCGCGTGCCCCGTGGGCGCGATCCCGCTGTGCCGGGCCCCCTGCACCACGACCAGCGGCTTCGCGGTCGCGGCGCGGCGCGCGAGGCGGGTGAACTTGCGCGGGTTGCCGATGGATTCGAGGTACATCAGGGCGACATCGGTGTCGGGGTCCTCGTACCAGTACTGAAGGACGTCGTTCCCGGACACGTCCGCGCGGTTCCCGGATCCGACGAACGTCGCGAGGCCGGCGCCTCGCCGGTGCAGCCCGGACAGCAGGGCGATGCCGATCGCGCCGGACTGGGTGAACAGGCCGATCCGGCCGCGCTCGGGGGGATGCGGAGCCAGCGAGGCGTTGAGCCGCACCTCCGGGGACGTGTTGATGACCCCGAAGGCGTTCGGGCCGAGGATGCGCATGCCGTACGACCGCGCCTGCCGCACCAGCCCCCGCTGCCGCTCACGCCCCTCGGCGCCGCTCTCCGCGTACCCGGCGGAGATCACGACGAGGCCGAGCACCCCGCGCTCACCGCAGTCGGCGACGGCCTGCGGCACCCGCTCGGCGGGCACGGTGACGACGGCGAGCTCGACGGGCTCGTCGATGTCAAGGACGGAGCGGTACGCGGGCACCCCGTCGACCTCGGTGCCCTCCTCGAAGGCGGTGTTCACCGCGTACAGGCGCCCCGTGAAGCCCGCGTCGCGCAGATTGCGCAGCACGCTGCGCCCCACGCCGCCGGGTGTGCGGCCGACGCCGATCACGGCGACCGAGCCCGGTGTCAGCAGCCGCTGCACGGACCGCGCCTCGGCGCGCTGCTCACGGGCGCGCTGCACGGCGAGCGAGCGGTCGGTCGGCTCCAGGTCGAATTCGAGGCGTACGACACCGTCCTCGAAGCTGCGCTTCTGCTGGTAGCCCGCATCCGTGAACACCTTGATCATCTTGGTGTTGGCGGGCAGCACCTCGGCGGCGAAGCGACGGATGCCGCGCTCCCTGGCGACGGCCGCGATGTGTTCGAGGAGAGTCGAGGCCACGCCCCGGCCCTGGTGGGCGTCCTGCACGAGGAAGGCGACCTCCGCCTCGTCGGCGGGCGCGCTCGCGGACATGCCGCGCTCGTCGATGCGGTCGAAGCGCACGGTGGCGATGAACTCGCCGCCCACCGTGGCCGCGAGGCCCACCCGGTCCACCTGGTCGTGATGGGTGAAGCGGTGCACGTCCTTGGCGGACAGCCGGGGGTAGGGGGCGAAGAAGCGGTAGTACTTCGACTCGTCCGAGACCTGTTCGTAGAAGCTGACCAGGCGGTCCGCGTCCTCGGCCGTGATGGGCCTGATCCGGGCGGTTCCCCCGTCACGGAGCACGACGTCGGCTTCCCAGTGGGAGGGGTATGCGTGCCGGTCCGACGGGGTCTGCATGGGGCCAGGGTACGACGTACGGTCGTTGGAGCACGGTCCCTCGGTCGGCGGAGCACTCACGACGGCATGAGAGACTGGTCTAGACAACTGTGAGACACCTGGAAGGGCAGCAACACATGGCTGAGCGCCGCGTCAACGTCGGCTGGGCCGAGGGCCTTCACGCCCGACCCGCCTCCATCTTCGTCCGCGCGGCCACGGCCGCCGGCGTCCCCGTGACGATCGCCAAGGTCGGCGGCAACCCGGTCAACGCCGCCTCCATGCTCGCGGTGCTCGGCCTGGGCGCGCAGGGCAACGAGGAGATCGTGCTCGCCTCCGACGCCGAGGGTGCGGACGCCGCCCTCGACCGTCTGGCGAAGCTGGTCGCCGACGGCCTCGAGGAACTCCCCGAGACCGTCTGACAGCGACTGTCGCACGCATACGCCGAAGGGCCCGCCCGGAACAGGGGGCGGGTCCTTCGGCATATTTGCGTCCGCTTCCCGAGCACCGCCGAACGCAACCGAATAAAGGCAGGGGATATCGCCGAATGCGGGCAGCAGAAATAGCCGCCTCGCAATCCCCCGTCGAATAGCACTTCTTTGTATACGGCGCCCCTGTTAATTCTGCAGGCTCACCGTGTTTACGACATGTTGCGAACCCCTCACGCGATCGCGTTCCCGCTCGCGCTCGCCCCGCGGCACGAACCGCAGCCGGTGCGCGGCCGTCGCCCGCTCCGTGTGCTGCGCGGTGAGCGCACGGGCCCGCTCCGCGTCGCCGCGCGCCACCGCGTCGACGATCGCCGCGTGCTCCGCCCAGGACTCCGCGGGGGCGGCCGGCGTCTCGACGACATACATCCAGGCGATCTTGTGCCGCAGCTGGGTGAGCAGCGCGGTGAGGCCGGGGCTGCCGGACGACTGGGCGAGCGTCTCGTGGAACCAGCCGCCCAGCGAGCGCAGATCCTCGCTCTGACCGCGCCTCGAACGCTCCTGGCCGAGCCTGACGAGGCCGCGCAGGACCTTCAGATGGGCCTCGGTGCGGCGCTGCGCGGCACGGGCCGCGGCGAGCGGTTCGAGGAGCATGCGGATCTCCAGGAGGTCGGCCGCCTCCTGCTCGGTCGGCTCGGCGACGCACGCGCCCGCGTGCCTGCGCGTGACGACGAACCCCTCGGCCTCCAGGGTGCGCAGCGCTTCGCGCACCGGGACGCGGGAGACTCCGTAGCGGCGCGCGAGCAGTTCCTCGGTGAGCCGGCCACCCCGTTCGTAGACACCGGAGACGATGTCGTCCCGGATGGCCGTGCATACCGAGTGCGCAGGAATGCGCATGACCTGACCTCCGCCTTAATCCCCGCGAAACGCGGTCGATTGACGCTCATTCAGTGACTCTATTGCAGAGCGTGTGAATTTCCGACGGCGGGTCGGAATCCATGGATATTTTTTGGCCAAAGGCGAGCCTGGAACGACGAAAGCCCCGGCTCTCTATGAGCCGGGGCTTTCGATGAATCAGATCAGACGTTGACGCCGTGCGACCGGAGGTAGGCGACCGGGTCGATGTCCGAGCCGTAGTCCGGACCGGTGCGGGCCTCGAAGTGGAGGTGCGGGCCGGTCGAGTTGCCGGTGGAGCCGGAGAGGCCTATCTGCTGGCCCGGGGTGACCGCCTGGCCGACGGTGACGCTGAGGGACGACATGTGGCCGTACTGCGTGTACGTGCCGTCGTTCATCTGGATGACCACGTTGTTGCCGTAGGCACCGCCCCAGCCGGCCTCGACGACGGTGCCGGAGCCGACCGCGTGGACCGTGGTGCCGGACGCGGCGTGGAAGTCGACGCCGGAGTGGCTGCCGGAGGACCACATGGCGCCGCCGGTCTGGTAGCCCGTGGAGATGGACGAGCCGGTGATCGGGGAGACGTAGCTGTTGAGGCGCTTGCGCTCGGCCTCGCGGGCGGCGCGCTCCTTGGCCTCGCGCTCCTTCTTGGCCTTCGCCTTCGCCTCGGCCTCGGCCTTGCGCTTGGCCTCGGCGGCCTTCTTCTTGGCGGCCTCTTCGGCCTTCTTGGCGGCAGCGGCGTCGTCGGCGGCCTGCTGCTGGGCGGCAGCCTGGGCGTCGATGCTGGCGGCGAGCGAGTCGCCGACGGAGATCGCCTGGGTCAGGCCCGTCTTCTCGACGGCGGCCTCATCGGCGGCGAGCGCCGGAGCGGCGAGGCCTCCGATGACACCGGTGGTGGTGAGGGCGGCGACGCCCGCCACGTTCGCGGTGGTACGCGTGAGGCGGCTCGGGCGACGGTGCTTCCCGGTGGCACGGGTGAACGCCATGAAGCGGCTGATCCTTTCCTTCCTTCTCGCCTACCGGGTTAGCTGACGGGTTCGGAGCAGGAAGGTCTCCTACGGGTTCCTCGCCTCGCGGCAAGGTGCCCGATTCACCCCAGGGGACATGTGGGTCCCCGGCTCCCCTGGCTCGCGCCGTACGGGGACTCGGCGATGACTGTCCGGTGCCGCGGACGCGGCGTACTGCATGACGAACAGCCGGACCAGACGCTAAGCGGGGCGTCTTTCCATCGCCAAACGGATCAGAGGTTTTGTAGCGCACGCCACAGGTCAGACACGTAACCTCCATAGCAATTCGGACATATGAGGACCCCAGCAGCCAATTCCCGCCACTGGGGTCCCGATATGTCCTGACTGTCCCTCAGCCCGTGACCGTCATTCAGCCCGTGACCACACTCACTTCACCGATGCCGAGGGCCTTGACGGGCTCCTCGATCTGCGCCGCGTCGCCGACGAGGATCGTCACGAGCCGGTCGCCCGGGAAGGCGTTCACGACGGCGGCGGTGGCCTCCACGGTGCCGGTCGCGGCCAACTGCCGGTACAGCTGCGCCTGGAAGTCGTCCGGCAGGTGCTGCTCGACCTGGTCGGCGAGGGTCGCCGCGACGGACGCCGCCATCTCGAACTTGAGCGGGGCCACACCCACCAGGTTCTGTACGGCGACATCGCGCTCGGCGTCCGTGAGGCCTTCGGCGGCCAGGGTGCGCAGCACCTTCCACAGGTCGTCGAGAGCCGGGCCCGTCGACTCCGTGTCCACGGAGCCGCTGATGGCGAGCATCGCGGCGCCCGTGCCGTCCGGTGCGGAGCGCAGGACCTGGGCGAACGCCCGTACGCCGTAGGTGTATCCCTTCTCCTCGCGCAGGACGCGGTCGAGGCGCGAGGTGAGGGTGCCGCCCAGGCAGTACGTGCCGAGCACCTGGGCGGGCCAGACGCGGTCGTGCCGGTCCGCGCCGATGCGGCCGATCAGAAGCTGCGTCTGGACGGCTCCGGGGCGGTCCACGATGACCACACGGCCGGTGTCGTCGGCGGTCACCGGGGGCACCGGACGCGGCTCGGCCGTGCCGCCCGTCCAGGCGCCGAGGGTGTCGGCGAGTACGGCGTCAAGGTCCGTGCCGGTCAGGTCGCCCACGACGACGGCGGTGGCCGTGGCGGGACGGACATGCTTCTCGTAGAAGGCGCGCACGGCCGCCGAGTCGATGGCCGCGACCGTCTCCTCGGTGCCCTGGCGGGGGCGCGACATCCGCGAGGTCGCCGGGAAGAGCTGCTTGGAGAGCTCCTTGGCAGCGCGGCGCGCCGGGTTGGCGCTCTCGTGCGGGATCTCGTCCAGGCGGTTGCTCACGAGGCGCTCGACCTCGCTGTCCGCGAAGGCGGGGGCCCGCAGGGCGTCGGCGACCAGGCCGAGCGCCTTCGGGAGCCGGGAGACCGGGACTTCGAGGGACACCCGCACACCGGGGTGGTCGGCGTGCGCGTCCAACGAGGCGCCGCAGCGGTCGAGTTCGGCGGCGAACTCCTCGGCGGAGTGCTTGTCGGTGCCTTCGTTGAAGGCCCTCGCCATGATCGTGGCGACACCGTCGAGGCCCGCGGGCTCGGCGTCGAGCGGCGCCTCCAGGTGGATCTCCACGGCGACGACCTGCTGGCCGGGGCGGTGGCAGCGCAGCACCGTGAGGCCGTTGTCCAGGGCCGAGCGCTCGGGCGCGGGGAAGGCCCACGGCCGTGCGGTGCCCGCCTGGGGCTGCGGGTGGAACTGCATCGTCGCGGCCTCGGTCACTGCGCCGCCTCCTCTTCGTCCTCGTCGGTGGCTTCGGCGGCTTCAGGTGCCGCGATGGGCTCGTACACGAGCACCGCGCGGTTGTCCGGGCGCAGGCGGGCCGCGGCGGCCGCCTGGACCTCCTCAGCGGTCACGTCGAGGACCCGCTGCACGGCGGTCAGGGCGAGCTGCGGGTCGCCGAACAGGACGGCGTACCGGCACAGTTCGTCCGCGCGTCCCGCGACCGTGCCGAGCCGGTCGAGCCACTCGCGCTCCAGCTGCGCCTGGGCGCGCTCCATCTCCTCGGCGGTGGGGCCCTCCTCCGCGAAGCGGGCGAGCTCCTCGTCGACGGCCGCCTCGATGACGGGGACCTCGACATCGCCGGACGTCTTCACGTCCAGCCAGCCCAGCGAGGGGGCACCGGCGAGGCGCAGCAGGCCGAACCCGGCTGCCACGGCCGTGCGGTCGCGGCGTACGAGCCGGTTGTAGAGCCGGGACGACTCGCCGCTGCCGAGGACCGTGAGCGCCAGGTCGGCCGCGTCGCACGCGCGCGTGCCGTCCTCCGGGAGGCGGTAGGCGGCCATCAGGGCGCGGGCCGGGACCTCTTCCTCGACGACCTCGCGCAGCTCCTTGCCGATGGTGTCGGGCAGCGCGCCGTCGCGGGGCGGCTGCTTGCCGTCGTGCGAGGGGATGGACCCGAAGTACTTCTCGACCCAGGCGAGCGTCTGCTCCGGGTCGATGTCGCCGACCACGGAGAGGACCGCGTTGTTGGGCGCGTAGTACGTACGGAAGAAGTTCCGCGCGTCCTCCAGCGTCGCCGCGTCCAGGTCGGCCATGGAGCCGATCGGGGTGTGGTGGTACGGGTGGCCCTCGGGGTACGAGAGAGCGGTCAGCTTCTCGAAGGCCGTGCCGTACGGGACGTTGTCGTAGCGCTGGCGGCGCTCGTTCTTGACGACGTCCCGCTGATTCTCCATCGACTCGTCGTCGAGCGTGGTGAGCAGGGAGCCCATCCGGTCGGCTTCCAGCCACAGGGCCAGCTCGAGCTGGTGCGTGGGCATCGTCTCGAAGTAGTTGGTGCGCTCGAAGCTGGTGGTGCCGTTCAGCGAACCGCCGGCTCCCTGCACCAGCTCGAAGTGACCGTTGCCGGGCACCTGCTTCGAGCCTTGGAACATGAGGTGCTCGAAGAGGTGCGCGAGGCCCGTACGGCCCTTGACCTCGTGGCGCGAGCCGACGTCGTACCAGAGGCAGACCGCGGCGACCGGGGTCAGGTGGTCCTCGGAGAGCACCACGCGCAGGCCGTTGGCCAGCCGGTGCTCGGTCGCTGTCAGGCCGCCTGAGCCGGCCTCGGCCGTGGCCGTGTGACCCATGGGCATGTACGTCCCTTCGATCGCGGAAAAGCTGGATGTTCAGCCAGTCCTGCCACTGTATGCAAGCGTGCCGACAACCTGTGAAGTTCCCGCTCCGCGCTCGGCGTAGTCGGGTCCGAAGTCCGGGTCGTGGTCGGCGTTGTCAGTGGGACAGTCCACAATGGTCGGCGTCAGATCCCGTTGATGCCCTGGCAGACACCGTGAAGGAGCCGCAGCAGCGATGGCCCGCCGCAGCACGAAGACCCCGCAGCCCGACGACTCGTTCGAGGAGAAGATCCTCGACATCGACGTCGTCGACGAGATGCAGGGCTCCTTCCTCGAGTACGCGTATTCGGTCATCTACTCGCGCGCCCTGCCGGACGCCCGCGACGGCATGAAGCCGGTGCACCGCCGGATCGTGTACCAGATGAACGAGATGGGCCTGCGCCCCGACCGCGGCTATGTGAAGTGTGCCCGTGTCGTCGGCGAGGTCATGGGTAAGTTGCACCCGCACGGCGACGCGTCGATCTACGACGCCCTGGTGCGCATGGCCCAGCCCTTCTCCATGCGGCTTCCGCTGGTGGACGGGCACGGCAACTTCGGTTCGCTGGGCAACGACGACCCGCCGGCCGCCATGCGGTACACCGAGTGCCGGATGGCCGACGCGACGTCCCTGATGACGGAGTCGATCGACGAGAACACGGTCGACTTCGAGCCAAACTACGACGGCCAGGAGATGGAGCCCGTCGCCCTCCCGGCGGCGTACCCGAACCTCCTGGTCAACGGCGCGTCAGGCATCGCGGTCGGCATGGCGACGAACATGCCGCCGCACAACCTGGGCGAGGTGATCGCGGCCGCCCGCCACCTGATCAGGCACCCGGGGGCCGACCTCGAGACGCTGATGAAGTTCGTGCCGGGCCCCGACCTGCCCACGGGCGGCCGGATCGTCGGACTTGGCGGCATCAAGGACGCGTACGCGTCGGGCCGTGGCACCTTCAAGATCCGCGCGACGGTCGCCGTGGAGAACGTGACAGCGCGCCGCAAGGGCCTGGTCGTCACCGAACTGCCCTTCACGGTGGGCCCCGAGAAGGTCATCTCCAAGATCAAGGACCTGGTCGGCTCGAAGAAGCTGCAGGGCATCGCGGACGTCAAGGACCTCACCGACCGCGCGCACGGTCTGCGTCTGGTCATCGAGATCAAGAACGGCTTCGTCCCCGAGGCCGTCCTGGAGCAGCTCTACAAGCTCACGCCGATGGAGGAGTCCTTCGGCATCAACAACGTGGCACTGGTCGACGGCCAGCCCCTCACGCTCGGCCTCAAGGAGCTCCTCGAGGTCTATCTCGACCACCGGTTCAACGTGGTGCGCCGCCGCAGCGAGTTCCGCCGCAGCAAGAAGCAGGCCCGACTGCACCTGGTGGAGGGGCTGCTCGTCGCCCTCCTGGACATCGACGAGGTCATCCGCCTCATCCGCTCCAGTGAGAACTCCGCGCAGGCCAAGGAGCGCCTGATGGAGCGCTTCTCGCTGAGCGACGTCCAGACGCAGTACATCCTGGACACGCCGCTGCGCCGCCTCACCAAGTTCGACCGCATCGAGCTGGAGTCCGAGCGCGACAAGCTCAAGGCCGAGATCGAGGAGCTGACCCGCATCCTGGAGTCGGACGCCGAGCTGCGCAAGCTGGTCTCCTCCGAACTGGCCGCCGTGGCCAAGAAGTTCGGCACGGACCGGCGCACGGTCCTCCTGGAGTCGGCGGGCACCCCCGCCCCCACGGTCTCGCTGCAGGTCGCGGACGACCCGTGCCGCGTGCTGCTCTCCTCGACCGGCCTGCTCGCCCGTACGGCCAATGGGGAGCCCTTCTCCGACGGCGACACCAAGCGCGTCAAGCACGACGTGATCGTCTCGGCCGTGCCGGCGACCGCGCGCGGCGAGGTGGGCGCGGTGACGTCCGGGGGACGGCTGCTGCGCCTCGCCGTGGTGGACCTCCCGCAGCTTCCCGAGACGGCTGCGGCACCCAACCTCTCCGGGGGCGCGCCGGTTTCGGAGCTGCTCTCCCTGGAGGCGGACGAGAAGCTGATCTGTCTGATGACCCTGGACGAGTCCTCGCCCGGCCTCGCACTCGGCACCGAACAGGGCGTGGTCAAGCGAGTGGTCCCGGACTATCCGTCCAACAAGGACGAGCTGGAGGTCATCACCCTCAAGGACGGTGACCGGATCGTCGGCGCGGCCGAGCTGCGCACGGGCGAGGAGGACCTCGTCTTCATCACGGACGACGCCCAACTGCTGCGCTACCAGGCCTCGCAGGTCCGTCCGCAGGGCCGCCCGGCGGGCGGCATGACGGGCATCAAGCTCGCGGAGGGCGTCAAGGTCATCTCCTTCGTGGCGGTGGATCCCGCCGTGGACGCCGTGGTCTTCACGGTGGCGGGCTCGCGCGGCACGCTCGACGACTCGGTGCAGACGACGGCCAAGGTGACGCCGTTCGACCAGTACCCCCGCAAGGGCCGGGCCACGGGTGGCGTACGCGTCCAGCGCTTCCTGAAGGGCGAGGACTGCCTGAGCTTCGCGTGGGCGGGCCCGACTCCGCCGCTCGCGGCCCAGCGCACCGGCCTGCCGGCCGAGCTGCCGGAGATCGACCCGCGCCGAGACGGCTCCGGGGTGTCGCTGGCGAAGCCGGTGGCGGCGGTGGCGGGCCCGGTGTAGTCAGGTCTGGTCTCTGGTCAGGTCAGTCGCCCTGCGGTTCCTGCACGTACCGCAGTACGCCCCACATGCTGTGCTCATCGGCACCGGCCTGTGGGGCGTACTCACGACACGCCTCAAGCTCCTTCTCCAGAGCGGGTACGTCGATGCCGGACCCGATGAGCACGAGCTGACTGAGCCGGACCTCACCCGCGGCCCACGGCTCGGGGTAGAAGCGCAGAAACCGCCCCACGGCGTGCACGGCGTACTTGTTGCGCGGGTCGGCGGCGCCGAAATCGACGTACCCCTTGATGCGGTAGAGCCCCTCCGGCCTGCTGTCCAGGAGAGCCATCAAGGGGCGGGGGGCCAGAGGCACTTCGGAGGTGAAGGCGAGGCTTTCGTAGCCCGCATGCAGGTGGTCATGGTGATCGTGGTGGCCGTCATCCTGCTGATGACTGTGCAGATCATCGAAGGACAGCTGCCCGACCCGCTCCCCCACGGGCCTGCGATCGAGGAGCAGCTCCACATCGACGCGCCCGTACGAGGCGGGGACCACGGCGGCGCGATCGGTGAAGCCCCGGACGACACCGAGAATCCGCTCCCGCTCCGCCTCGGGCACCCGGTCGGCCTTGTTGACCACGACAAGATCGGCGATCCCCAGATGCCGGTCGACTTCGGGATGCCGCTCCCTGGTGGAGTCGAACTCGGCGGCATCGACGACCTCGACGAGCCCCCCGTACACGATGTGCGGATTCTCGCTGGCGAGCACCATCTTCACCAGCTCCTGCGGCTCGGCGAGCCCGCTTGCCTCGATGACGATGACGTCGATTCGGGCGGACGGCTGAGCAAGCTTCTCCAGATAGACGTCAAGCTCACTGGCATCCACGGCACAGCAAAGACACCCGTTGCCGAGCGAGACGGTCGAGTCACCGAGCTGCCCGGCGACCGCCATGGCGTCGATCTCGATGGACCCGAAGTCGTTGACGATGGCCCCGATACGGCTCCCTCCGCTGCGGTGCAGCAGATGATTGAGCAGGGTCGTCTTGCCGGAGCCCAGGAAGCCGGTGAGGACGATGACCGGGATCTGCTGCTTGCTCACGTGCGACCTCTCGCATCCGTACGTTCATGTCGGCGTCCCGCACTCATCGGCGCCGGGCTCGGCAGCCAGGCCGCGCCGACAGCCGCGCCCGGCGCACATCGGCGCCCGCACCCGGCGCTCGGCGTCCGTACCGGCGCTCGCCGGCGTCCGCGCCCAGCGCCCGAATTCCGCACTCCGAATCGGTGCTCCGGATCCCGTACGACGAATGAAGACGGCCCCAGGATATGTGCGCGTAGAAGCGCCGCGAAGTGAACGATTGTTAGCGGCGCTCGCGGGGCACACATTGGGCACGGCGTCGGGACGCGCGGCCACCGCATCCTCCTGTGCGCCTCCTCTCCGCCTCCCTGCCGATCAGCGCCGCTCGGCACCCTGGGAGACGGCAAGCGCGCCGCCCACCGCTCGCCGGTCCGCTCCCTGTCGACCCGCACCCGACGACCGGCGGACGGTCGCCTGATTCGGGGGTTGACATGGCCACACAGATTTTTGGCATACGGGGACTGAGTTCCGCCACCGGGGCGGGACTCGCGTTCGCGGCGGGGGCCTTCGCCCTGCTCGCCGCGCAGCAGCGACGCTATGCGGAACTCCGCATACAGGTCGACCGCGCGGAGCGGGCCGACTGGCGCCGCACCATGATGGCGGAACAGCAGGAACTCCAGCTCTACCTGCTGCGCAAGGCGATCGACGATCCCGATCTGGCCGCCGTCTTCAGCATCGCGGAGGCGGATTCGCCCGCTCAGCAGCGGCAGTTCCTGTTCGCCAACGCGCTCTACACGAACGCCCTGCTGGCGTACCGCATCGGTGTCGTCAACTGGGAGGAACTGCACGGCCACCTTCGCGTGATGTGCGCCAATCCCATTTTCCGACAGTACTGGCACGCCACCCGTCACCAGCGGGCCAGCCTGAAGGACTCGTCCGACGAGGCCAAGGTGGGGCACATGACGGACGCCATCATCCATGACCTGGAGGAGTCCGAATCCGACGAGTGGTGGGTCATCGGGGAACCGCCATCCGAGGGTCAACCACCCGTTCCATAGGGCCAGTTGGATGAGGCGGGCGAGGATCCCGGGTATCAGGAGGCTACCCTTACCCCGCCCTTACCCTATTCAAACCTAAGGACCGGGATCCCCCTTGAAGATCGTGCGCCGCATCGGTGCGTCTCCACGCGAACGCGGAAGTCTCACCGGCGACACCTGCCCCGACATCTTCGAGCTCAGCGACGGCAACTTCGCCGTGATCGGGACAGAGGCCACAGCGGCGCTCGAGAACGAGCTGCCCGCGGACGCCGCACGTGCCGATCACGAACGCATTGTCATCGTCAGCAGGGAGACACTCGTCCGCGCAAAAGCGGACATCCCCAGCAAGTGAGACTGGGGCGAGGTGCCGAGATCGGCATTCGCCCCGGCCTCTCCGTCGAGGTCGGCACTCCGGTCACCCCGTTGAGACCCACCTCCGGAAAGCTCTCCACCTGCGAGGACGGGGGCCTCACCCTTCCCCCCCATTCACCAAAGTTGGGGTCCGGCGCGCGATCGCCGCCGGACCTCATATGTGCGTCAGGCCACCGGCACTACCGGCACCGGCTCCGGCGGAACAGGCCCCACATACCGCGCCGCAGGCCGAATGATCTTCGAGTCCTCCGCTTGCTCCAGGATGTTGGCCCCCCAGCCCACCACCCGCGCCGCCGCGAACGTCGGCGTGAACATCTCGCGAGGCAGGCCGCACAGCTCCATGACGACGCCCGCGTAGAACTCCACGTTCGTGTGCAGCTCACGTCCCGGCTTCAGCTCGGCGAGGATCGCCTCGACCTGGCGCTCGACCTCGACCGCGAACTCCACCATCGGCCCGCCGAATTGCCGCGCGATGCCCCGCAGCATGCGCGAGCGCGGGTCCTCGGTGCGGTAGACGGGGTGCCCGAAGCCCATGATGCGGTCCCCCGCGAGGACCCGCTCGCGGATCCAGCCGTCGATGCGGTCGGGGGTGCCGATCGCATCGAGGGTGTCGAGGGCCCGGCTCGGCGCCCCGCCGTGCAGCGGCCCGGACAGCGCGCCGACGGCTCCCACCAGGCAGGCCGCCACATCCGCGCCGGTCGATGTGATGACCCGGGCCGTGAAGGTTGACGCGTTGAAGCCGTGGTCAATGGTTGAGATCAAGTACTGCTCGATCGCCCGCGCGCGGTCCGGCTCCGGCTCCGAACCAGTCAGCATGTAGAGGTAGTTGGCGGCATAGGAGAGGTCTTCGCGCGGCTCGACGGGGTCGAGGCCCTGGCCAAGGCGGTACAGCGCGGTGAGCAGGGTCGGCACCACGGCGGACGCGGCCATGGCGTCCGCACGGCGCCGGTCACCGTCGATGTCGTACACCGGGCGGAAGCCCCGCGCCGCCCCGAAGAGCGAGAGCGCGGTGCGCAGCCCGGAGAGCGGCCCCGACAGGGCACTGGCGCTGGCTATGGCGGGCAGCGCGGCGCGCACCTCGTCGGGCAGGTGCCGCAGGGAAGCGGTCCGCGCGGCGAAGGCCGTCCGGTGCGCCGCGTCCGGCAGCTCGCCGTGGAACATCAGGTGCCATACGTCCTCGAAGCCGCGGGTCTGCGCGAGTTCGACGGCCGAGTACTGGCGGTAGTGGTAGAAGCCCTCGGATCCCCTGACGTCTCCGAGCCGGGTCTCGGTCACGACGACGCCGGCGAGTCCGCGGGGGACCTCCACGGGACCGGTGGGGGTGGTGGTGGAGCCATTGATCGGCATGTTCTTCCTCGACTTCCTCCCTGGACTTGATTCGACTGTCCATGCTTGACTTAGTAGCTGTCAATATTGATTGACTCAATGTCTGCTCGATGTGGATACGGTGTCGCCCATGACGGATCAGGAAGCCGCCCGCGAAGGCCGCCGGCTGAACACCCGGGAAGCCGCGGAGCTGCTCGGCGTGAAGCCAGAGACGGTGTACGCGTACGTGAGCCGCGGCCAGCTCAGCAGCCGTCGTGGCCCCGGCTCCCGGGGCAGCACCTTCGACGCCAAGGAGGTCGAGTCGCTGGCCCGCAAGAACCGCAGGGAGCCCGCCGCGGCCTCCGCGAGCAGCGAACTCTCCGTACGGACCCGCATCACGCTCATCGACAAGGACCGCTACTACTTCCGCGGCGTCGACGCGGTGGAGCTCGCCCTGGCGTACTCCTACGAAGAGGTCGCCGAGTGGCTCTGGACCGGCACCCTGCGCCCCGGGATCCGTTTCACGGCCCCCGAGGAGACCGCTCTCGCGGCGCGCCGAGCCGTCGACGCGCTGCCCGAGCACAGCGGCCCGACCGACCGCCTGCGGGTCGCCGCCATCTCGGCCGCGGCCGCGGACCCCCTCCGCTTCGACCTCTCCGAAGAAGCCGTCATCGGCACCGCGCGCACCCTCATCCCCACCCTCGTGACCGCGCTCCCACCGATCCCACGCACGTACCAGGACGAGGGCCCCCTGGCCCGCCGCCTCTGGGCACGCCTGACCGGCCGGAAGCCCGACGAAGCCACCCTGCGCGTCCTGGACACCGCACTCGCGCTCCTCGTCGACCACGACCTCGCCGCGTCGACGCTCGCCGTCCGCGTCGCCGCCTCCGCGCGCGCCCACCCGTACGCGGCCGTCTCGGCCGGCCTCGGCGTCCTGGAGGGCCCGCTGCACGGCGCCGCCAGCGGCCTCGCCCACCGCATGCTCCTCGACGTGCTCGACCGCGGCAGCGCGGCCCCTGTAGTGGCGGACGAACTCCGCGCCGGACGCCGCGTACCGGGGCTCGGCCACCGCCTCTATCCGGGCGACGACCCGCGCGCGGTGGCCCTGTTCGCCCTCCTGGAGGAGATCCCCAAGGCCGGTCCCGCCCTGGCGGCGGCCCGTGACGTGGTGGCCACCACCGCGCGCCACACGGACCTGCACGCCAATGTCGACCTCGCCCTCGCCGTCCTGACCGCGTCCTCCGGGATGCCCGCCGAGGCCGGCGAGACGATCTTCGCGGTGGCGCGCACGGCCGGCTGGATCGCCCATGCCCTGGAGGAGTACGGCGAGCGGCCGCTGCGCATGCGCCCCAGCGGGCAGTACGTCGGACTGCGGCCGCCCCAGCCGGTGCCCACGCCCCAGGACGGCTGAATCGCACTCGAGCAGCGCGGGTTAGGCTCCCCTCTGTGAGTACGTGCGCCACCGCTTCGCGGGATCTGGACGAGCCTCTCGCGGGTACCGCGGCCACCGCCAGGACCTGGCTGCTGCTTGAACAGCCGGGCCCCTGGGGCGCCAAAGCGCTCACATCCAGCCATCTGGACCCGGAGGTCGGCCGCGCCCTCGAGGCGGCCGCCGAGGGGACCGGCGTACGGGTCGCCCTCATCCGGCGCCCGGGGCGCCACGCCGACTGCCACGAGCCCGCCCGGCGCCGGGTGTACGTGGCCCACACCACGCCGGGCAACGCCTGGCTGCGCGGCCACGTCACCGACGAACCGGCACGATTGCTCGACCTCGACTTCACCGCACTGGGCGCGGGCGACCACGGCGGGTTCGGCACCCCGCACACGGGCGCCCCGCTGGCCCTGGTCTGCACGAACGGCAAACGCGACCGCTGCTGCGCGCTCCTCGGCAGGCCCCTCGCCGCCCAGCTCGCCGCCGCCGGTGAACAGGGCGTCTGGGAAGTCACTCATCTGGGTGGTCACCGCTTCTCCCCCACGCTGCTCGTCCTGCCGCACGGGTACGCGTACGGCCGGTCCGAGACGCACTCCGTCAAGGAGATCCTCGAAGCGGTGCGTACGGGACGCGTCGTCACCGAGGGATGCCGGGGCAGGTCCGCCTGGGACCGCCCCGGACAGGCCGCCGAGCTCGCGGTGCGCACCTCGACCGGCGAGGACGCCGTGGGCGCGCTGAGCGTGGCCAGGACGGACGGCTCGGCCCCGCGCTGGGAGGTGACCGTCGCCCACACCGACGGCCGTCGCTGGCGAGTGACCGTCGCCCAGGGCGCCTCGCTGCCGCCACGCCCCGAGAGCTGCGGCGCGGCGCCGGCGGCCCCGGCCCGGATGGACGTGGTGGCGGTGCGCGAGGTCGCGATGCACGGGGCCTGGGGCGAGATCCCCACCACAGTGACTTCGGAGTAGCCCACCCGTCGCCGTACCGTTCGTACACATGAGCCCGACCTCCCCTGCCCGACGACTCCGCCTAGGCCTGCCCCGGCGCGTCTTCTCGCAGGTCCTGCTGATGCAGTTGGCGATCGCCGCCGGGGTCGCCGTGCTGGCCACCGGGCTCTTCCTCGCACCGCTCAGCGATCAGCTGGACGACCAGGCGATGCGCCGCGCGCTCGCCATCGCGCAGACGACGGCGGCCCAGCCGCAGATCGCCGACGACCTGAGCTCCTCCAGGCCCACGGCCGACGGGCCCGTGCAGACGGAAGCGGAACGGATCCGGCGCGCAAGCGGCGCCGAGTACGTCGTGATCATGAACAAGGACGGGGTGCGCTGGTCCCACACCGACCGCGACGAGATCGGCAGGGTCGTCTCGACCGACCCCAGCGAAGCGCTCGCAGGCGACGAGGTCATGGAGATCGACAACGGCACCCTGGGCCGCTCGGCCCGCGGCAAGGTGCCGCTGCGGGACATCGACGGGAACATCGTGGGCGCCGTCTCCGTAGGCATCGAGTACGACAGTGTCCGCGCCCGGCTCATCCATGCGATCCCCGGCCTCTTCGCCTACGCGGGCGGCGCGCTCGCCGTGGGGGCGCTCGCCGCCTACCTGATCTCACGCCGAGTGCAGCGACAGACCCGTGACCTGGCCTTCTCCGATATTTCAGCGCTCCTCGCGGAACGCGAGGCCATGCTGCACAGCATCCGTGAGGGCGTGGTCGCCCTGGACCGCGCCGGCCGGATCCGCCTCCTGAACGACGAGGCCCAGCGCCTCCTCGGCCTCGGTCCCGAGGCCATCGGACAGCCCCTGGACACCGCGCTCGGCCCAGGGCGTACGACCGATGTGCTCGCCGGACGGGTCAGCGGCACCGACCTGCTGACCGTCCGCGGTCAGCGCGTACTGGTCGCCAACCGCATGCCCACGGACGACGGCGGCGCCGTGGCCACCCTGCGTGACCGCACCGAACTGGAGCAGCTGGGCCGTGAACTGGACTCCACCCGCGGCCTCATCGACGCGCTGCGCGCCCAGGACCACGAGCATGCCAACCGCATGCACACGCTGCTCGGCCTCCTGGAGCTCGAGATGTACGAGGAGGCGGCGGAGTTCGTCGGCGAGGTGGCCGGCGCGCACCGGGTGACCGCCGAGCAGATCACGGAGAAGATCGGCGATCCGCTGCTCGCCGCCCTCCTGGTGGGCAAGGCCACCGTCGCCGCCGAGCGCGGCGTCGTGCTCGCCGTCCCGCGCGACACCGCACTGCCCGACCGGCTGATCGACCCGGGCGGCCTCGTCACCACCGTCGGCAACCTCGTGGACAACGCGCTCGACGCCGCGGCGGGCACCCCGCACGCGCGCGTGGAGGTCGATGTCCGTTCCGAGGGACGTGCCGTCGTCCTCCAGGTGCGCGACACGGGCCCTGGCGTGCCCGCCGACCGACGCGAGACGATCTTCACTGAGGGGTGGTCCACCAAGGAGCCTCCGGCGCACGGCAAGCGCGGCATCGGGCTCGCTCTGGTGCGCAGGCTCGCCGAGCGCCAGGGCGGCAGCGTGCGGGCCGGCGCCTCGCCCGACGGGGGCGCCGAGTTCACCGTCGTCCTGCCCGAAGCGCTCGCCCAGGCCGAGCTGGCCCCCACGGAGGAGGCACGATGATCGAGGTGCTCGTCGTGGACGACGACGTCCGCGTCGCGGATGTCAACGCCGCCTACGTGGCGAAGGTCCCCGGCTTCCGTGTGGCCGCGAAGGCCCACAGTGCCGCCGAGGCGCTGCGGATCGTCGAGGAGCTCCCCATCGACCTGGTGCTGCTCGACCACTATCTGCCGGACGAGACGGGGCTCTCGGTCGTCCGTACGTTGCGCGAGCGCGGCCACCAGACCGACGTGATCATGGTGACGGCCGCACGCGATGTCGCCACGGTCCAGGCCGCGATGCGGCACGGTGCCCTGCAGTACCTGGTCAAGCCGTTCTCCTACGCGGGGCTTCGCGCCAAGCTCGAGGCGTACGCGACGCTGCGGCGCACCCTGGACGGCGGCGGCGAGGCCGAACAGGCCGAGGTCGACCGGATCTTCGGCGCCCTGTCGGCGACTCCCGCTCCGGAGCTGCCCAAAGGGCACTCCCCTACGACGGCCGAGCTGGTCCGCAGGGCGCTGATGGGCGCCGAAGGGCCGCTCTCCGCACAGGAGTTGGCCAACCGCACCCGGCTGAGCCGGCAGACGGCGCAGCGCTATCTGAAGCTCCTGGAGCGCTCGGGCCGCGTGCGGCTGAGTCTCAAGTACGGCGACACGGGCCGCCCGGAGCACCGCTATGAGTGGACGTCCAGCCACTCCTAGACGCACCGGGCCGCTACATGACTGCTACACCGCTCCCGCCCCGGTGAGCGACCGTACTTCCGTCTCCGCGTGCTTGGCCTCGTCCGCGGGCTCCGACGAGGTGACGGTGCCCAGCCATCCGGCGAGGAAGCCCAGCGGGATGGAGGCGAGCCCCGGGTTCTCCAGGGGGAAGTACTGGAAGTCCACCCCAGGGAAGAGCGAGTTCGGGCCGCCGGAGACGACGGGTGACAGCAGAACCAGCACCAGGGAGGGCAGCAGGCCCCCGTACACCGACCAGACGGCGCCCCGTGTGGTGAAGTTCCGCCAGAACAGCGAGTAGAGCAGCACAGGCAGATTGGCGGACGCGGCGACGGCGAAGGCCAGGCCAACCAGGAACGCCACATTGAGGTCACGCGCGAGCAGCCCCAGGCCGATCGCGACCACGCCGATCCCGGCCGCGGCGACCCGCGCCACCGCCACCTCGCTGCGCGGCTTGGCGTGCTTGCGCCGCAGCGACGCGTACAGATCGTGGGCCACGGACGCCGAGGAGGCGAGCGTGATCCCGGCGACCACGGCGAGGATCGTGGCGAAGGCGATGGCGGCGACCATCGCGAAGAGAACCGTTCCGCCTGTGGAATCCGCACCACCTCCCAGATCGAGCGCGAGCAGCGGAACCGCCGTGTTGCCCGCGGCGTTCGACCCGCGGACGGCATCGGAGCCCACGATCGCGGCGGCACCGAAGCCGAGCACGATCGTCATCAGGTAGAAGCTGCCGATGAGCCCGATGGACCAGACGACCGAGCGGCGCGCGGCCCGCGCGGTCGGCACCGTGTAGAAGCGGGACAGGATGTGTGGCAGCCCGGCCGTGCCGAGGACGAGCGCGAGGCCGAGGCTGATGAAGTCGAGGCGCGCGGTCCAGTCGCCGCCGTACTTCAGCCCGGGCGCGAGGAACTGGCTGCCGTGCCCGCTGCGATCGGCCGCCGTCCGCAGCAACTGGTCGAAGTCGCCGTGGAACCTCACAAGCACGAGCACGGTCAGTGCGATCGCGCCACACATCAGCAGGACCGCCTTGACGATCTGGATCCAGGTGGTGGCCCGCATCCCTCCCAACGACACATAGATGACCATGAGCGCGCCGACGCCGATCACCGTCCAGGCCTGCGCCGCCCCGCTCGTCCCGCCCAGCAGCAGCGCCACCAGTGAGCCGGCCCCCACCATCTGCGCCACCAGATAGAGAACGGACACGGTCACCGAGGAAGTTCCCGCGGCGATGCGCACGGGCCGCTCCCTCATCCGGGCGGCGACGACGTCGGCGAGCGTGAACCGACCGCAGTTGCGCACCAGTTCGGCCACGAGGAAGAGCACGACGAGCCACGCGACGAGGAACCCCACCGAGTACAGCAGCCCGTCGTAGCCGAACAGCGCGATCAGCCCGGAGATGCCGAGGAAGGAGGCGGCCGACATGTAGTCGCCCGCGATGGCGAAACCATTCTCCATGGGCGAGAAGAGCCGCCCGCCGGCATAGAACTCTTCCGCCGAGCCATGCCGGTTGCGGCTCACCCACGTCGTGATCGCGAGCGTGACGGACACGAACACGCCGAACAGCAGCAGCGCGAGTGTCTGATGATCGCCGGTCATCGCTCGCTCCCCCGGGCCCGCTCCTGTTCTCTTCGCTGGTCCTGCTCCCGCTTCTGCTCGAACACGGCCCAGCGCAGGTCCAGCGCCGGGCGATCCCTGCGCAGCCGGGCGTGCCGGGCATACGCCCAGGTCAGCAGGAAGGTCGTGAGGAACTGTCCGAGGCCCGCGAGCATCGCGACATTCACGGACCCCGTGACGGGCCGCGCCATGAGACCAGGAGCCGTCGTGGCCGTCACGACGTAGGCGACGTACCAGGTGAAGAAGACCGCCACGGCCGGGACGACGAACCGCCGGTACCGGCCCCGCACCTCCTGGAAGGCCGCGCTGTGCTGGACCTCCAGATAGATGTCGGCCGCGCTCGCGCTCCGGTCCGGCGCGGCCTGGGGCGGCACCACGGGGGCCGGCGCGCCCGTGCCGTCCAACTCGCCCCAGCCTGAGGCAAGCGCGTCGTACCAGGGATCTTTGAGATCACCGGTCCGTGCCTGCCCGGCGTCGCGCCCGTCGTGCTTCTCCACCGAACTCTCCTTGTCCGCAGCCTTGTTCGGCCGCGTGCCCAAGGATGGACAGATCGGGAAGATCCCTGACTCTTCTCTCCCTTCTCTTCACCCCATCAGGTGAAGGCTCATCAGCTCCGGAGGTGTCGTTCGCCGACCGGCCGAAGCCCCTACTCACGCGAGAGCGGCTCCCGGCGGCTTCGCCAGACCGTGCCGGTAGGCGTAACGCACGGCCTGCGCACGGTCCTTGATGCCTGTCTTGGCGAAGAGGTTGTTGATGTGCGTCTTCACCGTCGCCGTCGAGACGTGCATCTCACGGGCGATCTCCTGGTTCGTCATCCCCTCGGCGATCAGGACGAGCACTTCGGTCTCGCGCGTGGTGAGGCCGTCGGGCGGCTCCGGCGCGGCCGGGGGCTGCTCGGACTCGGCCAGCCGCTCGAGCAGCCGCCGCTGAATCTGCGGCGAGAGCCCCGCGTCCCCCGAGAGCACGTCCTCGACGGCCCGCACGATCTCGTCCCCGCCCGCGTCCTTGGTGAGATAGCCGCGCGCGCCCGCCCTCAGTGCGGGGAAGAGTGAATCGTCGTCGGCGTATGTGGTGAGCACGACCACCTGCGTTCCCGGGTACTCGGCACGGATGCGGCGGGTGGCCTCCGCACCGTCGACCCGGGGCATGCGCAGGTCCATCAGGACGACGTCCGGGGCCAGTTCGGCGACCAGCCGCACGGCCTCCTCGCCGTCGCCCCCGGAGCCCACGACCTCGATACCGGGCAGCAGCCCGAGCAGCATCACGATCCCCTCGCGCACCACGGTCTGATCGTCGACCACCACGACGCGCGCCGGCGCCTTGGCGCCGCTCTCCGCGGTCATGTGGGCACCTTCAGCGTCACGACGAAGCCCTCCTCGCCCGGCCCTGCCATCAGGGAGCCGCCCAGCAACTCGGCCCGCTCCCGCATCCCGAGCAGACCGTACCCGGCCCCGGAGGTGGCCAGTTCACCCGGCGGCGCGCCCGAATCGCGTATGTCCAGGGTCACTTCGCCCTCGCCGTAATCGAGCAGGACGGTCACCTTGGCGCCCGGCGCGTGCTTGCGCACATTCGTCACGGCCTCCTGCGCGACTCTGCGCACCGCCTGCGACGCCTCGGCGGGCAGGGCACGCCGCGCCCCCGTGACAGCCACCGATGCGCCGTCCGACGCGACCAGCTCGCGCAGGAAGTCCTCGACCGGCGTCAGCTCGCCCCGCAGCGCCGAGAGCGCCTGCCGGGTCTCCGCGAGCCCTTCGCGAGCCATGGACCGTGCCGCCACGACGCGGTCCAGTATCTGCTCGCGCGTCGCCTCCCCCTCGATCAGCAGACGTGCCGCCTCGAGGTGGACGAGTTGCGCCGAGAGGCTGTGCGCAAGGACGTCATGGATCTCCCGTGCGATGCGGGCCCGCTCGGCGAGCGCCGCCGTCTCGGCCTCCGCGACACGGGCGGCCCGCTCCTGGGCGAGCATCCGCTGCGTGCTCCCGCGCGCCTCGGCGTCGAGCCGCAGCGTGTACCCGGCGAGCGCGAGCCCGACGACGATCAGGCCGGTGACCAGCCAGTTGTCCGTGTTGTACACGGCGAAGGCACTCAGCGAGACAACGACACAGGCCACGCCCGCCGCCAGTGGCAACCGCTCCAGGGCCGCGACCGCCGTCCCGCACCACAGGACGAGCGCAAGGGCCCGCCAGTCGCCCAGCGCCGCCGCATACGCCGCCGCGATCAGCAGCACGAGCAGGACCAGCGACGGCCAGAGCCGGTGGTCGAACGACGTACGGAAGAAGGCCCAGCCGAGCCCGCCGCAGAGCACGACCAGCGCGACCCCGGCGACCAGACGCCAGCCTCTGTCCTGGTGGAACGCCTCCCACAGCAGAACGGCGAGGATCAGCACCCGCAGGACCCTGACGAACCACAGCCGGGCAAAGCTCAGCCCTTCCCGGGCGAGAGCTTCCCGGGACGGCCATTCCATCCACCGGTCCGAGTTCACACGGGGTCCTTCCGCATCGGCTCGTACGCCGCGTCCGCCACACCGTACGCGGGGCGGAGCAGGCCGGCCCGCTGCGCCAGGACGCCGCTGCGGACGAGGAGGGTGGCCGCGAGGGCGAGCATCAGCGCGGCAGTCCCCTGCCGCACCCCGAGCATCGCGCCGATGCCGAACAGACCGAGCCGCAGCGCGATCCCGACCCCCCAAACGACGGCGGTGGCCTTGGTCCCCTTGCTCCACACGACACCGTCCGCCGCTGTCCACACGTGTGTGGTGCGCGCCCAGCCGAAGCCCATGGCCAGGCCGACGAGCAGTTCCACGCCGAGCAGGGCGACGGACACCTCGCTGTGGTGCGGATCCAGCAGACCGGGCTCGCGCACGGCCAGGAAGACCAGCACGGCCGGTATCGCCCACCAGCGCCGGTCCGCGGTGACCGGCTGCGCCTTGAACTGACGCGCGATCACCAGGACGACGACGGCGCAGATCACCAGAGCGTTGGTGAGCCCGGACATGACGGCCTCCGTGGGTGCGAGGAAGAGCGGAGCCGATCCGGTGAGGATCGACGCCTTCGACGCTACGGAAAGGGCCTGGTCGAGGGATCGGAGCAGGGGTGGAACGTGGGTGGAGCCTGAGGCTCCACCCACGGGTGGAGTGCGCACCGCCGAGCGGAACGCGCGCACGTTCCGCGCCCGGTGCGATCGCCGCGAGCGCTACGCGTCGATGCGCGAGCGGTCCAGCGTCGCCGCGGAGCTCGTGATGAATTCCTTGCGGGGCGCCACGTCGTTGCCCATCAGCAGATCGAAGACCTGCTCCGAGGACTCCAGGTCGGAGATGTTGATGCGGCGCAGGGTGCGGTAGCGCGGGTCCATCGTGGTCTCGGCCAGCTGGTCGGCGTCCATCTCGCCCAGACCCTTGTACCGCTGGATGGAGTCCTTGTACCGGACGTTCTTGCGCTGCAGCTCCAGCAGCGTGTCCCGCAGCTCACGGTCCGAATACGTGTAGATGTACTTGTCCTGGCCCTTCTTGGGCTGGCTGAGCTCGATGCGGTGCAGCGGCGGCACCGCGGCGAACACCCGGCCCGCCTCGACCATGGGCCGCATATAGCGCTGGAACAGCGTCAGCAGCAGGATGCGGATGTGCGCGCCGTCGACATCGGCGTCGACGAGGAGAATGATCTTTCCGTAGCGCGCCGCGTCGATGTCGAAGGTCCGGCCGGACCCGGCTCCTATGACCTGGATGATCGCGCCGCACTCGGCGTTCTTCAGCATGTCCGTCACGGACGCCTTCTGAACGTTGAGGATCTTGCCGCGGATCGGCAGGAGCGCCTGGAACTCGGAGTTCCGCGCCAGCTTGGCGGTGCCGAGCGCGGAGTCGCCCTCGACGATGAAGAGCTCGCTGCGCTCCACGTCGTCGCTGCGGCAGTCGGCGAGCTTCGCGGGCAGCGAGGAGGACTCCAGGGCCGTCTTCCGGCGCTGGGCGTCCTTGTGCTGGCGGGCCGCGATGCGCGTACGGGCGGCCGCGACCGCCTTCTCCATGACGGAGCGCGCCTGGGCCTTCGCGTCACGCTTGGTGGACGTGAGGAACGCCTTGAGCTCCTTGGCGATGACGTTGGCGACGATGCGGTTGGCCGCCGAGGTGCCGAGCACCTCCTTGGTCTGGCCCTCGAACTGCGGCTCGGCGAGGCGGACCGTGACGACGGCCGTCAGGCCTTCGAGAGCGTCGTCCTTGACGATGTCGTCCTCGGCCACGCGCAGCACCTTCTGGGTGCGCAGCGCCTCGTTCATCGTCTTGGTGAGGGAGCGCTCGAAGCCGGTCACATGGGTGCCGCCCTTGGGGGTGGCGATGATGTTGACGAAGGACCGGAGCGTCGTGTCGTACCCGGTGCCCCAGCGCATCGCCACGTCCACACCGAGCTCACGGGTGACCTCGGTGGGCGTCATCTGGCCGTGGTCGTCGAGGACCGGCACGGTCTCCTTGAAGGTGCCCGAGCCGGAGAAGCGGAGGACGTCGCAGACGGCCTTGTCCTGCGCGAGGTACTCGCAGAACTCGCTGATGCCGCCGTCGAAGCGGAAGGATTCCTCGCCCTTGCTGCCGCCTTCCCCGAGGCCGTACTCGTCGCGTACGACGATGGTCAGGCCCGGCACCAGGAACGCGGTCTGGCGGGCGCGCTGGTGCAGCGTCTCCAGGCTGAGCTTGGCGTCCTTGAGGAAGATCTGGCGGTCCGCCCAGTAGCGCACACGGGTGCCGGTGCGGGTCTTGGGGATCTTCTTCGCCTTGCGCAGCTTGGCCGACGAGTCGAAGTCGGCGTCGGGCCCGGACTTGGCGAAGGCGCCGGGGACACCGCGCCGGAAGCTGATGGCGTGGGTGTGTCCCGCGCGGTCCACCTCCACGTCGAGGCGCGCGGAGAGGGCGTTCACCACGGAGGCGCCCACGCCGTGCAGACCGCCGGAGGCGGCGTACGAGCCACCGCCGAACTTTCCGCCCGCGTGGAGCTTCGTCATGACGACCTCGACTCCGGAGAGGCCGGTCTTGGGCTCGACATCCACCGGGATGCCTCGGCCGTTGTCCCGGACCTCTACGGAGGCGTCGTCGTGGAGGATGACTTCGATGTGGTCGCAGTAGCCGCCCAGGGCCTCGTCGACGGAGTTGTCGATGATCTCCCAGAGGCAGTGCATCAGGCCGCGGCTGTCCGTCGACCCGATGTACATGCCCGGACGCTTGCGAACGGCCTCGAGCCCCTCCAGGACGAGCAGGTGCCGCGCGGTGTAGTTGGAACCGTCCCGGTCTGCTCCGGTCAGCAACGCTGTGGACGGCACGGACGTCTCGGCGGTCACGCGGTTCGCTCCTCGCTGAATTTCAAGGGGGGCCCTTTTGGGTAAGGACCCGGCTTCGGTTGCCGGTCAGAGGGTACCGAGGCCTGGTAGAGCCGTTGTAACGCCACCCTCGTCTCAACTCAGACTAGTCCAGAGCCGCACGCTTGTTCGATCCCTCAATGGAGTGAAGCGCACGTCACGTTCCCTTCCAGGCATGAACCATTTAGGCTCCGGGCACGTCCTCATGAACAACCGGCAAGCCAGCCGGCGGACGACCGACCTGACAGACAGCGCGAAACCGTAAGACACGTAAGAGACGCAATACGGCACATTCGCCGCCAACCGGCAGCAGACAGCCGCCTCGGAAAAAACTTCGAGGAAAAGCCACGAGCGGGAACGTTTTCGGCCTGGTTGGATGTTGACCCTGGTACGACAGCTCGTCGAGCTAGAGAAGAGGCGACGTGACTACTGTTCTGACCCCCGCGAGCCCCCTGACGGCCGCTGATCGCTGCGACCGCTGCGGCGCCCAGGCATACCTGCGCGTCGTCCTGTTGAGCGGCGGTGAACTGCTCTTCTGCGCCCACCACGGCCGCAAGTTCGAGCCGGAACTCAAGAAGATCGCCGCTGAGATACAGGACGAGACGGAGCGGCTGACGGCCGTCCCGGAGACCCCCGACGAGGAACGCTGACACCTCGCACCCACGACGAGCCCTCCGGCGCACACCAGGCCGGCGATCGGGCGGCCGACCCTGCCAATCCCAGGGACGGCCGCCCGCTCTCGTTACGCGGACGCTCAGGCGCCTCCTCGGCGGCCCCTGTTGGCGCTCCGCACCCTCAGCGACGCAGACCCATCGCTCGGGCGACCTCCGAGACCCGCGTATAGACCCCGGGGCTCCCGGCCCGCCCGCAGCCACTGCCCCACGACACCAGGCCGATGAGCCTGCCCTGTGCGACCAGTGGACCGCCGCTGTCCCCCTGGCAGGCGTCACGCCCGCCGCCAGGTTCTCCCGCACACAGCATGGATCTGGACGTGTACGTTCCGTTCGCGCTGCCCGGATACGCCTGCTCACACAGGGAGTCGGACAGTACGCGCACCTGCGCGGAGCGCAACGTACGCGCGTAGTCGCCTGCACTCGTCGTGTCACCCCACCCGTAGACGGCCGCCCGCGTGCCGGGCTCGTACGCCGGATCCCCCGGCCCCGCCATGCGGATCGCGGAGCCCTCAGGTAGTGGTTGCGCCAGCCTCAGCACCGCCATGTCACCGGCGTTCGTGAAACTGTCGTAACGCGGATTCACCGATGCCTCAAGCACCGGAATCTCACGGCCCTCGGACGTGCCCAGATCCCCGCGGCCGGCGATCACCTTCAGGTCGCCCAACTCACGCAGCGGCACGCCGAGGACTTCCTCGCTCAGGCAGTGGGCCGCGGTGAGGACCGTAGAGCGCCCGACCACCACACCTCCGCAGAACTGTCCCGCACGCGTACCCCCGAACCGGTCACGACTGGACAGCGCCACCATCCACGGGCTGTCGGCCACATCGACCGGGCTGCCCCCGATGACCACGCTGTCGGCCGCCGCCGGGGCAGGGGCGGCCAGCGGCAGCGCCGCTGCGGCGGCGGCAAGGGCCAGTGCCGCCGTCAGGGTCGGGGCGAAAGGACGAGGCATGCGATCTCCTCACTCTGGGTTGTCATGTCACACCCACAGTGATCCAGCACGACACGCCCCGCATTCGCGCCGACGCGCGCCCGCACCGGGGCAAACAGAAGGCCCGAAACCTCTCATGGAGACTTCGGGCCTTCTTTGTGCAGCGCTGGTGACTAGTCGAGGTAGTCGCGCAGGACCTGCGAACGCGACGGGTGACGCAGCTTCGACATCGTCTTCGACTCGATCTGACGGATGCGCTCACGCGTCACTCCGTAGACCTTGCCGATCTCGTCGAGGGTCTTCGGCTGGCCGTCGGTGAGGCCGAAGCGCATGGAGACCACGCCCGCCTCACGCTCGGACAGGGTGTCGAGCACGGAGTGCAGCTGCTCCTGGAGGAGCGTGAAGCTGACCGCGTCGGCCGGAACGACCGCCTCGGAGTCCTCGATGAGGTCACCGAACTCGCTGTCGCCGTCCTCACCCAGGGGGGTGTGGAGGGAGATCGGCTCACGGCCGTACTTCTGGACCTCGATGACCTTCTCCGGGGTCATGTCGAGTTCCTTGGCCAACTCCTCCGGGGTGGGCTCGCGGCCCAGGTCCTGGAGCATCTGGCGCTGCACGCGCGCGAGCTTGTTGATGACCTCGACCATGTGCACCGGGATACGGATGGTGCGGGCCTGATCGGCCATGGCGCGGGTGATCGCCTGACGGATCCACCAGGTGGCGTACGTGGAGAACTTGTAGCCCTTGGTGTAGTCGAACTTCTCGACCGCGCGGATCAGACCGAGGTTGCCCTCCTGGATGAGGTCCAGGAAGAGCATGCCGCGGCCGGTGTAGCGCTTGGCCAGGGAGACCACCAGACGGAGGTTGGCCTCCAGGAGGTGGTTCTTGGCGCGGCGGCCGTCCTCGGCGATGATCTCCAGCTCGCGCTTGAGCTTCGGCGCGAGCTTGTCGGCGTTCGCCAGCTTGTCCTCGGCGAACAGGCCAGCCTCGATGCGCTTGGCGAGCTCGACCTCCTGCTCGGCGTTGAGCAGCGGGACCTTGCCGATCTGCTTCAGGTAGTCCTTGACGGGGTCGGCGGTGGCACCGGCCGCGGCAACCTGCTGGGCCGGGGCGTCGTCCTCGTCCTCGTCGGACAGCACGAAGCCCTGGGCACCCTCTTCCGCGGGCTCGCCCTCACCGGGCTTGCCCTTGGCGGGCGTCTCCTCGGTGGCCTCGTCGTCCAGGATCTCGTCGTCCTTGGACGCACTCTTCTTTGCCGTCGCCTTCTTGGCGACGGTCTTCTTGGCGACGGCCTTCTTTGCCGTCGTCTTCTTGGCAGCGACCTTCTTCGCGGGCGCGTCCTCAGCTGCGACATCTGCGGCCGACGCCTCGGGGGCGGCGGTCGCGGTGGCCTGCTTCGCCGTGGCTGTCTTGGCCGCGACGGTCTTGGTCGCGGTGCGCTTGGCCGGGCTCTTCGCTGCGACGCTCTTGCGGGGGCGCTTCGGCTCCGCGGCACTGACCATCAGCGTCACACCCTCTTCCTCGAGGATCTGGTTGAGGCTGCGCAGAACGTTCTTCCACTGAGTGGCCGGAATCTGGTCAGCTTCGAAGGCACGACGCACGTCATCGCCGGCGATCTGCCCATCAGCCTTTCCCCGCTCGATGAGCGCCATGACAGAGACGGATTCGGCGATCTCCGGCGGGAGCGTACGGGATGTGCTGGCCGACACGAACAACCTCTCGGAACGTTGGAAAACGGCTTCCGGCCCAGTCCATTGTGGACCAGGACCGACGACCGACGACTGGGGATGGGTCGACGGCGCAGGCGGGCCGGGGAGCTACACAGCGTCGCGGACGACGTCTGTATTCCCTCCTCGGCTATCACCTCTTAGGTCATCGCGCTGCCCCGAGGAGCGTTACGCCCAATCTACGTGGCCCGAGTCACACCCCGTAAGCGCTCAAAAGCGTCCAGGTACTGTCAAAGCTGACCAGAATCCATTCCTTGACCTGCTCCATGAGGGCATTGGCCGTCTCCACGAGGACAACAACACCGTCGCCGGACCCCACCGGATTCCCCGAGGAACCCGCAGAGGTCCGGCGACGGTGTCACGTCAACGGAGTGATGAGGTGAGGCCGCGGGGCGCATGCGCCGGCCGTACTGCCGCAGACCCGGGCAGTCAGTGCTCGCGCGGGGCGGGCACGACGCGCTCCACCTCCGGGTGGACGGTGAGCAGCTGCCGCATGGCGGCCTCGGCGCCCGGACCGTCGCCCGCCGCGAGGGCGTCGACGATGCGCGAGTGGTGGACCAGGGACGCCTCGGTGGGCCGATCACAGCCCGTGACCGGGCCGCCGGACACCTGGAGCGCGGCCGAGACGATGCCGGACAGGTGCTCCAGCATGCGGTTGCTGGCGAGCTGGATGAGCAGCGAGTGGAACTCGGCGTCGGCGCGGGAGAAGGTGATCGCGTCACCCTGGCTCAGCGAGTGGCCCATGATCTCCACCATGTCGGCGAGCCGCTGCTGCACCTCCTCACGGCCGTGCCCCGCGGCGAGCCGGGCGGCGAGGGGCTCGATCGTCCAGCGCAGCTCGCTGAGCTCACGCCGCTGGTCGTCGCGCTGCGGCCCGAACGCCCGCCACTCGATGATGTCCGGGTCGAGGAGGTTCCAGTCGCTGACGGGGCGCACGCGCGTGCCGACGTTGGGACGGGCGCTGACCAGACCCTTGGCCTCGAGCACGCGCAGCGACTCGCGGACGACGGTGCGGGAGACCTCGAAGCGCTGGCCGATCTCCTCGGGGACCAGCGGGCGGTCGGCGCCCAGATCCCCGGAGACGATCATCTGCCCGAGCTGCTGGACGAGTTGGCCGTGCAGCCCGCGGCCGCGGCTGCCGGCGGCGCGTCGGCCCACACGGCCGAGATCCTGGTCGGCGGCGTCCCACGAGGGCGCGACTACGCGGTCGGCACCGGGGGCCTCCGCGTAGGGGTAGCGGTCGAGTTCGCCCGGGCCGACGAGGCCGGAGTCTGCGGAGCGGGCGGCGGTCATCATGGTGTGCGCAAGGGTACTCACGGATCCTTTGTCGGCGCGGCCCCCAAGTCCCTTGAGGTCTTTGGTGAAAAGCACACGAAAGGGTGATCGCTCACCCCGTCGCAATTGACGCCTTATCGGAAAGAAATGGGCGTTCTCCGGGGAGTTGCGCGCAGCACGGGTAGGGAAGCGCCGGGCGGTCGTTATCGGACTCGGCTACGCATCGTCGTGAGCAGAAACGCGCAGAGCAGAGCGGTCAGCGACAACATCAGTGCACTGCCCACAGGTTGAGCGATCATCCGAACACCACCGGCCAGATACCGCTCGACGCCGAACGGCCACTGCACCAGAGCGAGATCACGCAGCCTTCCCGGCAGACCGGCCGCCGATCGCACAGATGGTCCCTCCAAGGCCTTTTGTACGAGGGGTACGACGACGATCGGCACCGCGACGACCGCGGCCAAGCCGGCGGCGGTCGACCGGAAGACTCCCCCGGCGAGAACGCCCGCCCAGGCGCACCCCACCACCAGGGCGACCCAACTCGCGCTCAGCGAGAGCCAGTCGGCGGGAACTTCCGTGAGCGCGTATCCGTATACCAAGTGGAGCACCGCGGCATCGGCGGCGACGACCAACAGACCCAGCAGAAGCGCGGTGCCCGCCGCGACGAGCAACTTGGCGCAGAGCAGCCCCAGGCGGCGCGGGACGGTGCCCCGGTCTGCGGCGAGGGCGGGGTGGCGGAACTCCTCGCCGAAGGCGAGAGCACCGAGCAGCCCGGCGCCAAGGGCCGCGGGCGGCAAGGGGAGTTCCTGCGGCCAGGCCGCCAGCAGACGCGACTGCGGC
This sequence comes from Streptomyces sp. NBC_01381, assembly GCF_026340305.1. Lineage (NCBI taxonomy): Bacteria > Bacillati > Actinomycetota > Actinomycetes > Kitasatosporales > Streptomycetaceae > Streptomyces > Streptomyces sp. NBC_01381. The sequence goes on along the minus strand of NZ_JAPEPI010000002.1, from coordinate 1,426,363 downwards.
GTGTGGCCGCTCCTGGCGAGGAAGACGCAGACGATGGCGGAGACGGCGAGCACGGCAGCCGCGGCGAGGTAGCCGGTGCCGACACCGGCGGCGCGGCGCAGCTCGTAACGGAGGGGGCGCAGCGGGCCGCGCGACGGACGGACCGAGATGGGGGGCGGCAAAGGAGACATGGGGGCTTGCGATCGCGGAGCGGACGGGGCGAGCGCGGAATCGGTTGCTTGCGGGGCTTCAGCGGCAAGCGGGACGATGATCTTGGCCTTGGGTTCGGCCTCAGGCTGCGGCTCGGCCATTGCGGCCGGGGGCACGGCGGTCTGGGGTTGCGGGTCGGCCGCAGTGGCCTGGGGGGCAGCGGCCTCAGGCTGCGGGTCGGCCGCAGACGCCTGGGGGACAGCGCGATCAAACCGCGGATCGACCGCAGCCGCCCGCGGCCCCGCGGTCTCAAGCCGCGGGTCGGCCACTGCAGCCAGGGCGGCAGCGGTATCAGGCTCGGGTTCGACGGCAGCGGCCCGCGTCGCCGGGATCTCAGGCTCCGGGGCGGCCACTGCCGCTCGGGGGGCAGCGGCCTCGAGCCGGGGGTCGGCCACCCCGGTCGCCGTGATCTCAAGCCGCGGTTCGCCCGCTGCCGCCCGGGGCGCTGCCGCCAGCGGACTCTCGCCCGAGCGCCCGCTCTCGTCTCCGCCCTCGCCCTCCGATGCCGGCTGCCGATCCGCGTCCGCGCGGTCGATCGAATCCTCCGGCGCGGCGGATTCGATCGACCGCGCGGACTCAGAGGGTCCACCTTCGGTCCTGGACACCGCCGAAGGCCCCGCATCACCGATCTCGTCCGCGAGTTGGTGGACGAGGATGCCGTGCCGGAACGCCGTCTCCCCCACGTCGGCACAGTTGCTGCCGTACACCGAAAGCCTGTTGCCGTCCTCCTTCACCACCTCGATGGAGCGCTGCCCGGCGCGGGCTTCCTTGGACAGCAGCGCGCCCAGACGCGCCGCGTGCGGGCTGCGGACCGCGACCCTGGGGCGCAGCCGGGTGCGGGCGAAGTCCCCGACTTCCTGGTCGGCGACGAGGCGGCCCGCCTCCAGCGTGACGACCCGGTCGGCGGTCCGTGCGGCCTCCTTGGGGTCGTCCGTGGAGAACAGAACCGTTCCGCCCTGGGCGGCGTGCGCGCGCAGGATCCCGTGCAGCCACCCGCCCTCCCGGGCCGAGAGGCCGTCGGCGGGCCCGTCCAGGACGAGTGTGTGCGGGTCGGCGAGCAGCGCGCAGGCCAGCCCCAGACGACGGTCCATGCCACGCGAGAGCATGCCGAGCCGCTGGTCGCGGAGGCTGACGAGGCCGACGACTTCGAGTACGTCGTCCGCGCGCCGTACGGGCACTCCGGCGGCCGCGCAGAGCATGCGCAGCTGGCCGCGGACCGTGCGGGCCGGGTGCCCCGGGACCTCGCCCAGGAGGACGCCGACCTCGCGCGAGGGGTGGGTGATGCGGTGCAGCGGGCGGCCTCTGAAGTAGGTGACTCCACGGCCCTGTTGGAGTTCGAGCATGAGCCTCAGCGCCGTCGTCTTACCGGCGGCCCGCGCGCCGAGCAGCGCCGTGACACAGCCTGTTCGCGCCTCGAAGGACACGTCGTCGACGGCGGGCGGCAGCTCCTGGCGGGCGTTGCTTGTCAGTCCGATGGCCTGGATCATCGCTTCTCTCGCGGGACGTGAGACCGCTCGGCGGCCGGGGCTCGTCCGCCGGTTCGGGGACGGACGAACCCCGTGGGTACCACAGCAAGATAACGCGATATTTCTGGCATTTCGGGCAGGGCGTGGGCCAAGGGTGTCAACCGCTCGGCCCGGACCGGCACATGACCAGCGGGGTGACCTGCGACGCGGCCTCAGACCTCGGGACGCAGCATCGGCGGGTTGAGCAGCGTCGCGCCGCCCGCCCGGAAGAGCTGCGCGGGGCGGCCGCCCTGTCGAGTGGTGGTGCCGCCGGTGGGGACAAGGAACCCTGGCGTGCCGGTCACCTTGCGGTGGAAGTTGCGTGGATCGAGCACGACCCCCCACACCGCTTCATACACACGGCGCAGCTCGCCGACGGTGAACTCGGGCGGGCAGAAGGCCGTCGCCAGTGAGGAGTACTCGATCTTCGAGCGGGCTCGCTCCACGCCGTCCGCCAGGATCTGTGCGTGGTCGAAGGCGAGCGGTGCCGCCTGTTCGTCCTCGCGGCCGTATCCACCCTGATTGAGCAGTGCCTCGACCGGCGCCCAGCGCGCGCTGTGCGCGTCGCCGCCGGGCCGTGGAGCCGGCAGATCGGGGGCGAGCGCGAGATGGGCGACGCTGACGACCCGCATCCGCGGATCACGCTTGGGATCGCCGTAGGTGGCGAGCTGCTCCAGGTGTGCCCCGTTGGCCTGGACGGGAGTGTCCGGATCGTGTGCGCACAGCCCGGTCTCCTCGACCAGTTCCCGCGCCGCGGCCGCCGAGAGGTCCTCATCGGCACGTACGAATCCACCGGGAAGCGCCCAACGGCCTTGGAACGGCGGCTCACCGCGGCGGACCGCCAGCGCACAGAGCGCGTGACGCCGCACGGTCAGCACGACCAGGTCGACGGTGACAGCGAAGGGCGGGAAGGCCGACGGGTCGTAGGGCGACATGCCGCGATCATAGTCGTCTGCCTGACGATAAACACCTCTTCCAGCATTCGATCCCAGCCGGATTCGCCGAGGGCTTCTGTCGGGTCCGCGACGTACCGCATGTCCCCGTTCGGCGGCCCTACACCCCCAACTGCAGCCCGTCGCCCGCCTCCTCGACCATGGCGAGGCCCAGCCTGCTGACACGTACGGAGAACGGGGCACCCGCGACACGCAGCGCCGTCAGCTCCAGCTCCCCCAGCGGCGCGCTGCGGACCGGACGCAGTGTCACCGTGCCGGCTGGTGCGTCCGGCCGGATGCCGGCGAGTGCCGTGAGGAGCCGTACCCCGGAGGCCGCGGTGACGGCTGCCGGACGGCACGCGGCGGGGTGGGGCAGCGGGGCGCCGCCCTCGGTGCGCTGCTCCCCCGCGTACATCTCGGGAAGCCGGTGGTCGAAGGCCTCGGCGGCTGCCAGCACGCCCCGCAGCAGGGAACTCGCTTCCTTCTCGTAGCCCGCGGCGGCCAGGCCCCCGACGGCGACCGCCGACTCATGGACGCGAACAGCCCCGCCCCGATGGCCGAACGGGTTGTACGCGGCTTCCTTCGCGCCCAAGCTGCGCAGCCCCCAGCCGGAGTCCATGGCGGGCCCGCCCAGCAGCCTGGCGAGCTGTTCGGTCTGCACCTTGTCGAGGAGGCCGGGTGCGAGCCTGCCGGAACCGAGCAGACCCGTGTCGAGGAGATGGGCCGCGCTGCCGGTGAGGAGGGGCACGGGACGGCCGTCGGGCAGGCAGGCCGCGGCGGGCCTGCCACCCGTGCGGTCCGCCACCCAGAACTCCTCCCGGAAGGCCTCCCGCAGTCGCTCCGCCCACTGCCGCAGACCGGTGGCTCCCGAGCGGCCGTGCGCTTCGAGCAGGTCGGCGCCGAGCAGCGCGGCTCGATGGGCGTGCGCCTGGGTCTCGCAGCGCCTGGGACCGCCGGGATAGGGGTCCTGCAGGCATCCGCCCTCGCCGGCCGCGGTGAGCAGCCAGCGCAAGCAGCGCTCCGCCGCCGGCAGCATCTCCTCCGTCTCCTGCTCGGGCAGCCCCCAGCGCCAGGCCTCCGCCAGGAGCACCGGGAAGAGCAGCGTCGCCTCGACCCCCGTGCAGCCGGGCGGGAGATGCGGTCCCGCGTCCCGCAGCGGTCCCGGAATCAGGCCCGCCCGCCGTCCCGGTCCCGTCAGTTGACGGCGGGCGAGCGTACGCAGCGTCCCCGTGGCGATCCGCGTGCCCAGCGGCAACGCCATCCGGGCGGCCGCGAGCGCCTCCGCCGGGGCGAGACCACAGCGCCATGGCGCACCCGCCGCCAAGTGGACGTCGGCCGGGTGCTCGGGGTCGCGAAGCAGCAGGGCCTGCAGGTCCTGTACGGACCTGTCCAGCAGGAGTCGGGCCCTGGGGTCGTCGCCCGTGGCCCGTGCCGCGGCGAGGGAGCGCGCCGCACTGTGCCCCATCGCCCTGACCGGGCCCGCACCCTCCGGCCGTACGCGCAGCTCCACGCTCCGCGAGCCGCCCGGCGGCAGCTCCACCTCCCAGCGCAGCAGGCCGGCAGAGGCCAGTGCGTCCGTGGGGGCGGGATGCGCGGTGACCACGCAGTGCCCGGCCGGGGAGGACCACCGCATGCCGGAGTCGTGGACGCTGGCGGGCAGTTCGGGCCCGGAGCCGCCGGACGCGATCGCGCCGAGCTCCGCCAGGTCCGTGCCGAGCGCCACCTCGACGGGCAGCCTCAGGGGGCGGGTGGCCGCGCTGCGCAGGGTGATCCGTTCCGTGCCGTCGGCATGCCGGGTCCGCTCGACGACGACATCCGGATCCGGGGCGCCGTCGGCGGACCCACGCAGGGTCGCGACAAACCGTGCGCAGTCGGCCGAGACCATCCGGGCCTGCACGGCGACCGGCTCGCGCCCCGCCACCCGCACCTGGCAGCGGGAGAGCAGTCGGCGCCCCGCGCGGTAGAACCCTTCGAGTCCGCGGCCGGTCAACTGCCCTTGGTCTGTGGAGATCGCGAGCGCGGGCATGGCGACACAAATCAGCGCCGTATGGACGGGCGGCAGCTGGGCAGGGCGGCGCGGCACGGGAACCGGAGCCCGTGCGCCGGACAGGCGCGAGGAAGCAGACGCGGGCCGCTGGGGACCTTCTCTGCCGGACACAGAGGACGGGGCGGGCAGAGACATAGGGCGGCTTCTTCTGCGCTGGCTGCGCTACGGGGATGCGGAGGTCGTACCGCGGCGCGACCCTGGTACAGGTACCGCCACACAGGTGAACGGACCGGCCACGCCGCAAGTCACGCCCAGGGAACGGGAAGCCACTCGCCCGGCCCCGGTCCCCCGCGCGTGCCGCCCGCTCCGACGCCCGGCGCGCCCCTGCCGGCCGGTGCGTCTCCGGCCGGCTCACCTGTCGTTCCTCGCTCCGCGCCGGACGGTGCGGCGGCGGTTCTGCGGCCGCGTGCTCGGCCTGTCGGTGCCCCGTGGCCCACTGCCGCCCTGCGTACGTGCGGGTTGGCGGCGCCGGGGCGCGGCACCCTTCGGTTCCCCTGCGGAGCCCGAGGAGTCGGCGAGAACCGGCGGTTCGACCTGCGGCACGGGGGCGCTCCGATCGGTCCGGTCGGTCTGCTCCGCTCGGTCGGTCCGATCGCGGCGCAGACAGCGGCGGATCGGCTCCGGGTCGAGGTCTCCGGTGCAGACGTGGTGCAGGAGTTGCGCGAAGGCGTATCCGGGGTCCGCGGACAGCGCCATGTCCAGGGCTTCCTGTCCCTCCGTGGTGTCGCCGAGGGACCAGGCGACCCAGCCCGCGAGGGACAGCGGTGCGGCGGCGTGCTCACCGTAGGCGCCGACGCAGCGGCGGGCCAGTGCCCTCCAGAGACGCAGTGCGGGGACCCCGTCGTCGCCTTCCATCCACTGCGCCGCCTGATCGCGTGTCGTGCGGTCCTGGAGGCCGAGGATCAACGCCGCCGCCTCGTCGTGCGCGAGCAGTTCGTCGTCCTGGAGATCCGCCTCCAGCGCGCCCGTGACCGGTGGCGCAGCATCGAGGCGCGCCATGATCCGGCGGGCCAGGTCGAGCGTCTCCACGGCGACCTCGGCGTGCCCGCCCTCGTCGAGGATCCGGTGGACGATCGCCATGCCCGCCGCGTCGAGCGCCGCTTCCTGGTCCGCCGCTCCGGCGGTCTCCCAAGGGCTGAGCCGCGCCCGCATCTCCCGTGGCGTTGCGCCCACTTGGACACCGGCGTAGGCCGTGGCCGCGGCAAGGACCGACGTGCCGGGCCGGAGCAGCGGGACGCCCTCGGGAGGACAGCACTCCTGATTCGGACAGCAGTAGGTCCAATAGCGACCCGTCGAGATGCACACCACCTCGAACACGGGGACGTCGAGCCTGCCGCATGCGGTCCTGATCACCTGCGCCAGCGGACGCAGACGCTCCATGAGCTGCGGGCCGGACTCGGCGCCGGCGGGCTCGGCGCACAGAAAGGCGACAACGCCGTCGGGCCGGGCACCACGCCTCTCACAGCCGCCCACCAAGCACTGCGCGAGCTGCTCCGCGATGGGCGGCCAGTCCTCCGCGCGCTCGGGAATCCCGAGCCGCACGCGCCCGCCGAACCGCCCCCGCTCGCCGTGCAGAGCGATGAGGACGACGCTCTCCTCGGGCCGGAACCCGAGCAAGTACGGCAGGGCGTCCGCGAGTTCGGCCGGGGTGCGCAGGGTTACCAGGGTCTCATCGGCGGAGTCGGTCACGTCGTTTGATTCGTTGTGGTTCGTCATGTCCCGACTCTCCCGCGGATCGCAAGATTCCGGTTTGGCCTGTGGATAACTGCGATCAGGGGCACGCCAAGAGTTGTCCACAGCTCGGCGGACTCGTTCGCCTAATGTCAGACCCATCGGGTTGCATGGGGGCATGAGCAACGAAGATCTGCGCACGGCGGCCGATGCCGTACTCGCCCGCCTCGTCGGCGGCCCCTCGGCCGCGCCCGGCGAGGCACCACCCTCGGACGGGCCGCGCCTGCGCGAGGACCAGTGGCTCGCGATCGAGGCGCTGGTCGCCGACAAGCGCCGCGCCCTGGTCGTGCAGAGAACCGGCTGGGGAAAGTCCGCCGTGTACTTCGTCGCGACCGCGCTGCTGCGGGAGCGGGGCAGCGGGCCCACTGTGATCGTCTCGCCGTTGCTCGCGCTCATGCGCAATCAGGTGGAGTCCGCGGCCCGGGCCGGCATCCGGGCCCGCACGATCAACTCCTCCAACACGGAGGAGTGGGACACCATCCAGGCCGAGGTGGCCTCGGGCGACGTGGACGTGCTCCTGGTGAGCCCGGAGCGGCTGAACAACCCGGACTTCCGGGACCAGGTCCTGCCCAAGCTCGCCGCCGCGACCGGCCTGCTCGTGGTCGACGAGGCGCACTGCATCTCCGACTGGGGCCATGACTTCCGGCCCGACTACCGGCGGTTGCGCACCATGCTCGCCGACCTGCCGCCCGGCGTCCCCGTCCTCGCCACCACCGCGACGGCCAACGCGCGCGTGACGGCCGATGTGGCCGAGCAGCTGGGCACCGGAGGCACCTCGGACGCGCTCGTGCTGCGCGGCCCCCTCGACCGGGAGAGCCTGAGCCTGAGCGTGCTCCAACTTCCCAACGCCGCACACCGGTTGGCCTGGCTCGCCGACCACCTGGACGAGCTGCCCGGCTCCGGGATCATCTATACGCTCACGGTCGCCGCCGCCGAGGAGATCACCGCCTTCCTGCGACAGTGCGGGCACACCGTCGCCTCGTACACCGGAAAGACGGAGAACGCGGACCGCCAGCAGGCCGAGGAGGACCTGCTCGCGAACCGCGTGAAAGCCCTGGTCGCCACGTCCGCCCTCGGCATGGGCTTCGACAAGCCCGACCTCGGCTTCGTGGTCCACCTCGGCTCCCCCTCGTCCCCGATCGCCTACTACCAGCAGGTGGGCCGCGCGGGCCGCGGTGTCGATCACGCGGAGGTGCTGCTGCTTCCGGGCAAGGAGGACGAGGCGATCTGGAACTACTTCGCCTCGCTCGCCTTCCCGCCCGAGGAGCAGGTCCGGCGCACGCTTGACGTCCTTGCGCAGGCGGGCAGGCCGCTGTCGCTGCCCGCGCTGGAGCCCCTGGTCGAGCTGCGCCGGTCACGCCTCGAGACGATGCTCAAGGTCCTGGATGTGGACGGCGCGGTCCATCGCGTCAAGGGCGGCTGGATCTCCACCGGGATGCCGTGGGCGTACGACGCCGAGCGGTACGCCTGGGTCGCGAAGCAGCGGCAGACCGAACAGCAGGCGATGCGTGACTACGCCACGGCTCCCGGCTGCCGGATGGAGTTCCTGCGGCGACAGCTGGACGACGAGGCGGCGGCTCCCTGCGGCCGCTGCGACAACTGCGCGGGGGCGCGCTTCGGCGACGCCGTGTCCCCCGCGGCACTGGACACGGCGAAGGGCGAGCTGGTTCGCGCGGGCGTCGATGTGGAGCCCCGGAAGATGTGGCCCACGGGACTTGCCGCGGTGGGCGTCGACCTCAAGGGACGTATCCCCGCGGGGGAGCAGGCGGCCCAGGGCCGGGCCCTGGGGCGGCTTTCGGACATCGGCTGGGGCAACCGGCTGCGGCCGATGCTCGCGCCGACGGCCCCCGACGGACCGGTGCCCGACGATGTGGCGAAGGCCGTGGTCGGCGTGCTCGCCGACTGGGCCAAGGGGCCCGGCGGCTGGGCTTCGGGCAGTGCCGACGCCCAGCCGCGACCGGCGGGCGTGGTGACCATGACCTCGCACACCAGGCCTCAGCTCATCCAGTCGCTGGGTTCGCGGATCGCGGAGATCGGCCGCCTTCCGCTGCTCGGCTCGATCGAGTACGCCGTGGGGACCGACACCGCGCATGTGCCGCGGAGCAACAGCGCCCAGCGTCTGCGCGCCCTCGACGGGACACTGACGGTGCCTCCCGAGCTCGCAGCCGCCCTCCGGGAAGCCGACGGTCCCGTGCTGCTCGTCGACGATCTGACGGACAGCGGCTGGACGCTGGCCGTCGCCGCCCGGATGCTCCGCCGGGCCGGAGCCAAGGGGGTGTTGCCGCTGGTCCTCGCCGTGCAGGGCTGACGTACGCGTCAACGAGAGCACCCTGGGCAGGGATATAGACGGCGCATCGCCAGATACCGGTCGCCAGGCCCAATTGCTCGTTGCCGCAAGCCAGTACGACGGGAAGAATTGGCACCGCTCCCCGCGCGGCTCCCCGTGCCCCCGGTAGGGCTGTGCCGCGGTGCGCTCTCCCAGTCCGATCCCGCCCTCTGGGCGCGTAGCCGAAGGGAGGACCGTGACCTTCGGATTCGCTCCGTCCGCTGCGGCATCGATGTCGGAGTCTTCGACGTCGGCTGAGATGTCCGCCGATTCCGCCGGCCGACTGGCCCGGATGCTCGAGCCCGCGGAGTGGTCAGCCGCGGGAATCCCCCTGCTGCGCAATCCGCGTGAGGTCGTGAGCGGCCTGCACGCCCGACACCGTCCGACGCCCGCGACAGCCGTCGTCGCCGTCCTCGATCCGGAGGAACGGCTCCGGGCGAGCGCCTCCTTCACCCGGCGGGCGAGCGCTGCGGACGGCTGGGTGTTCCGCAACGCCCTGCTCGCGCAGTTGCGTCGGGTCATCCCGCACGACCTGCGGCGCCGCACCCCCGTGCGCACCGCCGTCCTGCTCTACTGCCGTGACGGTGAAGCGCGTTGGACACAGGAGGACGGCGCGTGGATGTGGGGGCTGCGGGACGCCTGCACGCTGCACGGGCTGCGGTGCGGCGCCTACATCACCCTGACCCGTGACGGCTGGCAGGTGCTCGGCGAGGGCCGCGGCGGCCGTCGGCCGAGTTCCGGTTCGCGCCCCGAGGTCTTCCCCGAGACCGAACCGCCACCCCCGCGCACCGGCGGGGCGGCATCGGACGTACTGCGCCGCGCTGCGGCACGCTGAGACGCCCTCCGCACCACCGCCACCAGGCCGGTCGCGACACGACCGACCGACGGGCATCGCCGTATGCATCGCGCGAGGCGCGACGCACACGGCGTCCGGTTCATCCGGCCGCGTCGCGGACGGCGGACGCCCGACCACAGGGGTCGGTCGTCAGACGCCCGCGCCCAGCATGGCGTTGATCCGCTGCGGGTCGCCGCAGACGATCAGCAGGGCACCGGCCCGGGCGAGGGCCGTCGGCAGCGCGCCGACCGCGGTCTCCTCGCTGCCGCCGTTGACGGCGACGACGACCACGGGACGGGACGCGGCACGCCCCAGGGCGGCGGCGTCGGCGTAGAAGACGTCGTCGCCCGCGTCGTGCTGGGCCCAGTAGGAGGCGTCGCCGAACGACAGCTCGTGGGTGGCCCACGGGTGCGGGTCGCCGGTGGTGATCACCAGGACCTCACCCGGAGCGCGCCCCGAGTCGAGCAGCAGGTCGACGGCTTCCTCGGCGGCGTCGAGCGCCCCCTCGGCCGAAGCGGGGATGAGCTGGATCTGCGGAACCGAAGCAGCGGCACCCGCCGGGGCGGAGGCAGCGGCGGACGGTCCGGAAGCAGCCGGGACGGAAGGCCCGGGCTTGACGGCCGGCTCGCGCGGCGTGCGCTGCGCCGGCGGCGTCGGCCGGGCGGGACCCGGTCGGCCGGGACGCGGCGGAGCCGCGGGACGCGGGCCGGGTACGGGGCGGGGGGTCGGCGTGGTGCGGCCACTGGCCGGGGTCACGCGGGGACCCTGGGCACTCTCGTGAATCTGAGGCTCCTCGGGAATGAGAGGCATGCGATGTTGTCTATCAAACGCCGATGCGAGTCGCGTCGGCGGGTGGCACATGAGTGCGAGTGAAGCTGCTGGAGACGTCAGAATTCGAAGCCGAGCTGGCCCTCGATTTCTGGAACGTTTCCTTCCGCCCAGCTGCGGGCCTTCTTGAGGTGCCGCCACTGGGGCAGCGCATCAAGATACGCCCACGACATCCGGTGGTACGGGGTGGGCCCCCGCTCCTCCAGTGCGGCCTTGTGCACCGGCGACGGATAGCCGGCGTTGGCCGCAAAACCGAAGTCTGCATGTTCGATACCCAGTTCGGCCATCATTTTGTCGCGCCGAACCTTGGCGATCACCGACGCGGCGGCGACGGCGACACAGGACTGGTCGCCCTTGATCACCGTACGAACCCGCCAGGGAGCCCCGAGGTAGTCGTGCTTCCCGTCGAGGATGACCGCTTCCGGCCGTACCGGCAGCCCCTCCAGGGCGCGCACGGCGGCGAGCCGCAGCGCGGCGGTCATCCCCAGTTCGTCGATCTCCTCGGGCGAGGAGTGCCCCAGGGCGTACGCCGTGACCCAGCTCTCCAGCTCGTCGGCGAGCGTGGTGCGCCGCTTGGGGCTGATCAGCTTGGAGTCGGTGAGTCCTTCGGGCGGCCTGCGCAGTCCCGTGACCGCCGCGCAGACGGTGACCGGGCCCGCCCACGCGCCGCGCCCGACTTCGTCGACTCCGGCAACGATCTTCGCTCCGGTCGTGGCGCGAAGGGAGCGCTCGACGGTGTGGGTGGGTGGTTCGTACGGCATGGCGTCATCAGCCTACGCCGCCGGATGCCGCCCGCGACACCCAGCCCTACCGACGCAACAGCGGAACCATGACCCGGTCGATCAGCTCGACGAATTCCTCGTCCCGCCATTCGCTCCCGCACACCTTGGAGCGGTACATCATCATCGCCGGGATGACATCGCAGACATAGGGGTCGACGACCTCGGCACGTACCTCTCCGCGCTCGGCTCCACGGCGTATGACCTGCTTGATCAGTCCCGCGCTCGGCTCGATGACGCCTTCGACGATCACGCCGTGAACGCGTTCGGCCGACGCGGCGTCGCACTCGTGAAGCACCGCTCGCAGCGCGAATCCGGGACGCGAGAACATCGCCTCGCGGATCTGCCTGCACAGCTGCAGGAGATCCTCCCGGACGCTCCCGCAGTCGGGCGGCGAGTCGAGGTGCGGCAGACCGGCCTGCAGCGCGTCCACGACAAGGTCTTCCTTGGAGGGCCAGCGGCGGTACACCGCGGCCTTGCCGGTCTGCGCACGGGCGGCCACACCCTCCATCGTCAGGCCGTTCCAGCCGACCGTACTGAGCTGCTCCAGCGCGGCATCGAGGATCGCCCGTTCGAGCACGGGGCCCCGGCGGCGCTGGGAGGACGGCTGAGCGGAAGCCGCCCTCCAGCGCGAAGTAACCATCAACATCTCTCCGTTGGACGTTCCAGGCAGTGTCAGTGAACGGTTGCGTTCGCTGATGGGGAGTCACTACCGTTTGACGCGACAGTGAACGGGATCGTTCACTAACGCACTTGTGGGGGACCCATAGTGACAACCTCTCAGTTAGACAAGGGCCCGGCGGCCGGCGCCGCCCGGCGTGGGGGCCGCCCCGGCATGGCCCTCACCATCATCGCGGCCTGCCAACTCATGGTGGTACTCGACGCGACGATTGTGAACATCGCGCTCCCGCACATTCAAGGCGCGCTCAAGTTCTCGACAACGGACCTCACTTGGGTCGTCAGCGCGTACACCCTCACTTTCGGCGGCATGCTGCTGCTCGGCGGCCGCGCCGGTGACATCCTCGGCCGGCGCAGGGTCTTCACGGCCGGCATCCTGATCTTCACTCTCGCCTCACTTCTGGGCGGATTCGCCCAGGAGCCCTGGCAGTTGCTGGCCGCGCGCGCCCTGCAGGGCGTCGGTGGCGCCATCGCATCGCCCACCTCACTGGCACTCGTCACCACGACGTTCCCCGAAGGCCCCGAGCGGAACCGGGCATTCGGTGTCTTCGCGGCCGTCTCGTCGGGTGGTGGCGCCGTCGGCATGCTGGCGGGCGGCATGCTCACGGAGTGGCTCGACTGGCGCTGGGTGCTGTTCGTGAACGTACCCATCGGTGTCCTGATCGCCGTCCTGACCCCGCTCTACATCAACGAGTCCGAGCGTCACCCGGGCCGTTTCGACTTCGCGGGCGCGGCCACGTCGACCCTCGGCATGGCCGCTCTGGTCTACGGATTCATCCGGGCTTCCGAGGAGGGCTGGAAGGACAGCATCACCATCGCGTCGTTCGGTACGGCGGTCGTGATGCTGTTGGCCTTCGTGTTCGTCGAGAGCCGGGCCAAGGAACCGATCACGCCGCTGAAGATGTTCTCCGACCGAAACCGCACGGGCACCTACGTGATCATGCTGAGCCTGGCGGCGGCGATGTTCGGCATGTTCTTCTTCATCGTGCTCTTCGTCCAGAACGTCCTGGACTACACGCCGATCCAGGCGGGTCTGGCCTTCCTGCCGGTCACGGTCGCGATCGTGGTGGGCGCGGGCCTTTCCCAGTGGCTGCTTCCGGTGCTCGGCCCCAAGCCGTTCATGGTGGTCGGCTCCGCCATCGTCGCCCTCGGGCTCGGCTGGCAGACCTTCATCACCCCGGACAGTTCGTACGTGGGCGGGGTCCTCGGCCCGATGATGCTGTTCGGCTTCGGCATGGGTCTGAACTTCGTGACCCTGACACTGACCGCTGTCTCCGGAGTCGCCCAACACGAGGCGGGCGCGGCTTCGGGGCTGCTCAACGCCACGCAGCAGGTGGGCGGTGCGCTCGGCCTCTCCATCCTGACCACGGTGTTCGGCACGGCGAGCCGGGAAGAGGGCAAGGAGCAGGCGGCGGACTTCATGGCGAACGCGTCGCCGGCGCAGAAGGCCGAATTCGCCAAGACCGGTGAGCTGCCGGCGCCTTGGGGACACGAAGTGCTGTCCCAGGGGATCTCGACGGCCTTCATTCCGGCGGTCGCCATGGCCGTGCTCGCCCTGGTCACCGCCGTGCTGGTGATCCGCGTACGCAAGAGCGACCTGGAGGCACTGTCCGGTACGGCCGAGGCCGCGGGTCCGGCGGGCGGTTGACGGGCAACGGATGCCGGGCCGCGAGGGGGCGGCCCGGCATCCGCCCGTGAACGACCGCTGCCGCGCCCCTCACGGACGGCACAGACGTCCCGCACGTCAGCGGTACGAGGTTTCCTGCCCGGCCTGCTCGCAGACCCGCCAATCGGCCTTCAGGGGCCCGTCGTCGAGGATCTGCCGGGCCCGCGACTCCCCCAGGCTCGTGGCGTACCAGGGAGAGCGCTCGGCCCCAAGGCCGTCCGCGATGCCCTCCAGGGCACAGGAGCGCATCGGCTCCGGAAGCTCGTCGACGGCGGGAGCGGCATCGGCCGACAGCCCGCGCGCGTACTCCAGGTCGAACTTCCCGGTCTCCTGGTAGCGCTGGACATTGCGCTCGGCGATGAGCCCGTCGGGCGAGAGCAGCCCGAACGCCAGCACACCGGCCGCGGCACTGGCGGCGACGGCCCGCGGCAGCCAACGGGTGCCCCACACTCCGGCCGCCATGATCAGCACGATCACGAGACCGAGCCAGAGCTCCATGCCCACGACCGAGACCCGCAGCCTGGTCAGGCCGTACGCGTCCACGTACATGTCCATGCGCCGCACCGCCGAGGCCACCACGACGAGCGTGAGGGCGCAGAGCGTGCCGAGGACCGCCCGTACGAGACTGCGGTCACCGGCCCCGTCGCGCGGCGCCCAGCGCAGGGCGACGACGATGACGGCCAGGGTGAGCAGCGTGGCGATCAGCAGCTGCCAGAAGCCCTGACGCGCGTACTGCGAGTAGGAGAGATCGGTCTTCTCCAGTACGGCGTCATAGCCGCCGAAGAGCACGGCCAGCTGCACCACGTTGAACACCGCGAACAGCAGGTTGAGCACGATCAGCGGGAGCGCCCACTCGACGCGGCTTCGCGCCCGGCCCGGGCCCACGACGAGCCGGTCCCAGCGCACCGGCGCGGCGGCGGTGTGCGCCACCGCGAGCGCCCCGACGACGCCGAGGACGAGCAGCAGCACGCGCCACGGTCCTCCGGAGAGGGACGCATCCGGGATCAGGTCACCCAGGAGCCCCGCGAAGGCCGCATCGGCCCCCGCGAACAGGGCGCCGAAGACGAGCAGCAGTACGGCGGTCACCGCGACCGCACGCAGTACGGGTCCACTACGGGAACCACCCGAGCGCTCCCGTAGACCGCGCCAGCCCCAGCGCACGCCGGTCAGGACACCGTCGAAGATGCCGAGCGGGGCCAGTAGTACGCCGATCCAGGTGCGGCAGCCGTGCAGGGCGAGCGAGCCGAGCGCCACGGCGGAGACGATCGCGAGGAACGAGGGCCATCCCGCGTCCCGCAGCGCGGGCACGACCAGCAGCGCGAGCCCGCCGATCGCCCAGGCCAGCGTCCAGGGGCGCGGGCCGCGATCGGCTCGCCGACCCGCGAAGTACGCGCCGAGCGCGGCCGGGACGGCGATGATCAGCAGATTGAGCGCGAGGCCGTCCCCCAGCAGCAGCATGCTCAGGAGGCCGGTGGCCAGCGCCGCGCCGAGTGTGGCCGTGCGGACCGGAGCGGGCGGTTCGGAGCGCAGATCGGCGAGCAGCGGCTCGCGCCGGGCCGCCGGGTAGGCCCAGCCGGGGTGAGGCTGCGGGGCTCGGGGGCTCTGCGCATGCCCGGTGCCACCGTCGTCCGCGGCCCTCGGTGCGGGCACGGCGTCTTCAGGGACGTCGCCTCTCGCTCCGCTGTCGGACGGATCATCCTGTGGCGTATCGAAACGCCTCAGGTCGGCCAGGTGATCGGCGGTGGCGCCACCACCTGCCGAGTCTCTGCGCGGATCCTCCTGGGGATCTCCCTCTTGATCTTCCGTACCTGAGGATTCAGGCATGGACGGTGACGGTGCATCGGACACGGGACCCCCTCCCGGCCGGTCCGCGCGCGCAGCAGACGGCACACCTAGGTGGCGGGGCTGCCGGCGACCGGCATCGCGTTGAGGCCGAACAAGCCAAGATCAACTTGTGGCCTGCCTTCAGCGTAGCGGCGCAGCCGATCACCACTGCCGGGCCGGTCACGCTGTGGCGCGACCGTGACACTGGTCCCGAAAGCCGCCTCTACGTAGAGCTCGTTTTCGTACGACAAAGCCCTCGAAAGCCCGGAAGTCAGCCCATCCTGACAGGCATCCAGCCGGGCAGCGCCTCGGTCCGCTCCAGCCACTCCTCGGGCGGCGACCCGCCCTCTCCGGAGGCGATGACTCCGCCCACGATGGCGCACGTCGTGTCCATGTCGCCGCCCACCTGGGCGGTCGCCCAGAAGGCCTCCTCATAGCGGCCGAGGCCACGCGCCGCCGACCACAGCGCGAACGGCACCGTGTCGTGGGCGGTCGTGCGGCGGCCACAGCCGAGGACCGCGGCGACCGTGGCCGCGTCCCCGTAGTCGAGCATGTCCCGCGCCCGGCGCAGCCCCGCGCCCACGGCGCTGCGCGGCACCAGGTCGATGACGCCGTCGAGCAGCGCCTTCGGCGCGGGCGGCCCCGCGGGATGGGCCATCAGCGCCGCTGCGGCGGCCACCGCCATGGCTCCCACGACGGCCTCGCGGTGCTGATGCGTGGGGTAGGCGGAGATCTCCGCCTGGTGCGTCGCCTGCTCCGGGTCGTCGGCGTACCAGGCGCCGAGCGGCGCGATCCGCATGGCCGCGCCGTTCCCCCAGGAGCCCTGCCCCTTGAACAGCGCGGAGGCCAGCTCACGCCAGTCCCCGCCCTCACGGACCTGCCTCAGGAGCCGGTTCACGGCCGGGCCGTACCCGCGGTCAAAATCGTGGTGCTCGGCGAAGGACAGGGCGAGCGCGTCCTGATCGACGCGGTCGTGCTCCATGAGGATGGCGAGAACGGAACAGGCCATCTCGGTGTCGTCGGTCCACTGCCAGGGGCTGGCGGGCGCTTCCCGGCGCTTGAGCAGCGGGTAGTTCGCGGGCACGAAGAACTGAGAGCCCAGCGCGTCCCCCACCGCCAGTCCACGCAGGCTGGCCAGAGCGCGGGCCAGGCGCCGGTCGGGAGAGGAGTCAGCGGTCATCGCCCTGCCACTCTAACCGGTGACGCCGTAGGGCTCAGGCTCGCGCCAGCGTTCGAATGGCTGGTTCAGGGTGTACTTGCCGTCCTCCCCGAGCAGCAGCGTCCGCATCTCGCCGTTCCCGGGGTTGGACAGTGACTCGAATTCCGCCACCGACCAGTGGAACCAGCGCATGCAGAACAGACGCATGGTCAGGCCGTGCGTGACGAGCAGGACGTTCGGCGGGTGGTCCGGGGCCTCGAAGCTCCGGTAGAGGCTCTCCAGGAACGCGCCCACCCGGTCGTACACATCCGCCCCCGACTCACCCTGCGCGAAGCGGTAGAAGAAGTGGCCGTACGCATCGCGGTACGCCTTCTGGAGCCGGACGTCGTCCCGGTCCTGCCAGTTCCCCCAGTCCTGCTCCCGCAGCCTCGGCTCCTCGCGCACGCGCACAAGTTCGGGGTCCAGGCGCAGCGCCCGGAAGGTGTCATGGGTGCGGCGGTACGGCGAGACGTACACACTCACCCGCTCGCGACCGACCGCTTCGCGCAGCTGTTCGCCGGTCTCGGCCGCCTGGTGCCACCCCTTCTCGGTGAGCGCGAGGGCGTGGTCGGGCTCACGCTCGTACACGGTGTCGTCGGCATTTCCCGCCGACTCGCCGTGCCGGACAAGGAAGATGCGCCGCGGGCGTGCCATACGGAAACCCTAGATCGGCCCTCCCCGGTCGGCTCAACCGGTCGGCCGGGCGGGCTCCATCCGGGCGTATGCGGCCTGCGGGGAGCCTCCACCGCGCACCTGCGGCGTCACACCGTCCACGACGGTTCAAGCTCCACGATGTCACCCGCGAGCGCCGCGACATCGGCGTCCGTCTGCGCGCGCAGGGAGAGGCGCTCCACCCGTTCCCTGCGGTACTTGCCGTGCTCGGCGGCCGACTGCCACATGGAGAGGATGAGGAACTCATGTCCGGGCGCCTCTCCGAAGAGCCCGCGCAGCATCCCGGGCGAGCCCGCCATCGCCGGGTTCCAGACCTTCTCCTGCATCAGCGCGAAGTGCTCCACGCGCGCCTCACGGACCCTGCAGTGCGCCACCCGCACCACGTCCGCGTCCGTGAAGCGCGGCTCGAACCCCGTCTTCACGTCGAAGCGGTGATCGAAGAGCTTGACCTGGATGTCCTTGAAGGTGCCCGCCTGCGCGGTGGCGAGCCGGTCGTGGGAGCGCGCCATGAAGGAGTCGTAGAAGGCCCGGCTCTCCCAGAAGGCGAAGATGTGGGCCACGCCCGGCCGTCCCCGGCTCCACCCCCCGCCCTGTCCCCGGAACCCCGGCTCCCCCAGAAGCCCCGCCCACTTTCGCTGTCCCCGCTCGAACCCCCGTCGGTCCACCACGGTGCAGCGAATCCACTTGACCAGCACCGCGCCATCGTACGGCGCGGAGCGTGGCCCGGGTCACGCTCCGGCGTAGTGCACCCGGATCAGCTCGGCGGAATCGTCGTCGGACAGTTCAATGCCGAACTCGCGATCGAGTACGTCGCTCAACTCGTCGACGGACACGTCACGTTCGTGCGTCGTGCCGTCGGGTCGCGTCACGGTGAGTCGATCGCCCACCAGCTTGCGGCGCGCGTCGGGGGCGGCCTTCTGGAGCACAGGGCGCCGGATGAACGACGACCGGGGGTGGGTCGATGTGTAGTGGTTCATGAGTACGTAGTCGGCGGTAATGCGCTCTTCCAGCGTGTATTCATAAAGGTCGAACCAGCCGTCCGGGTGCTCGGTCCGCAACACCCTTGCCCCGCCCGCCTCTTGGACGGTCCCGAACCGCCACGCTCCTTGTCGTACGTCCACGCCGACCTCGAGAGGGATGGGTTCGAGCAGCCCCTCGGCGCCGAACCCGACGTCACAGTGCCACTCCTGGCCGTCCGCCTCGACCTTCAGGAGCATGTGCGTGACCGCCCGACGGGAGGAGGCACCCGCCCTGGTCCGGGCGCCAAGTCCCGTGACAGTGAAGCCGATGCGCTCAAGGGCAGCCGCGAAAAGCAGGTTCTGCTCGTAGCAGTAGCCTCCCCGGCGCTGCCGCACCAACTTGTCCTGCAGGGCCGGGAGATCCAGCGGAACGGGCCGGCCGAGCATCACCTCCAGGTTCTCGAAGGGGATCGCCGCCACGTGCGCCCGATGCAGGGAACGCAGCGTTTCGAGGTCGGGCTTCGCCTCGCCCTCGTAGCCGATTCTGGCCAAGTAGGCGGTTATATCTAGTTCTTCCCAGTTCCATGTCATGAAGACAATGATCCACACAAGAACTTCGGTGATGTCAGTGATACGCCGTAGCGTGTCTGTTGGACATGCCTCGTGCATCAGCCACGACTACGAGGAGGGGGAAGTCTGGTGAGCAGTGTCAGCAAGGGGATCCAGAAGGTCGAGGTAGGGCTCAAGTGGGATCCGAGCCCGGTCGGCGCGCCGGCACACGATCTCGACATCATCGCCGCCACCTACTCCGCGGACGCTCCGTACGGCCGTCCCGTGTACCTGGTGCACTTCGGCAGCCGCTCCCCCGACGGGACGATCACGCTCAACAGGGACAGCAGGACGGGCCAGGGCTTCGGTTTCGACGAGGTGATGACCCTGGAGCTGGACCGGCTGGCTCCCACGTACGCGCGCGTGGTGGTGGGCGTGGCCATACAGCAGGACAAGGACCAGAAGGTGTTCGGCGACATCAAGAACACCGCGGTGCGCATCCGCGAGGGACACACGGACCTCGCGCAGAGCGACCTCACCGCCGTCTCCGGGTGCACGGCCTCGACGATCGCCGAGTTCACCAGGGACGAGTCGGGCGCCTGGTCGTTCCGCGAGATCATCCGGGGGTACGACGCCGACCCGACGTCGTTCGCCGCGCTGATGGGCAGCGAGTCCTGAGAACGCGGTGAGGGGGCAGCCGGAGCCCGTAGGCCCCGCCTGCCCCCTCACCGGGCTAGCTCAGCGGATCAGCTGCAACCGCTGGTCGAGCCGCAGCCCTCGCAGATGTAGCAGGATCCCGCGCGCTGCATCTTCGTCCCGCACGAGAAGCACAGCGGTGCGTCCGCCTGGATGCCCAGCTGCATCTCCACGAGCTCGGCGCTGGTGTGCGCCTGCTGCGGAGCGGGCTTCTCGGCCTCGGCCTTCGGCGCGGCGACCGCCTTCAGCGACTCGGTCTGCCGCGGCGCGGACTGGGCCAGGCCCTCGACGTCGACCTCGGACTCGTCGAGAGACGGCTCGTACGAACCGGTCTCCAGGTGACGCTGACGCTCCTCGGCCGAGTGGATGCCGAGCGCGGACCGGGTCTCGAAGGGCAGGAAGTCCAGCGCCAGGCGGCGGAAGATGTAGTCGACGATCGACTGCGCCATCCGCACGTCCGGGTCGTCCGTCATGCCGGCCGGCTCGAAGCGCATGTTCGTGAACTTCGAGACGTACGTCTCCAGCGGGACGCCGTACTGCAGACCGACCGAGACCGCGATCGAGAAGGCGTCCATCATGCCCGCGAGGGTCGAGCCCTGCTTGGACATCTTCAGGAAGACCTCGCCCAGACCGTCATCCGGGTAGGAGTTGGCGGTCATGTAGCCCTCGGCGCCACCCACGGTGAAGGAGGTGGTGATCCCCGGGCGGCCCTTGGGAAGGCGCTTGCGGACGGGGCGGTACTCGACCACCTTCTCGACCGCGGCACGGATCGTGTCCTCGGTCTTCTCGGTGATCTCCGCCTTCTCGTCGTCCTTCTTCTTGGCGGAGAGCGGCTGGCCGACCTTGCAGTTGTCGCGGTAGATCGCGAGCGCCTTGACGCCCAGCTTCCAGGCCTCGTAGTAGACCTCTTCGACGTCCTCGACGGTGGCCGTCTCCGGGAGGTTGACCGTCTTGGAGAGCGCACCGGAGATCCACGGCTGGATGGCCGCCATCATCCGGACGTGACCCATCGCGGAGATGGAACGCTCGCCCATGGCGCAGTCGAAGACCTCGTAGTGCTCGGTCTTCAGGCCGGGAGCGTCGATCACATTGCCGTGGTCGGCGATGTGGGCGACGATCGCCTCGATCTGCTCCTCCTGGTAGCCCAGGCGACGCAGGGCCTGCGGCACGGTGCCGTTGACGATCTGCATCGAGCCGCCGCCGACGAGCTTCTTGAACTTGACCAGGGCGAGGTCGGGCTCAAGGCCGGTGGTGTCGCAGGACATCGCGAGACCGATGGTGCCGGTCGGGGCGATGACCGAGGCCTGGGAGTTACGGAAACCGTTCTTCTCACCGAGGCGGACGACGTCCTGCCAGGCCTCCGTGGCGGCGGCCCAGATCGGGGTGTCCAGGTCGTCCATGCGGACGGCCGCGGCGTTGGCGTCGGCGTGCTGCTTCATGACGCGCTTGTGCGGCGTGGCGTTCTTGGCGTAGCCGTCGTACGGGCCCACGACCGCGGCGAGCTCGGCGGAGCGCTTGTACGACCTGCCCGTCATCAGCGAGGTGATGGCGCCGGCGAGGGCGCGGCCGCCCTCGGAGTCGTACGCATGACCGGTGGCCATCAGCAGGGCGCCGAGGTTGGCGTAGCCGATGCCCAGCTGGCGGAAGGCGCGGGTGTTCTCGCCGATCTTCTGCGTCGGGAAGTCCGCGAAGCAGATCGAGATGTCCATCGCGGTGATGACCAGCTCGACGACCTTGGCGAAGCGCTCGGCGTCGAAGGACTGGGTGCCCTTGCCGTCGTCCTTCAGGAACTTCATCAGGTTCAGCGAGGCGAGGTTGCAGGACGTGTTGTCCAGGTGCATGTACTCGCTGCACGGGTTCGAGCCGTTGATCCGGCCGGACTCCGGGCAGGTGTGCCAGGCGTTGATGGTGTCGTCGTACTGGATGCCGGGGTCGGCACAGGCCCAGGCGGCCTCGGCCATCTTGCGGAAGAGCGACTTGGCGTCGACCTCCTCGATGACGTCGCCCGTCATGCGGGACGTCAAGCCGAACTTCCCGCCCTCCTCGACCGCCTTCATGAACGTGTCGTTCACACGGACCGAGTTGTTGGCGTTCTGGTACTGGACGGACGTGATGTCGTCGCCGCCCAGGTCCATGTCGAAGCCCGCGTCACGCAGGGCGCGGATCTTCTCCTCTTCCTTCACCTTGGTCTCGATGAAGCCCTCGATGTCGGGGTGGTCGACGTCGAGGATGACCATCTTGGCCGCGCGACGCGTGGCGCCGCCCGACTTGATCGTTCCTGCGGATGCGTCGGCACCGCGCATGAAGGAGACCGGACCCGAGGCGTTGCCGCCCGAGGACAGGAGCTCCTTGGAGGAGCGGATGCGGGAGAGGTTCAGGCCGGCGCCGGAGCCGCCCTTGAAGATCATGCCCTCTTCCTTGTACCAGTCGAGAATCGACTCCATGGAGTCGTCGACGGCCAGGATGAAGCAGGCGGAGACCTGCTGCGGCTGGGGCGTACCGACGTTGAACCAGACCGGCGAGTTGAAGCTGAAGATCTGGTGCAGGAGCGCGTACGCCAGCTCGTGCTCGAAGATCTCGGCATCCGCGGGCGAGGCGAAGTAGTTGTAGTCCTCGCCGGCCTTGCGGTACGTCTTCACGATGCGGTCGATCAGCTGCTTGAGGCCGGTCTCGCGCTGCGGGGTGCCAACGGCCCCGCGGAAGTACTTGCTGGTGACGATGTTGACCGCGTTCACCGACCAGAAGTCGGGGAACTCGACGCCACGCTGCTCGAAATTGACCGAGCCGTCGCGCCAGTTGGTCATGACGACGTCTCGGCGCTCCCAGACCACCTCGTCGTACGGATGCACGCCGGGCGTCGTATGGATGCGCTCGATACGCAGACCCTTGCTGGCCTTGGATCCCTTGGCTCGGGAACCTCGTGCCGGGCCGCTCGTCGTCTCGGTCATGCCGCCTCCCTGTAACAGGCTAAAACGCCCTGAAGTGCCACGTTCTTCCCGTGGCACGGTGTGTGTCTTGTGCTGCGGATCCCGCAAAGGTCACCCGCAACAGGTCTGGTTCGCCGGCGTCGGCCGGCGGGCCGGTCAGTCCGCGGCGGTGGCGGGCACGGGGACTTCGACAGTCCCTCCGGGCCCGCAGTTCACGCCACGCTCCCCGCCGGCGTCCTGCGGCTCAACGTCGAGCCGCTGGTCCCTCAGCTCCCCGATGGCAGCCTCGAAGTCCTCAAGTGAATCGAAAGCTCGGTACACGGAGGCAAATCGCAGGTAGGCCACGAGGTCCAGCTCCTGCAGCGGACCGAGTATGGCCAGACCCACGTCATGGGTGGTCAGTTCGGCGCTGCCGGTGGCGCGCACCGCCTCTTCGACCCGCTGGCCGAGCTGCGCGAGGGCGTCCTCGGTCACCGGCCGCCCCTGGCACGCCTTGCGTACGCCGTTGATGACCTTGGTACGGCTGAAGGGCTCGGTCACGCCGGAGCGCTTGACCACCATCAGCGAACACGTCTCCACGGTCGTGAAACGACGGGAGCAGTCGGGACACTGACGGCGCCTGCGGATCGACGTGCCGTCGTCCGTGGTGCGGCTGTCGACTACGCGGCTGTCGGGGTGCCTGCAGAAGGGGCAGTGCATGAAACTCCCAACCCTCCTTCACGGCACGACTTATAGGCCTCAACGGGCCCATGAGGCCCTCGAAGCAGCCCCAAGCATAGGCGATGCCCGAGCCCCGGAAGGACCAGGGACCACAACTTCTGGGCTGCGGTGGCAATCCAACCACTAGATCTGGGGTTTGGCCGCAAATTCGGCACCATCGCGTGTCGCGCACGCACGACCGCTCGCCGGCAGCTGGGCGCGCCGCGCGCGCCGCACGAAGAGGGGGCCGGTGCCGGGTTGACGGGGCACCGAGTGGCAGTATGGGGACCCCGCTGAGGGAGTCACGACCCCGACGGTGAAGCGTACCGTAATGAACCGAAATGCCATTCGGCCCGAACGTTAGCCATACACCCAGACACATGATCACGGCAGGCAATCTGCGATTTTTCACTCGAACGTGTGTTTGGCGCAACCTTTCGAAAGCAACTACCGTTGGCTAACTAGGGAGAACATCTCGAGAGGGGCCGACCGACGTGACCACCACCGCAGACAGTGCCACCATCACTGCCCAGGACCGCTCACAGAGCCGACTCGAGCCGGTGCATGCCATGAATGACGCAGCCACGAACCAGGAGGGGCCCAAGCCCACACGCTCCCTGCCGGGCCGACCTCCAGGAATCCGCGCCGACAGCTCGGGACTCACCGACCGGCAGCGCCGTGTCATCGAGGTCATCAGGGACTCCGTGCAACGGCGTGGCTACCCCCCGTCGATGCGGGAGATCGGGCAGGCAGTCGGCCTCTCCAGCACCTCGTCGGTCGCCCATCAGCTGATGGCGCTGGAGCGCAAGGGCTTCCTGCGCCGCGATCCGCACCGTCCGCGCGCGTACGAGGTGCGGGGCTCGGACCAGCCGAGCAGCCAGCCCACCGACACGGCCGGCAAGCCCGCCGCGTCGTACGTCCCGCTCGTCGGCCGCATCGCGGCAGGCGGCCCGATCCTCGCCGAGGAGTCGGTCGAGGACGTCTTCCCGCTCCCCCGCCAGCTCGTCGGCGACGGCGAGCTCTTCGTCCTCAAGGTCGTCGGTGACTCGATGATCGAGGCCGCTATCTGTGACGGCGACTGGGTCACGGTCCGCCGCCAGCCGGTCGCGGAGAACGGCGACATCGTCGCCGCCATGCTCGACGGCGAGGCGACGGTCAAGCGCTTCAAGCGCGAGGACGGGCACGTGTGGCTGCTGCCTCACAACTCCGCGTACCAGCCGATCCCCGGTGACGAGGCCACGATCCTCGGCAAGGTGGTGGCGGTGCTGCGACGGGTGTGAGCCTGTGCCCCTGACCGGGCCCCGGGACCAACTGCGCCGGTTCCGGGGCCCTGCTGCGTCTGGGGGCGGTGAGGGAACTACGCCTCGTCAGAGTCTTCGGAGTCTCCGGAAGCGTCAGAGTCTCCGGGGGCGTCAGCCTTCGCCTTGGCCGCCGCGTCGATCGCGGCGAGCGAGCGGCGGGCCTGATTGCGGTCAGTCGTGTACCAGAAGTCGGGCAGCGAGGCCCGCAGATAGCTGCCGTAGCGCGCGGTGGCCAGACGGGGGTCCAGGACGGCGACCACGCCACGGTCCCCGGAGGCACGCACCAGCCGCCCCGCGCCCTGTGCCATGAGCAGTGCCGCGTGCGTCGCGGCGACCGCCATGAAGCCATTGCCGCCGCCGTCGTCCACCGCCTTCTGGCGGGCGCTCATCAGCGGGTCGTCGGGACGCGGGAACGGAATCTTGTCCATGACCACCAGCTGGCAGCTGGCACCCGGCACATCGACGCCCTGCCACAGCGACAGCGTGCCGAAGAGACACGTTTTCGTGTCCGCGGCGAAGTTCTTGATCAGCTCGCCCAGCGTCTCCTCGCCCTGCAGCAGGATGGGCATGTCGAGCCGGCCCCGCAGCTCCTCGGCGGCGTTCTGTGCCGCACGCATGGAGGAGAACAGGCCGAGCGTGCGACCGCCCGCCGCCTCGATCAGCTCGGCCAGCTCATCGATCATGTCGCTGCGCGTGCCCTCACGGCCCGGACGGGCCAGGTGCTGGGCGACGTACAGGATCCCCTGCTTGCGATAGTCGAAGGGCGAGCCGACGTCGAGGCCCTTCCAGGCCGGCGCGTCCTCGGACTGAGTGCCCTCGGGGGCCAGGCCCAGCGACGCCCCCACTCCGTTGAAGTCACCGCCGAGCTTGAGGGTGGCGGAGGTGAGCACCACGGAACGGTCGCTGAAGAGCTTCTCCCTCAGGAGGCCCGATACGGACATGGGTGCCACCCGGAGCGAGGCACCGAAGCGCTCATGCCGCTCGTACCAGACGACGTCGTACTCGGAACCGTTCGTGATGCGCTCCGCCACGTCGTGGATCGACTCGACGGCGGCGAGGGCCTGCTTGCGTACGGCGTCCTCGTCCTGGACGGACTTGTCCCGGGTGGAGCCGAGCGCCGAGATGACCGTGCGGGCAGCGTCCCGCAGGGCCATCAGTGCGTACCCGAGGTCTTCGGGGATCTCCTCGAGGCGGCCGGGCAGGGCCAGCTCCATCAGCCGCTCGAAGCCTTCGGAGGCGGTCTGGAGCTGGTCGGCGGCCTTCTCGTTGACCAGCTTGGCCGAGCGGCGCACCGCCCGGTTGACCTGGCCCGGAGTGAGCTCGCCGGTGGCCACGCCGGTGACGCGCGAGACGAGCTCATGCGCCTCGTCCACGATCAGCACTTCGTGCTGGGGGAGGACGGGGGCGCCCTCGATGGCGTCGATCGCCAGCAGGGCGTGGTTGGTGACGACGACCTCGGAGAGCTTGGCCCGCTCGCGCGCCGCCTCGGCGAAGCACTCCGCTCCGTAGGCACACTTCGTCGCTCCGAGGCACTCCCTGGAGGAGACGGAGACCTGGGACCAGGCGCGGTCGGAGACACCGGGAGTGAGGTCGTCCCGGTCGCCGGTCTCGGTCTCGTCCGCCCAGTCGCGCATCCGCAGGAGATCCTGGCCCAGCTTGCTGGTGGGGGCCGCGGCCTCGAACTGGTCGAAGAGACCGTCTTCCTCCTCCTGCGGCACGCCTTCATGGAGGCGGTGCAGGCACAGGTAGTTGGAACGGCCCTTCAGCATGGCGAACTGGGGCCGACGTCGCAGCAGCGGATGCAGCGCGTCCACCGTCCGCGGCAGATCACGCTCCACGAGCTGGCGCTGCAGCGCCAGGGTGGCCGTCGCGACCACCACCCGCTCCCCGTGCGCGAGCGCGGGCACCAGATAGCCGAGGGACTTGCCCGTGCCGGTGCCGGCCTGGACCAGCAGGTGGGAACCGTCGTCGATCGCCTCGGCGACGGTCTCGGCCATGGTGACCTGGCCAGGCCGCTCCGTGCCGCCGACAGCGGTGACGGCGGCGTGCAGGAGCTCGGGGAGGGAGGGCTTCGTCATAGCGCGTCCAGCCTACGGGGCCCCACTGACAACTCCACGATCACGGCTGACGGAGAGGGTTGGGCACGGTGCCGTGCACGGCGGCGTGCGGGCGCTGCGGGCGGTCCCGGTACCCGTCGAGGTGCAGCCGGTTCCGGTTGAGGCACAGCCGCTCGATGCGTGGGGTGAGCAGGTCGAACATCTCGTAGCGCTCCTTGAGCTCCGGCGCGCGTGCCTGGTGGCGCAGGATCTCCGCCCGGACCGCGGACCAGAAGGCGGACTCCGAGATCCCCAGCTGTTCCTGGCACAGCGGGGCGAGGTAGCGGAAGACGCCCACGAAGAGGCCGGAGTGGATGAACTGGGTGAGGAAGCCGGGGGGCTCGGTGAGCAGGACGTCGCGGACGTCGTCCGGCATCGACGCGTGCTCCGGCAGGGGCGTGGCACTGACGTTGACGTCGTCGACGAAGTCCTTCACCGCGAGCCGGACCGGTACGTCCTTGTCGTCGAAGACGACGATGGCGTTCTCCCCGTGAGGGGAGAACACGGTGCCGTACCGGTAGAGGAAGTGCAGGAGCGGCGGCAGCAGGGCGGCGAAGAGGCGCCGGAGCCAGATATCGGGGGGCAGCCCCGACCGGGCGACCAGCTCCGCGACGAAGGCTCTGCCGTGCGGGTCGGTGTGCAGCAGCGAGGCGAGTGTTCGTGCGCGCTCACCGGGAGCGAGGTGGCGGGTGATCGGTTCGCGCCAGATGGCGCCCAGGAGTTCCTTGTACTGGTACGGGACTTCGGGAAGTCCGTCGTACAGCGGGTGTTCCACGGTCACGGACGCGACCTCGCCGAGCAGGATGACCCGGCATTCGTCCCTCAGGAAGGGGTCGGCGTCGCGCAGGGAGTGCATCCAGGCGGTGACCGCGGGGGCGGCGAGGGTGCGCTCCGTGGGCAGGCCCCGCCACACCAGGGTGTTGAGCACCGACAGCGGGAGCTTGACGGTGTGGCGGTCGGGGCGGGACGTGTTCAGGAACGTACGAATGGACTGCTGGGGCAGCCGCACGTCGCCGTCGGTGGGGAGAGGCACGATCGCGCCCGCGGCGACCGAAGGGGCGAAGAGCGGCAGCACGACGTCGTTCCACTGCCATGGATGCACCGGCAGGTAGAGGTACTTCTGCGGGTCGAGGCCGCGCGCCCTGAGTATGTTGGCGAAGGACTCCCTTGTGGCCGCTGTGAGTTCACGGTCGTAGAGCCGCTCCGCCGTGTCCAGGCCGGCGACGCCTCGGTACGCGGCGAGATCGGTGTGGACCGCGATCCAGGGAAGCGGCCCGGCGTGGCGGGCCTCGGGCGCCCAGCGGGCTGCGTCACTCGCGGAGAAGCCGATACGGCCCTTGTTGAGGACGAGCCAGGGGTGGCCGGTCTGATGCCCTTCGAGTTCCGCGTAGCCGAGTTCGGCGAGCTGGGCCGCGGTGAGCGCCGTCCGGTCGAGCCGGGCGTCGGCGGCGAGCGTGACGGTCAGCTCGCGGATGAGGTGGCCGAGGGTCGCGCCGTCGATTCCGAGGGTCCGGCGGGTCTCCACGAGGAAGCGGAGAGGGTCGCCGAAGGGACGCGGCGGTCCGTCGCCTTCGGTCAGGGTCAGGCTGTCGGGATCGACGTGCCAACTGCCGTACGAGCCGCGGCGGGCACGGAAGGTGAGACGGGGGGCCAGGGCCGGTGGTCGGGCGTGGCCATCGTCCTCGGCCTGCGGCCCGTCCAGGCGGAGGCTGTAGCTGTCCGCGTCGCCGGGGCCAGGGCCGGGATCGGGGTCGCGGTCGGCGGGGATGGGGCCAGGGACGGCGGGGACGGGCTCGATGATCTCCTCATACGCGAACTCGCCGATCATTTTGGCGAGCAGGCGGCGGCCGCCCCGCATCCACCGGTCCGGGGTCAGTTCGGGTGGGTCGTAGAGGGCGGAGGGCTCGCGGGACGCCGGAGGGACGGCCGTCGGAGGAAGGGGCGTCGGCGGGAGGGACGGATTCGGCACGGGGACTCCTCGAGGAGGGAACCGGATCAGGTCGGGCGGTGTACTAAGAGTGAACGGGTCAGAGCACAGCGCGCAGGGCCCGGTCACGGACCATGAGCGCCGCTCTCTTGTCGGGGAGATCCACCTCGGCGGCGAAGCGGAAGCCGGCGCTCAGAAAGGCTGAGACGGAGGGGGTGTTGCGCAGGTCTGGTTCCGCGATGACGCGTGCACACGAGGCGCGATGGTCGAGCACAAGATCGGCGACGGCCCTCAGCAGGATGGTGCCGAGCCCTCGGCCGCGGTCGGCGACACCGCCGATGAGGAGGTGAACACCGGTGTCGTGCGGGCGGGCCGGATAGTGACGGGCCAGGGCGTCGAGGTCCGCGCGATAGACCTCCCAGTAGCTCATCGGCGTGCCCTCCAGGACGCCGAGACAGGGGACGCTGCGTCCGTCGCCGTCCAGTTGGCGGCGCAGATGGGCCTCCGTGACGGCATCGGAGCCGGCCAGCTCCCAGAACGCCGCCACGGCGGGGTCGTTCATCCACCGGCTGATGAGAGGGAGATCGCGTTCGATGCGTACGGGGACGAGTTGAAAGACACCGGCGTCGGTGGTCGCGGGGCCCCAGTCACCGACACCGTCGAGCAGGTCGTCGACCGGCGACGCGGACGGGCGCGTCGGGGCGCGGTCCGCCGTGCGCGCATCGCCCCCGATGCGTCCGGAGGGTGCGCCGTCCTCACCGCTCGCGGCGAGCAGCGCGATGAGCTCGTCCGGGAGGCGCAGGTCCAGGGTGTCTTGGCCGTCGGCCCGGTCGGCGGTGACCGACTCGATGGCGGAGCCGGTGGCGCAGTCGGTCGCGGAATCCGTTCCGGCGTCGGTGCTCGCGTCGGTGGGAGGCACGGCGTCGCTCCTCTCAGAAAGGGTGGGGCATGTTCCTCAGGAATGCAGGGGGTTGGCGATGGTGACGTAGACGGACTGGGTGTCGACCGGGCCCACGAGCTCGTCGAGACCGCGCAGCCGGGTCAGCAGGTTGGCCTTGCAGCGCAGTACGGGTGAGTCGAGGAGCAGGGCGGGCAGTGGGGTGCGCAGCGGGTCGCTTCCGGAGGCGGCCTCGCCGAGAAAGCGGCGGAACGCGGCGAGCAACAGGCCCTCGTCGGCGAGTCGTTGGGCGCCGAGGGCTCCGATGAGGCCGAGGACGTTGTTGATGCCGAGGTAGTAGGCGAAGCGCTCGTCCGCCACCTCGTCGGAGACGAACGTGTCGCTGTGCTCACCGATGCCGGGGAGCCGCTGGTCGAGCTCGGTGCGGCGGGACTCGCGGAAGTAGTAGCCCTGGTTGTCACGGTATCGGCCGCCCACGGGCCAGCCGTCCGAGTCGAGCAGCAGGAGCGTGTTCTGCTGGTGGGCCTCCAGGGCGACACCGGCCTCGCTGTCCAGCCAGAGCACGGGGCGTACGACGTTCTCCAGGTAGCGCAGGAACCACTCCGTGGCGACGGCTCCTCGGGGGCGGCCCGTCCGTCCGGCGAGGCGGGTGACGAGCTCGCCGAGCCGGGAGCGCATCGGGGGGCGCTCCTGCCCGGTGGCGTGCGGCGACGGCCTGGGCGATACGAGGCCGGCGATGCAGGTGGCGTCGTCGCCGGGGCCGAAGGGGTTGTGCCGGATCATGACGTCGAGCCCGGTGACGGGCGTGCCGTCGGAGTCGGTCACGGCGAGCCACGCCGGGTCGCGGATGACGTCGAAGCCGGGGTGGACCGCCTGCCACTGCTCGGAGAGGCCGCTGCGCAGCAGCCGGTGGACCTCGACGCCGCGGTGGAGTTCCTTGCGGAGGTTCTCACGACGGGAGTTGGTGATGCGCAGGCCGAGCGAGAGCTTCAGCATGGCGGCGGCGCCGGAGCGGTAGAGGGTGCGCACGGAGGAGGTGGGGTACCACGGTGCGCCGTGCGGTCCGAGGTCCTGGAGCAGTCCGGCTTCCAGGAGTGCGGCGGTCGCGGGGCGGTGGCTGAGCTCACGCATCTGCCACGGGTGCAGGGGCAGGGCGGCGCGGCCGTCCGGCAGCGGCAGGTCCGGGCCCGCGAGGCGGGCGGTGAGCTGTTCGGCGGGGAGGGTGCGGCCGCGCTCCGTCCAGGCCGAGTCCGCGGCGAGCACGGAGGGGTCGACAGCTAGCCAGTGGAGGGCGAAGGCGCCGCGCAACTCGGGTGAGTAGAGCCGGGATTCGGTGTCGGAGAGTCCCTCGCGGCTCTTCGGGGTGGGGTGCAGCGGGTGGCCGAGGAGCAGGGACTGTTCGGCTGCGAGGAAGCGGTCGGGCTCGTCGCCGGGGTTGTTGCGGCGTTCCGCGATGAAGGTGGCGGTGCGCCGTACGGAGTCGGCGACACGGCCCACGAGGTCTCCGCCGCTGGTGCCGCTGACGTCGCCGGGGTCCCGTACATCGCCGGTGCCGGGACCGGGGCCGGGGAGTGCCTCCTCGCCCGGGGCGGCGTCCTCGGTGTGGCTGGTCTCACGGCCCAGGAGGGCGGCAACGGTGACGGCGTCGGCCGGGGGCGCGCTCTGAGGACCGTCTTCCAGGTACGGGAGGCCGAAGCGGTGCCAGCCTGTCGCCGACCAGTAGTGCACGGGGACAAGGAGTGCCGTGCCGCTGGCTTCGAGGGGAATGCGCAGCGCTCCGTGCTCAGGGGCGGGGAGGTCGTTCTCGCGGACCCAGCAGCGCAAGAGGTTCTCGATGGCCGCGATCTGCGCCGCCGTGTGCGGATCGGGGTGCTCCAGCAGGTCGGCGGTCGCACCGCGCAGGTGCTCGGCCTCCCGGCCGCTCTTCTGCCGGGGGACCGTGCTGTGCTCTGCCACCAGCGAATTTTGCGTGCCGCACGCTCCTGGGGCGTGGGGGCGGGGCTGGCCTTCGGATGCGGGGGTGGCGTTCAAGAGGGCTTCCTTGTGGGGTCGTTCGGGCTCCGTGGGGACGGGCTGGAGCTGTGCTGTTGTCTCGTGGCCGGCCGAGGGCGCTCCGCGTCGGACGTGGTCATCCGTGGTGCGAGCGCGCCGCCGCGGTCAGCGCGTCGGCGAGGCGGTCGAGGATCGCGGCCGCCTGTTCGTCGGTGATGGTGAGAGGAGGGAGGAGTCGTACGACGCTGGAGTGCCGTCCGCCCAGTTCGACGATGAGGCCGCGGCGCAGGCATTCCCGCTGTACGGAGGCGGCCAGTTCGGGTGCCGGGGGCAGCGGCCGCGCCGAGCGGTCCATCGCCGCCTCCGGCCCGGGGTCCGCCCCGGCGACCGAGCCCGCAGCCGCCATCGCGTCCGCCTCGGCCTCCCCGCCAGGTCGCTCTCCGGCGGGCCGGTGGGCGGTCGGCGCGGCCGTCGGGGCATCGGTCGGCGTACCGGTCGGGTCCACCAGTTCGACGCCGATCATCAGGCCTCG
Source organism: Streptomyces sp. NBC_01381 (assembly GCF_026340305.1). Taxonomy (NCBI): domain Bacteria; kingdom Bacillati; phylum Actinomycetota; class Actinomycetes; order Kitasatosporales; family Streptomycetaceae; genus Streptomyces; species Streptomyces sp. NBC_01381. The sequence goes on along the minus strand of NZ_JAPEPI010000002.1, from coordinate 1,394,577 downwards.
GCCGCGGACGTCGCCGACGCAGGGGTGTTCGTCGGCCAGGGACCGCAGTTGGGTGAGCATGCGGGTGCCGAGGGTGGCGGCACGTTCGGCGAGGTGGTTCTCGCGGACGTACGCCAAGGTGGCCGCGCCGGCCGCCATGGCGAGCTGGTTACCGCGGAAGGTTCCCGCGTGGGCGCCGGGCGGCCAGACGTCGAGGTCGTCGCGGTAGATCACGACGGCCAGCGGCAGGCTGCCGCCGATGGCCTTGGACAGCACCATCACGTCGGGGACGATGCCGCTGCGTTCGACGGCCCAGAAGGTGCCGGTGCGCCCGACGCCCGTCTGGACCTCGTCCGCGATGAGCGGGATGGAGCGTGCGGCGGTGATCTCGCGCATCCGGCGCAGCCAGCCGTCGGGGGCGGGGATCACTCCGCCCTCGCCCTGCACCGGCTCGAGGATCATCCCGGCCGGTGCCGGCACACCCGACTTGGTGTCGTCGAGGAGGCTCTCGGTCCAGCGGGCCGCGAGGTCGGCCCCGCGTGCCCCGCCGATCCCGAACGGGCAGCGGTAGTCCTGCGGATAGGGCAGCCGCGCGACCCGTACGTCCGATGCACCGCCGGATGCTTCGAGCGCCCCCGCCGTCATGCCGTGGTAGGCGCCGGTGAAGGCGAGCATGCCGCCGCGTCCGGTCGCCAGCCGCACGAGTTTGAGGGCGGCCTCCACCGCGTCCGTGCCGGCGGGGCCACAGAACTGGATGCGCGCACGGTCCGCGAGCCCGCGGGGCAGCGTGCGGAACAGCTCCGTGGTGAAGGCGTCCTTGACCGGTGTGGCCAGGTCGAGGACGTGCAGGGGCGCCCCCGAGTCGAGGACCTTCCTGATCGCCTCGAGCACCACCGGATGGTTGTGACCGAGGGCCAGCGTCCCCGCTCCCGAGAGGCAGTCGAGATAGCGCTGTCCGTCGGCACCCTCGATCGTGAGACCGCGTGCCCGTACGGGCACGATCGGCAGGGCGCGCGCATAGGTGCGCGCCGCCGACTCGCGCGCCGACTGGCGTCGCAGGATCCCCTCGTGTGCGGCGGAGTGCGCCTCGGAACGCCCTACGGACGGTGCCGCGGAAACCGCCGCGGGCGCAGGCTCGGTCACGGCCACGACTGTTGGTCCTCCCGCTGGGAATGCGCACGTCCCACTCGGTCTGGGCTTGTGCGCCGACGAGTTGGCAGGGGAGTTGAACGCAGGCCGCGAGTCCCCCGTACGTACCAACGACGGGGGATGCGGGGGATCACGGGTAATCGGAAGATCCTTGCCGTGACGGAACCGTTGCCGTTCCGTCGGCAGTCCCCTACGGCACCGGCATAGTCTGAGGTGCCGTTCACCGGCAACAGGATGTTCAGCGCCGGGTCATACGGCGCAGAACGCGCCAAATGACGCACGGTGTCCGGCATGTGGAACCATTTCGAAGCCCAGGGGGAATCTCTCTATGCGACCCATACGCCCGCTCAACACCGCTCGTCGTGGGAGGAGCGCGCGCAGCAGAACCTCCCCTGTGGCGGCCGCTGTCGCGATCGGCGCGGCGCTGGTTCTCACCGCGACGGCCTGTGGCCCGAGCGAGGACAACGCGGGTGACGATCCGTCCGCGTCCCAGCCCTCCGACGGCGGCAACGACGGCGGCGACGGCAAGGTCCAGATCCCGGACGACGTCCAGGACCGGCTCAAGGAGCACGGCATCGACCTGGACAAGTGGAAGGACGGGGCCTGGAAGAACTGGGACAAGGACGACTGGCTGCGCGAGGCCGGCGACTACGTCAACCCGATCATCGACGGCCTGTGGGACCCGGACCGGATGCGGGACGCCGACAAGAACCCGGACCGGGGCGTCGACGACAACGACATCTCCGGCGACCAGGGCGTGACCGACCCGACGCCCGAGCCGGTGGACGCGGCGGCCGTGAAGACCCCGTACCACGACGCGGTTCCCGAGTCGGGCAAGCTCTTCTTCGACGGCCCCGAGGGCTCGATGGTCTGCTCCGCCACCGTCATCAAGGACCCCGCCCACCCGGGCAAGTCCAACATGGTGTGGACCGCGGGCCACTGTGTGCACGCCGGTGCGAAGGGCGGCTGGTACCGCAACATCGCCTTCGTGCCCTCGTACAACAACACGGGCAAGTCGGTCGAGGAGCTGCAGAACGCCCCCAAGGAAGAGGTCGCTCCGTACGGCGTCTGGTGGGGTGACTGGGCGCAGACCTCCGACCAGTGGATCGAGCAGGGCGGCCCGACGGGCGGCACGGGTGCGCCGTACGACTTCGCGGTCATCCACGTGACGCCCGAGAAGGGCAAGGAGGGCCAGTCCCTCGAGGAGCAGGTCGGTTCGGCGCTTCCGGTGGACTTCAACGCCCCGGCGGTGCCCCAGATCGACAAGATGACGGCGACCGGCTACCCGGCCGCTCCGCCGTTCGACGGCCAGAAGGCGTTCCAGTGCGCCGACAAGCCGGGACGGCTCTCGATCAGCAAGCCCGACCCGACGATGTACCGCATCGGCTGCACGATGACCGGCGGTTCCTCCGGCGGCGGCTGGGTCGCCGCGGGCTCGGACGGCAAGCCGGCCCTGGTGTCCAACACCTCCATCGGTCCGGTGACGGCAGGCTGGCTGGCCGGTCCGCGCCTGGGCAAGGAGGCCAAGGGCATCTACAGCGCGGTCAGCAAGAAGTTCGCCGGCCAGTAGTCGCGCGAAGGACGCCCGGCCGACGACCGCGGGTCGTCAGCCGCGCGTCCCAGGTCGCCTGGCGTACACGGGCCGGCGTCGGCGACGGGGTTGCCGGAAACCTTCACGACCCCGCCTGCGTTCGTCCTCAATCGCCCAGGCATAGTGGGGTGTTGCGTCGGCGTGGGGCTCCCGGAGCAGCCACGCCCGCATGTGACACGTACATGGCAATTACACGCTCTATTCGGGGGTTTACACCAGCATGCGTTCCACTCGTGCGCCCTTCGCGCGCAGTCGCGGGCGGCGTCTCGCACTCGCCGCGACCGGGCTCGCCGCGACTCTGGCGCTCACCGCCACGGCCTGCGGCCCCAGCGACGACAAGGCCAGCGACAAGGCCGACTCCGGCGCCTCGCAGGGCGCCGACAAGGGTTCCGACACCGGCTCCGAGGCCCAGCTGCCCGGCGACATCGCCGACCGGCTCAAGGAGCACGGCATCGACCCGGACAAGTGGAAGGACGGGGCCTGGAAGAACTGGGCCAAGGAGGACTGGCTGCGCGAGGCCAAGGACTTCGTCAACCCGGTCATCGACGGGCTGTGGAAGCCCGAGCGCATGACGAAGGCCAAGGACCCGAACAAGACGATCGCCGCGAAGGACGCCGCAGCCGACCAGGGCACGACGGACCCCGAGCCGTCGCCGGTCAAGGCCAAGCGCGAGAAGACGCCGTACCACGAGAACGCCGCCCCGGTCGGCAAGATCTTCTTCGACTCCCCCGAGGGCTCGATGGTCTGCTCCGGCACCGTCGTGAAGGACCCCCGTAACCCGGGCAAGTCCAACCTCGTGTGGACCGCGGGCCACTGCGTGCACGCCGGTTCCGCCGGTGGCTGGTACCGCAACATCACCTTCGTGCCCGCGTACAACGACCTGGGCAAGTCCGAGGCCGAGCTGCAGAACGCCGCGCCACAGGAGATCGCCCCCTACGGCCAGTACTGGGCCGACTGGGTCTCGACGTCCGCCGAGTGGATCGACGAGGGTGCCGCTTCGGGCGGTGCCGGTGCGCCGTACGACTACGCCGTGATGCACGTGAAGCCGGAGCAGGGCTCCAAGTCCCTGGAGGAGACGGTCGGTGCCGCGCTGGACGTCGACTTCACGACTCCGTCGGCGCCGAGCGTGAGCTCGATGGGCGCCTGGGGCTACCCCGCCGCCCCGCCGTACGACGGCCAGATCATGCACAAGTGCATCGACAAGCCGGGCCGTCTCTCGCTGACCTCCGCCCAGCCGACGATGTACCGCATCGGCTGCACCATGACCGGCGGTTCGTCCGGTGGCGGTTGGTTCCGGATGGTGGGCGACAAGATGAAGCTGGTCTCGAACACCTCGATCGGCCCGGCCGAGAACACCTGGCTCGCCGGACCGCAGCTGGGCAAGGGTGCCCAGCAGGTCTACGACATGATGAGCAAGAAGTACGGCTCCAAGTAGCCGCACCTCGCACGTCGAACCTGACACGGCGAAGGCCCGCCCCCTACGAAAGGGGGCGGGCCTTCGCCGTGTCAGCCGATGCGTGAACTACGCCTGCCGGAGCCCGCGTTCAGCTCGCGACCGGAACGTACGGCGTGAGATCCGCCGCCAGTTCCTCGTGCACCCGCGCCTTGAGCAGCGTGCCATCGGCGGTGTGCTCCTCGGAGAGCACCTCGCCCTCGGCGTGCGCCCGCGAGATGAGCTGGCCCTGCGTGTACGGCACGAGGGCCTCGATCTCGACCTCGGGCCGCGGCAGTTCGTCGTCGATCAGCGCGAGCAGCTCGGCGATGCCGGCGCCCGTACGCGCGGACACCGCGATCGCGTGCTTCTCGTTGCGCAGCAGCCGCTGGAGCACCAGCGGATCGGCCGCGTCCGCCTTGTTGACGATCACGATCTCGGGTACGTCGGTCGCACCCACATCGCGGATCACCTCGCGCACGGCGGCCAGCTGCTCCTCCGGCACCGGGTGCGAACCGTCCACCACGTGCAGGATCAGGTCGGACTCGCCGACCTCCTCCATCGTGGAGCGGAACGCCTCGACGAGGTGGTGCGGCAGATGCCGGACGAACCCGACGGTGTCGGCCAGGGTGTAGATCCGGCCGGTCGGCGTCTCGGCCCGGCGCACGGTCGGGTCGAGGGTGGCGAACAGCGCGTTCTCCACCAGGACTCCCGCGCCCGTGAGTCGGTTGAGCAGGGAGGACTTGCCCGCGTTCGTGTAACCGGCGATGGCGACCGAAGGCACCTTGTTGCGCTTGCGCTCCTGGCGCTTGATGTCGCGGCCCGTCTTCATCTCCGCGATCTCCCGGCGCATCTTCGCCATCTTCTCGCGGATCCGACGGCGGTCCGTCTCGATCTTGGTCTCACCGGGACCACGGGTCGCCATGCCGCCGCCACCGCTGGATCCGCCGCCGCCCATCTGACGGGAGAGCGACTGACCCCAGCCGCGCAGGCGGGGAAGCATGTACTGCATCTGGGCAAGGGCGACCTGCGCCTTGCCCTCTCGGGACTTGGCGTGCTGCGCGAAGATGTCGAGGATCAGGGCGGTCCTGTCGACCACCTTGACCTTGACGACGTCTTCGAGGTGGATCAGCTGGCCGGGGCTCAGCTCACCGTCACACACCACGGTGTCGGCCCCGGTCTCGAGGACGATGTCACGCAGCTCCTGGGCCTTGCCCGATCCGATGTACGTCGCCGGGTCGGGCTTGTCACGGCGCTGGATGACTCCGTCGAGCACGAGCGCGCCCGCGGTCTCCGCGAGGGCGGCGAGCTCGGCGACCGAGTTCTCCGCGTCCTGCACGGTGCCCGAGGTCCACACGCCGACGAGCACCACACGCTCCAGGCGGAGCTGTCGGTACTCGACCTCGGTGACGTCCTCGAGCTCGGTGGAGAGGCCCGCGACACGGCGCAGAGCCGCGCGCTCGGAGCGGTCGAGCTGCTCGCCGTCCCGCTCTCCGTCGATCTCGTGGCTCCAGGCGACGTCCTCTTCCATCAGGGCATCGGCCCGAAGACCTTCGGGGTAGTTCTGCGCGAGGCTCTGCGCGTCCTGGGAAGGGGAAGAAGAGGAGGTCATTGGATCCTTACGTCGATGGGATTCCGTCATAGTCGTCAACGCTCGGGGCCGTCCCGGGATTCCCCGGGCCGACCCGCGTCGACCCTGAGATTCCCCCGAAGGGTTCTCCCGAACGGGCCGCGACGCCGACCAGAAGATGGTTGCACGGAACGGCCCGTCTCGTCACATGGGTTATTTCCCGGCGGGAGCGGCCTTACGCCAGTCCGGATGCCCGGGCATCGGCGGCGTCTTCGCGCCGTACAGCCAGGCGTCGAGGAATCCGCCCAGGTCGCGCCCCGCGCTCTCGGAGGCGAGGCGCACGAAGTCCGCGGTGGCCGCGTTCCCGTCCCGGTAGGTGCGCACCCACTCCCGCTCAAGGCGGTCGAAGGCGTCCTTCCCGATCTCCTGCCGGAGCGCGTAGAGGACCAGGGCGCTGCCGTCGTACACGACAGGGCGGAAGATGCTGATCTTCTGCCCCGGCGCGGGCTTCTTCGGAGCCGCGGGCGGCCCGCCGGCCGCACGCCAGACGTCCGACTGCCGGTAGGCCTCCTGCATCCGCTTCTTGAGCGACGCCCCCGGCTTCCCCGACTTCTCCTCGGCGAAGAGTGCCTCGTACCAGGTGGCGTGGCCTTCGTTGAGCCACAGATCGGACCAGGACCGCGGGCTCACGCTGTCGCCGAACCACTGGTGCGCCAGCTCATGCACCATGATCGAGTCCACGTACCACTCGGGGAACTCGGGCCGTGTGAACAGGTCTCTCTCGAAGAGAGAGAGTGTCTGCGTCTCCAGTTCGAAGCCGGTCCGCGCCCCGGCGATCAGCACGCCGTACGTCTCGAAGGGGTAGCGGCCGACCTTCTCCTCCATCCAGCCGATCTGGTCCGGCGTCTTCTCCAGCCAGCGCTCCAACTTCTGGCGGTCCTTGGTGGGCACCACATCGCGTACGGGGAGACCGTGCGGCCCGGAGCGGTGCACTACGGAGGAGCGGCCGATGGACACCTGGGCCAGTTCGGTCGCCATCGGGTGGTGGGATCGGTAGGCCCAGGTGGTGCTGCCCGCGTTCCGCGTCTGCCCCATGGGGAGGCCGTTCGCGACGGCGGTGAGTCCCTTGGGGGCCGTCACATGGAACGTGAAGCGCGCCTTGTCCGCGGGGTGGTCGTTGCACGGGAAGACCAGGTGCCCGACATCGGCCTGATTGGCCATGGCGAGCCCGTCCTCCGTGCGCACCCAGCCGCCTTCCTGGTTCTTCCCGGGTGTGGGATCGCTGGTGTGGCGGATGGTGATCCGCATCCAGTCGCCCTGGCCGAGCGGCCGCTGCGGCGTCACGACCAGGTCCTCACCGGTGGAGGCGAAGCGGGCGGGTGCGCCGTTGAGGGCGACGGAGCGGACCTTGCCGTGCGCGAAGTCGAGATTGACCCGCTCCAGTGGGGACGTCACGCGGGCGTCGATCACCGTCATGGCTTCGAGCGGCTTCTTGTTGTCGCCGCGATAGTCGAAGGAGATGTCGTACGAAGCGACGTCGTACCCGGGGTTCCCCAGGTGCGGGAAGAGCGGGTCGCCGATGCCGAGTGGAGTGGCCGGTGACGGCGCGCTCGCGGCGAGCAGGGTGGCGGAGGTGACCGCGGCAAGGAGCGCGGTCGCGATGCGGAGGGTCTTCGGCCGTGCGGCCTTGACCCGGGGGGTGAGCAGCATGAACCACCGCTATCAGCGCGGGGCTTCGACACCGGTGTCGGCGCGCGCCATGCCACCCGAACGAGTCTCGGATGCCTCCCCGGCGGCCGTCGGGCAGACGCCGATTGGCGTCTGCCGCCCGCTACGAAGTGGCCGCCGCCGGATGCTGCGCACGGCTCACGTCGTATACGCCGGGCACCGCGCGCATCGCCCGCATCAGGCCGGGCAGGCCTGCCGCGTCCGGGAGTTGCAGCGTGTACGTGTGGCGCACACGCTGCTGGCTCGGCGGCTCGACGGTCGCCGACATGATCTCGACGCCCTCCAGGGCGATGGCTTCGGTGAGGTCGGCCAGCAGATGCGCCCGCCCGAACGACTCGGCGGTCAGCGTCACCCGGCACCCCGCGCTGTCCCCCCAGCGCACTCCGACCTCCGCGCGCCCCACTTCCTTCATGCGCGCGACCGCGGGGCACTCGACGCGGTGCACGGTCACGACGCCGCCGCGCACGGCGAAGGCGGTCACCTCGTCGGGCGGTACGGGCGTACAGCAGCCCGCGAGGCGGACGCTCGCGCCCTCCCGGTCCACGACGGCGTTCGCCGCGGCGGGGCGGGGGAAGTCGGCGGGCTGCTGCGGGGGCGCGGGCGCCGGCTGCTCTGGCGGAGCGGCCTGAGAGGTGGGCGCGGGGTGACTGGTGAGCCAGCGCCGGATGGCGATCCGGGCGGCCGGGGTGCGGGCGTGGTCGAGCCACTCCCGTGAGGGCCCGGACGCCACGTCCTGCCCCATGAGCAGCTGCACCGTGTCACCGTCCCGCAGGACCGTGCTGAGCGTCGCCAGGCGGCCGTTGACGCGCGCGCCGATACAGGCGTGGGCGTCCTCGCCGTACTGGGCGTAGGCGGCGTCCACACACGTCGCGCCCGCCGGCAGTCCGAGCGTGCCGCCGTCGGGGCGGAAGACGGCGATCTCCCGGTCCTGGGCGAGGTCCTCGCGCAGCGTGGACCAGAACGTGTCCGGGTCGGGGGCCGCCTGCTGCCAGTCGAGGAGCCGGGAGAGCCAGCCGGGCCGGGTCGGGTCGGCGCGCTCACCGTCGTCCACGGCGTCACCGGAAGCGGAGTCGGACTGCTCCTCCGAAGGAGGAGCGTAGGGATTGCGCAGGGCGACGACGCCCGCTTCGGCCACGTTGTGCATCTGGTGCGTACGGATGAGGACTTCGGCGACCTCGCCGTCGGGGCGGGCCACGGCGGTGTGCAGTGACTGGTACAGGTTGAACTTCGGTACGGCGATGAAGTCCTTGAACTCCGAGACGACCGGCGTGAAGCATGTGTGCAGCTCGCCGAGGACGCCGTAGCAGTCCGCGTCCTCGTTCACCAGCACCAGGAGCCGCCCGAAGTCCGCCGCGCGCAGCTCGCCGCGCTTGCGGTGCACACGGTGGACGGAGACGAAGTGCCGTGGCCTGATGAGGACTTCGGCGGTGATGCCGGCCTCGCGCAGCACTCCTCGTACGTCGTCGGCCGTCTCCTCCAGCGGGTCGCCCTCCCGCTCGGCGTCGGCCGCGATCAGTGACTTGACCTGCTCGTACTCCTCCGGGTGGAGGATCGCGAAGACGAGGTCTTCCAGCTCGGTCTTGAGCGCCTGTACGCCGAGCCGTTCGGCGAGCGGAATCAGCACGTCCCGGGTCACCTTGGCGATCCGCGCCTGTTTCTCGGGGCGCATGACGCCGAGCGTGCGCATGTTGTGCAGACGGTCGGCGAGCTTGATCGACATCACGCGTACGTCGTTGCCGGTGGCGACGAGCATCTTGCGGAAGGTCTCCGGCTCGGCGGCCGCTCCGTAGTCGACCTTCTCGAGCTTGGTGACGCCGTCGACCAGATAGCAGACGTCGTCGCCGAACTCCGTACGCACCTGATCGAGCGTCACATCCGTGTCCTCGACGGTGTCGTGGAGCAGCGACGCGGTCAAAGTCGTGATTTCCGCGCCCAGTTGGGCGAGGATCAGCGTCACTGCGAGCGGATGTGTGATGTACGGCTCACCGCTTTTGCGCATCTGGCCGCGGTGGGAGGACTCGGCGAGGACCCACGCGCGGCGCAGCGGCTCCAGGTCCGCGTCCGGGTAGTGGGCGCGATGGGCTTCCGCCACATGGCCGATCGCGTCCGGAAGCCGGTCACGCGTGGCCCCTCCCATGAGGGCCGCCCGGCCGAGCCTGCGCAGGTCAAGCCGCGGGCGACCGCGCCTGCGCTGTGCTCCGGGCGTCACGGGACCAGGCATCGCAGGGTTTGTGGCCTCCGCACTCATGGGCACCTCCGGCTGCTCCGACCGGCGGTGAGCGGACGACAGCATGGTCCGTCCGGGCCGGTGCTTGATGCTACCGAGCCCATCACGCGCCGCTGACCGCCTCTCGCCGAGCGTGAAACGGATCACCCATTCGAGCGACAGTTCACGGGATTACTGTTTCGAGCCAGTCCGCGTCGATGTCGCCTTCGGCGACGATCACTGCGGGGCCGGTCATCTCGATCTCGCCGTCGGGGCGCTCGGTGATCACCAGGCGCCCGCCGGGCAGGTCTACGGTGTACGTCACCGGCGTGCCGGTGGCCGACGGGTCCACGCCGTCCCTGCGGGCGGCGGCCACGGCCACGGCGCACGCGCCCGTGCCGCACGAGCGGGTCTCGCCCGCGCCGCGCTCGTGGACGCGCATGGCGACGTGGTTCGGGCCTCGGTCGACCACGAACTCGACGTTCACGCCGCCCGGGTACGCGGACGCCGGGCTGAAGGGCGGCGGGGCGAGCAGGGCGCCCGCCTCGTCGAGGTCGTCCACGAAGGCCACGGCGTGCGGATTGCCCATGTTCACGTTGCGCGCCGGCCAGAGGTGGTCGGCCACGTCCAGGTCGCGCTCGGGCCAGTGGTGGCCGGCCACGGAGACGGTGACGTCCCCTTCGGGGAGGATCGCCTTGCCCATGCCCACGGTGATGTCCCCGCCGGCCTCGGCCTTGGCGATGTGCACGGTCTTCACGCCGCCACGGGTCGCGACGGCCAGATCACCCTCGCCGGCATGTCCCGCGCGCTGCAGGTAGCGGGCGAAGACGCGCACTCCGTTGCCGCACATCTCGGCGATCGAACCGTCGCCGTTGCGGTAGTCCATGAACCACTCGGCCCGGTCCGCCAGATGCTGTGCCTCGGGGTGCGCCGCGGACCGCACGACGTGCAGCAGACCGTCGCCCCCGATGCCCGCGCGGCGGTCGCACAGGGCGGCGACGGCGGCCGGGGACAGCTCGATGGCGTTGTCGGGGTCGGGGACGATCACGAAGTCGTTCTCGGTCCCATGCCCCTTGAGGAAAGCGATCCGCGTGCTCATTCCTCGATCGTACGGGGTGGCTACGACACTCTGCCCCGGCGGTCGCCGGATAGGCCCTGACCTCGTACGACGCCGTCAGCGAAGGCGCGCGACCCGCCATACGGCGAGGACCGCGGCGGCCAGGAACACCAGGGCGTACGCGGAGACGACGCGCCAGTCGGGGCGCTTACCGGAACCACGCTCGGGCAGCCCCGGCCAGGTGTGCCCGACGCGGCGCGCGGCCATCATTCCCCAGCCCGCCGCGCAGCAGCTGATCAGGAGTCCGAGCATCGCGACGACGGCACCGCCGTCACCGAACTCGAAGGCCAGCGGGAAGGCGAACATCAGCGAGCCCGCCGCGGCGAGGACGACGATCGGCGCGAGCTGCCAGATGCGCAGCCGACGCTGCGGGCGGAGTTCGACCTCGACCTCGGCGGCGGCCATCTCGTCCGCGCCGGGCCCGTCATCGGTGACGCCGTCAAGCGCCGCGTCGGGCCCGTCGGGGGTCAGCTCGCCGCCGTCATGTGCGGTGTCACGAGGGCCGGCCTCCATCGCCATCCGCCCTCCCACTCCGGACTCCACTGGTCGATCGATGGTCGATGATGGCACGGCGCCAGGGGCCGGGATGACCGCCGGAGCGTCCCGATGCCATCACGTGATCAGGCTGTGACCGCTCGTTCGACCAACGTCAGTGCCTGTGCCGGGAGTTCCCCCCGATCGGCCACCGCACCGCTGAGCCAGTGCACGCGCGGATCGCGGCGGAACCACGAGTCCTGGCGGCGCGCGAAGCGCTTGGTGGCGCGCACGGTCTCGGCGCGCGCTTCGTCATCGGTGCACTCCCCCGCGAGCGCCGCGAGCACCTGCTGATACCCGAGCGCACGCGACGCAGTACGCCCCTCGCGCAGACCCACGGCCTCCAGGGCACGCACCTCGTCGACGAGGCCGGCCTCCCACATGCGGTCCACGCGCGTGGCGATCCGTTCGTCGAGTTCGGGGCGGGCGACATCCACGCCGATCTGGACGGTGTCGTAGACGGATTCGTGGCTGGGGAGGTTGGCGGTGAAGGGCTTGCCGGTGATCTCGATGACCTCGAGGGCGCGGACGATCCGGCGGCCGTTGCTGGGCAGGATGGCCTGCGCCGCTCCGGGGTCGGCGGCGGCGAGGCGGGCGTGCAGCTCTCCGGAGCCGCGCAGCTCCAGTTCCTCCTCCAGGCGGACCCTTACGGCGGGGTCGGTGCCGGGGAACTCGAGTTGGTCGACGGCTCCCCTGACGTAGAGCCCGGAGCCGCCGACCAGGATCGGCCAGCGCCCCGCGGCGAGGAGACGGTCGATCTCGGCGCGGGCCAGCTTCTGGTACTCGGCGACACTCGCCGCCTCCGTGACGTCCCAGATGTCGAGGAGGTGGTGCGGCACTCCGTCGCGCTCTTCGAGCGTCAGCTTTGCGGTCCCGATGTCCATCCCTCTGTAGAGCTGCATGGAGTCGGCGTTGACGACTTCGCCGCCGAGACGCTGGGCGAGAAATACGCCCAGATCGGACTTTCCTGCCGCGGTCGGACCGACAACGGCGATGACCCGCGGGGCGGGAGCTGCGCTACTCACCGCCCCAGTCTCGCAAACCTCTCGGCCACTTCCCGAACGAGTTACGTGACGCCCCTGGTCCGGGGTCGTTGCCTGTTGCGAGGTTCCGGCCGCCGGTTTCGAGGACCGGTGACCCGGGTGGCGCAACAGGGCGCACCGGGCGGCACGGCATTTCGCCCACACGAGTAACGTATGGAGTAGTTATGGGTGTTTTTTCACGGTTCCGCAGGAAGTCCAAGGATTCGGAAGAGGCGTCGACAACTGAGGCGGCGGCCGACACCCTGACGGCCGATCCGGCCGCGGCCGAGGAGACTTCCGAGGCCGGGACCGGGGCGGAGGCCAAGGACCAGGCCGAGGAACAGGCCGACGACAAGGCCGAAGGCAAGGTCGACGACAAGGCCACCTCCGCCGCCACGGACGACACCGAGCCCGAAGCCGAGGCGCAGGCCGAGAGCGCGGATGCGGCCGCCGCCGAGGGTGTGGAGATCCCGAAGCAGCAGTCCGCGGGCGAGGCCGCCGACAGCGAGGCCGGCGAAGGCGCCCGCAAGTAGCTCGCCCAGTGAGGGAAGGTAACGATGGGCTTCCTGGACAAACTGAAGGACAAGCTCGCCCCGGCCAAGGACAAGGTCTCAGGACTCGCGCAACAGCACGGGGACAAGATCGACCACGGTCTCGACAAGGCCGCGAAGGTGGTCGACGCCAAGACCAAGGGCAAGTACAGCGACAAGATCCAGACGGGCACGGGCAAGGCGAAGCACGCCGTGGACCGCCTCGCCGGGACGTCCGGCGGCGGCAAGGACGCGGGCGATGGCAAGCACGCGGGCGGTGGCGGCACCACCCCTCCGACGCCACCGCCGACCTCCTGAAGGACACGTCACGGGCCGCATCACCCGCCCGGCACCACCGGCCGAGCCATCGACCGACCCGCACCGGCGGACGGCCGCGGAGCGCCATCAGCTCCGCGGCCGTCGCCGTGCCGTCCACGGCTGCTTCGGCCGACCGCAGCGGGCCGCCGCTACGACCAGGCGGCCACCATGTACCCCACGCCGTACGGCGCGTCCTCGTAGAGCAGCTCGCCGCTCAGGCCCGCGCCCTCGGCCGCGCCCGCGAGCACCTGCCACGGCGCCCGGCCCGCCGCCTTCAGTTCGTACGCCAGCTGCTCGTCCAGGCCCTTGAGCGCCTCGACGTCCGCGGCACCCAGCGCACGCGCGACCTCCGCGTCGAATCCGGCCGCCCGCTCGTCCAGATACCCCGGCGCCTTCAGCGTGCGGCACGCGCTGGCGTCGCCCATCACCAGCAGCGCCACCCGGTCCGCCCGCGTCGCGATGTCCCCTCCGACTTGAATACACCGCTCGGCCCCGAGAGGTTCCCCCACGCCGAGACCGTCCAGCGGGGCGGCCGACCATTGCGTGCGTCCGAGCAGCCAGCCGGCGACGGCGAGCGCGGGCGGAAGCGCACGCTCTGCCGCGCCGTCAGCGGCTTCGCCGGCGGAGGCGCCCAGCCGTACGCCAAGGTCCACTCCGAAGCCGCGGAAGGACCCACGGGCCCCCTGCGGATGCCACCCTCGCCCGCTCTGTTCGGCGGGTCCGACCACGACGAGCCGGTCGGGCCGTGCGGCGGCGAGCACCCCGATGGCGTCCGTGCACGCGGCGCGCGCGGCGTCCAGTTCGGGGGCGGCGCCCGCGGCGACCTCGGGCACGAGCAGGGGCGGGCAGGGGCAGACGGCTGCGGCGACAAGCATGATCCGCAGCGTAACGCGCACTAGTAGGCGATCGGGCCCGAGTCCCACTCCAGCTCGGAGACCTGGAAGCGGTAGGGGAAGGAACCGCCGGACATGCCGTCGCCGATCACCAGCCAGCCGTCACTGACGCGGTAGCGCCGTACCCGTACGGGATTCCGCGGGTGCTTGGGGCGGTACAGGCGCACGAACTCGCCGAACTGCTCCCACGCCTGCGCGCGCGTACCGTCCACCGTGGCCATCAGTTCGAACTGATGCCAAGCGCCCGGCCCTGGAGGGTTCTGCATCAGCAGAGCCCAGCGCGCCGTGGCATCCCCGTCCCCCGTCATCGCCGTCTCTCCCCGGTCAGTCGCAGCCGCAGCCGCTGCCGGAGGCCACGGGCAGCGGCTCCGGAGCGCCGATCTTCGGCAGCCCCAGCATCACGCCCGCGGGCTTGGCCGCCGCCTCCGTGTTGCGCTTCTCCCACGCGTCGCCCGCGCCCGTGCGCCGCACGCCGAGCACGGCGCCCTCGGCGAGCAGGTGGTGGGGCGCCGCGTAGGTGATCTCGACGGTCACCACGTCGCCGGGGCGCACCTCGGTGTCCGGCTTGGTGAAGTGGACCAGGCGGTTGTCGGGGGCGCGCCCGGAGAGGCGGTGCGTGGCGCCGTCCTTGCGGCCCTCGCCCTCGGCGACCATCAGCTCCAGGGTCCTGCCGACCTGCTTCTTGTTCTCCTCCCAGGAGATCTCCTCCTGGAGGGCGACCAGACGCTCGTAACGCGACTGGACGACCTCCTTGGGGATCTGCCCCTCCATGGTCGCCGCCGGCGTACCGGGGCGCTTGGAGTACTGGAAGGTGAAGGCGTTGGCGAAGCGGGCCTCGCGGACGACGTGCATAGTCTGCTCGAAGTCCTCCTCGGTCTCCCCGGGGAAGCCGATGATGATGTCGGTGGAGATCGCGGCGTCCGGCATGGCGGCGCGGACCTTCTCGATGATCCCCAGGAAGCGGTCCTGGCGGTACGAGCGGCGCATCGCCTTCAGGACGGGGTCCGAGCCGGACTGCAGCGGCATGTGCAGCTGCGGCATCACGTTCGGCGTCTCGGCCATCGCGGCGATCACGTCGTCCGTGAAGTCGCGCGGGTGCGGGGAAGTGAAGCGCACGCGCTCCAGGCCCTCGATCTTGCCGCAGGCGCGCAGCAGCTTGCTGAAGGCCTCGCGGTCACCGATGTCCGAGCCGTACGCGTTCACGTTCTGCCCGAGCAGGGTGATCTCCGAGACACCCTCGCCGACCAGGGTCTCGATCTCGGCGAGGATGTCGCCGGTCCTGCGGTCCTTCTCCTTGCCGCGCAGGGCGGGCACGATGCAGAAGGTGCAGGTGTTGTTGCAGCCCACGGAGATGGAGACCCACGCCGCGTACGCGCTCTCGCGGCGCGTGGGCAGCGTCGAGGGGAACGCCTCCAGGGACTCGGCGATCTCGACCTGTGCCTCCTCCTGGACGCGGGCGCGCTCCAGGAGCACCGGCAGCTTGCCGATGTTGTGCGTTCCGAAGACGACGTCGACCCACGGGGCCTTCTTGACGATCGTGTCGCGGTCCTTCTGGGCGAGGCAGCCGCCGACGGCGATCTGCATGCCGGGCCGCTTGGTCTTCATCGGCGCCAGGCGGCCGAGGTTGCCGTAGAGACGGTTGTCGGCGTTCTCACGGACGGCGCATGTGTTGAAGACGACCACGTCGGCGTCGCCGTCCGAGCCTTCGGGCGCGCGTTCGTAGCCAGCGCCCTCAAGGAGACCGGAGAGGCGCTCCGAATCGTGGACGTTCATCTGGCACCCGTAAGTGCGTACCTCGTATGTTCCCTTGACGCCCACTGGCCCGCTCCGGTCGCTGCTGCTCATGTGACAAGGGTAGGCGGTACCTCGGACACTCCCCGACGCCGGAGTCGTTCAGCGGGAGCGGGCCCGCGGCGGCCGGTCACTTCTTCTCCTGGAAGGTCACAGGACGGTCGTCCCGCAGCTCGCCGAAGAGCTTCTTCGCCTTCGCCTCGTCCCACTTCACGGCGCTGCCCTTGGAGGTGGGGAAGCCGAGACTCGCCACCGGTACGTTGATCTGCCTGCCCGCGCCGCCCGCGACCCCCTGCATCGCCTGGAACATTGCAGTGAGGTCCTGCAGGCTCAGGTCCTTGTCGACGATGAGGGTGTCAAGGCCCGCACCCATGGTCGAGTAGAGCTTGGCCGGATTGAACACGGTGCCCGGTGCGGCGGCCTGCTCCGCGAGCGCGGACAGGAACTTCTGCTGGTTCCTTGACCGCCCCAGGTCGCCCTCCGACTCCTGATGGCGCTGGCGGACGAACGCGAGGGCCTCGGTGCCGTCCAGGGTCTGGCAGCCCTTCTTCAGGTCCGCGCCCGAGCTCTTGTCCTTGATGGCCTTGTCGAGGCACATCTCGACGCCGCCGACCGAGTCGACGACGTTCACGAAGCCGGCAAAGCCGATCTCCGCATAGTGGTCGATCTTCAGCCCGGTGTTGAACTCGACGGTCCGCACAAGCAGTTCCGGGCCGCCCTCCGAGAAGGCCGCGTTCAGCTTATTCTTCTCGGCTGCGGGGCGTTTCCCCGTCTCCGGGCGGGTGAACGGCGGAACGGTGACCCAGGAGTCACGCGGCAGGCTCATCATCGTGCTCCCGTTGCGGCCGGTGTGCAGCAGGATCATCGAGTCGGTGCGGCGACCCTCGGCCGAGCCGGTGTGCAGGTCCTTCTTGTCCTTGCCGGAGAGGCCGTCGCGGCTGTCGGAGCCCACGATGAGGTAGTTCGTGCCCTCGCCGCCCGACGGCCGGTCCTCGACCTTGCCGAGGTCGACGTCGCGCTCGAGCTTGCCGTCCGCCCAGACATACGTGGACACGGATGTGACCAGCGCCACGGCCACCAGGACAAGCAGCGTCCGCATGATCCGGCGGGGCCAGCTGCGGCGGATCCCGGAGCGTCGCCGACCGCGGCCGGGGCCGTCGTCCGCCGCGTCGCCCTCGTCGTCCCGCTCGTCGTCGACTTCGGAGGCGACGCCGTAATCGATGCCGGAGTCGACGCTGTAGTCACCACGCCCTCCGTAGGGGATGGACTGCGGCGGTACACGCGGAGCGATATCGGTGGTGACGTATCCAGCCGTCCCGTAGTCGTGGTCGTACTCGTACGCGGAAACGCCGTACTCCGTAGTCCCCTGCTGCGCCAGAACCGTGCCCGTGAGCGGCTCCGACTCGGCGCTCTCCGCCCGCGTACGACGTCGCTTTCCCCGCTCGCCCCTGCTCATCCGGGCAACACCTCCTTGCGCTCGCGTCCTCTGGGCAACTGATCGGCGGCCGAGCCCGAGCGCTGCATGCGCTGCCACTTGAGCCGGTTGCCGAGCAGCGCGGTGACCACGGACTGGATGGTCACCAGATACATGAGCTGTCGGTAGACGAAGAGCTGGAACGGCATCGACCACAGCGTCCGCAGCCGTTCCCCGTCCAGCCGCAGGGCGTATCCGGCGACGACCATCTGGACGAGGAGGAAGCCCACCCACACGCCGATCGCCTGCGCGGAGTCGATGAACAGCAGTCCGTAGACCGCGAAGACGTCGACGATCGGCGCGAGCAGCGGCAGCAGGATCTGGAAGAGGGCGAGATAGCTGAGACCGCGGCGCGCGAAGCGCCCGGACGGGCCCACCTCGAACACGGCTCGGCGGTGCTTCCACATGGCCTGGAGGGTGCCGTAGCACCAGCGGTAGCGCTGCCTCCACAGCTGGCCCAGCTTGGTGGGGACCTCGGTCCAGGCGACCGCGGACTCCTCGTACACGACCCGCCAGCCGGCCCGCCACAGCGCCATCGTGAGATCGGTGTCCTCGGCGAGGGTGTCCTCGCTGACGCCGCCGACACCCATCAGCGCGTCCCGGCGGAAGGCACCGATGGCCCCCGGAACCGTCGGCATGCACTCGAGGACCTCGAACATACGGCGGTCGAGGTTGAACCCGAAGACGTACTCCAGGTGCTGCCACCTGCCGAGCAGGCCACGCCGGTTGCCGACCTTGGTGTTGCCGCTGACCGCGCCGACGGCCGCGTGGGCGAGCGGCTGGATGAGCCGGTGAATGGCGTCCGGCTCGAAGACCGTGTCGGCGTCGACCATGACTACGTAGTCGTATCTCGTATGGGCCAGACCGGTGTTGAGGGCGGCCGCCTTGCCCGCGTTGGCCTGTCGCACCACCGTCACGCGGGGATCACGTATGCGCTCGGCGATCTCCGCCGTGCTGTCCGTGGACCCGTCGTCGATCACGACGATCTGCAGGTGACGGTGGGTGGAGGCCAGCAGCGACCTGACGGTGGACTCGATGCCGGCTTCCTCGTTGTACGCGGGCACCAGCACCGTCACCGGCCCGTTGACCTCCCGTAGCCGGGGCGCACCGGGGCGGAAGCGGTCCAGCCGCCGGATATGGGCGCGGGCGAAGACCACAAGCATCAGCAGCCGCAGCATCGCGAGGCTGCCCGCGATCCCGAGCACCCAGGTCATGGCGTTCACGAAGACATGCCCCGCGGCCTGAACCCAGACCAGGCCCTTGCCCTGCTGGCGGTCGAGGGAGAACACCGGTGCGTTCGCCGGCGGCTGCGCGAGCCCGGCGGTCACGGTGGTGAACTTCTCGATCTTCCGGTTGCCGAGCAGCTTCTCGGTCTCCTGGTACGCGGTGCTCGTGTGGCTGAACTGGCGGACCACGCCCTGCTCCGGCTTCCGGAACGGCCGGTCGGCGGCCACCAGGAGGTAGCCGTCCGCGGCGGCACGTCGCGCCGCGGTCCACTCGCCGCCGCACAGCGTGTCGGCCTGCGTGGTGTGCGGCAGCCGCAGCAGCCGGGTGTCGACGCCCGCGGTGCCCGCGAGCACGGTCTGCGTGAGCGACAGCTCGATCCCGGCCCGCCGCGCCGACACGGAGCCCAGGTCGGCACCGGTGTAGGTGTACGAGCCGATCTCGTGGCCCGCGGCGTGGATCTGGCGCACCAGATCGGGGTGCCGGGCGGCCTGGGCGCCGGAGAGGAAGAAGGTCGCGTGCGCGTCGTGCTCGCGCAGGAGCCCGAGCAGCCGCGGGGTCCACACCGGGTCGGGCCCGCCGTCGTAGGTGAGCGCGACGGTGCGGGCGGGCATGGCGGAGGTCTCCACCTTGTCGCCGGTGATGCTCAGCACCGGATCGCCGTCGTCCGCCGCCTTCGGGACGGGTGACGTACAGGCCGTCCGCGTCTGCGCCGCGGAGACCTGGTGGGTGGTCCAGCCCTCGAAGACCAGCGCGGCGGCGACCGCGGAGAGGACGATGACCATCAGCACCCAGTGAACACGCGGGTCACGGCGCTGCGCGTGCCGGCTCACGTAAAGATGCCTCCACTCGTCGCCGTGACAGCCACACCCGTGGCCGGGGCCGGTTCGACCGCTCCGGGTGCCGCACCGGCGTGCTGCCGCAGGACGCCCGTCAGGGCGGTGGCCAGCAGCAGCAGATACCCCGCGCAGGCACAGGCGACCAGCACGGCCGCGTACCGCAGGAGCCGTCTGCGCCTGCCGGAACCGTCGACGAATATCTGGCGATTCCGCTGTTCTCGTCTTCTGCTGCCGGTGTTGCTCGCCCTAACCATGGCGGGCGAGTGTAGCCACAGTCGCAGGTGTGTCTAAAAAGTGAACTCTCGCTCGATCGAGCCCAAAAACTCCGCCTTATCTGCTCGATTTACTTACGCCTCTGTCTGTGTCATGGGCGGTACGGGGACACCCGCTCCACATCCGTCAAGTGAGGTTTGTCCGGGTATCGCGATGTGACGGACGACTCCCGAGCGGGACGCTCGGGAGTCGCCCGGTGGCCGGTGTGAGTTCGCCCCTGGTCACCGGAGCGAATCGACTGGCAGGATCGCGCGCATGCTCAAGGCACTCCCCCACATCAGCCGACGGCGCGCGCTCCAGGGTGCGGCCGCCGCCCTCGTGGTCTTCGGTCTTCTGATGTGGTGGCTCGTCCCGACGGGCGACGACTCCCCTGGTGGCCGGATGACGTTCAGTACGGGCGTGAAGAACGCCGTGTACGAGCGGTACGGCAAGCTGCTGCGGACCGCCGTGGCGCAGGACATGCCCAAGGTGGACGTGGAGCTGCTGAACAGCCAGGGGTCGCAGGAGAACGTCGAGCGCGTGGCCACGGGGAAGGCCGATTTCACCATCGCGGCCGCCGACGCGGTCGAGAAGTACCGCCTGGAGGGCGGTGCGGGCGCGGACCGGCTGCGGGGCTGTGCGCGGCTGTACGACGACTACGTCCAGCTCGTCGTCCGGCGCTCGTCGGACATCGAGGAGGCGGCGGACCTGCGGGACAAGCGGGTGGCCGTGGGGCAGCCGCGCTCGGGTGTGAGGCTGATAGCGGACCGGGTGCTCAAGGCCGCCGACCTCGATCCCGAGAAGGACCTGACGGCGGTGGACGCCGGCATCGACAAGGCGCCCGCTCTTCTTAAGAAGGGCGACATCGACGCCTTCTTCTGGTCGGGCGGACTGCCCACCAGTTCGGTTCTTGAGCTGTCCGAAGAGTTCGACATCCGCCTCGTCAAACTCGGCGACCTGGTGGAGGAGCTGCACAAGCAGGGCGGTGCGTCGCGCTACTACCGAGCCGCCGTGATGCCCGCCGATGCCTATCCCAACGCGCAGCAGAACGCTGCCGTGCCGACCCTGGCCGTGGCGAACCTCCTGGTCACCACCGACCGCGCCGACCCGGAACTGACCGAGGGCCTGACCCGGACCGTGATCGACAGCCGTGACCACATCGGCGACCAGGTGCACGCGGCCCAGCTGGTGGACCTGCGGACGGCCCTCTACACGGACCCGCTCGACCTGCACGACGGCGCGCGCCGCTACTACCGGTCGGTCAAGCCGTGACGTACGACCGGTCGGTCAAGCCCTGACGGTCACGCCGTGGGCGCCCGGCTCGCTGCGTGGGACGCCGACGGTCACCCGCAGCCCGTGCGGCTCATGGCTCTCATAGGCGATGGAGCCGCCGCCCGCCGCCAGCAGGGCCCGCGAGATGGAGAGGCCGAGGCCCGAACCCTTCACGTTCTGGTGGCGGTTGCTGCGCCAGAAGCGGTCGCCGATGCGGGCGAGTTCGTCCTCGGTGAGGCCGGGTCCGCCGTCCGTGATCACTATCGTCGTCATCGCGCCGCTCCCGGAGACCTCCACCCGCACCTCCTCGCCCTCTGGCGTGAACTTCAGGGCGTTGTCGATCACCGCGTCCAGGGCGCTGGACAACGCGACGGGATCGGCCCAACCGGTGGTGGCCGGGCACTCCCCGGTAAGCCGGACCTCGCGCTCCTCGGCGAGCGGCCGCCAGGCCCCGACCCGCTCGGCCGCGAGCTCGCCGATGTCGGTGAGGCTCAGGTCGGCGTCGGCGTGCTCGGCGAGCGCCAGGCCGAGCAGGTCGTCGAGGACCTGGGCGAGGCGCTTGCCCTCGGTGCGCACAGAGGCGATCTCCTCGTTCCCCTCGGGCAGTTCGAGGGCGAGCAGCTCGATGCGCAGCAGCAGGGCGGAGAGCGGGTTGCGCAGTTGGTGCGAGGCGTCGGCGACAAAGGCGCGCTGCTGCTCCAGCACGTCCTGAACGTTGTCCGCCATCTCGTTGAACGACCGCGCCAGGCGCCTGAGTTCCGGCGGCCCGCCCGCGGCCGCGACCCGCGACTTCAGGCTCCCGGTCGCGATGTCGTGCGTGGTCGCGTCCAGGACCCGCACCGGGCGCAGGACCCAGCCGGTGAGCCGCAGTGCGGCGCCCACGGCCAGCAGCATCGCCGCCGACTCGCCTGCGCCGATGAGCAGCCATCCCTGCAGGGTCTTCGAACGCATGTGACCCGTGGGCGAGTCGGTGACGACGACGGCGATGACGTCACCGTCCCTGATCACCGGAGAGGCGACGACGAGCCGTCCGCGCTGCCAGGGCCACACCTGGCGCGGATCGTGGCTGCCGCGGGACCTGAGTGCCTCCTCGAAGGCCTCCCGTTCGTGCCCGCGCGGGGGCAGGAACCAGTTGCCGGGCGCGTGCGCCATGGGCTGGCCGTCCCGGAAGAAGACGCCCGCCCTTATCCCGTACACCTCGTGGTAGTAGTCGAGTTCGGTCTGGAGGGTTTCGCGCCGTTCGTCCTTGTCGCGCACCCGCGAGCCGGTGGGACGTTTCGTGACGAACTGCGCGAGCGCCGCAAATCTCGCCGTGTCGTCGATCCGGTCGACGACCACCTTCTGCTGCTGCGCCGCGGCGACGCTCACCGCGAGCGGGAAGCCCAGCGCGAGCAGCACTCCCGCCATGAGGACGATGAGCAGCGGCAGAAGGCGAGTGCGCACCTGACCTCGCTACGCGCTACGCGGCCGGCGCGACGAGGCGGTAGCCCACGCCCCGTACGGTCTCGATCAGGGCCGGCATGTGCAGCTTGGAACGCAGGGACGCCACATGCACCTCAAGGGTGCGCCCCGTCCCCTCCCAACTGGTGCGCCACACCTCGCTGATGATCTGCTCCCGGCGGAACACCACACCGGGCCGCTGCGCGAGGAGCGCCAGCAAGTCGAACTCCTTGCGGGTCAGTTGGACGGTCGAACCGTCCACGCTGACCTGACGGGTGGGCAGTTCGATGCGTACGGGACCGAGGCGCAGTTCGCTGTCCGCGGGGCCCGCGGCGGCGCCGGACGGGGGGCGCCGAATGACCGCGTGGATACGGGCGATCAGCTCCCCGGTGTCGTACGGCTTCACTACGTAGTCATCGGCCCCGAGATTGAGGCCGTGGATCCGGGAGCGTACGTCGGCACGGGCCGTCACCATGATCACGGGCGTCGAACCGCGCTTGCGGATCTTGCCGCAGACCTCGTAGCCGTCCTGGTCGGGCAGCCCCAGATCGAGCAGTACGACTCCGAAGGGCGCCGCTTCGCCGGGCAGCAGGGCCTGCAGGGCCTCCTCGCCGCTGCGTGCGTGCACGACGTCGAAGCCGTGCCGGGCCAGGACCGCGGACAGGGCTGCGGCCACGTGATTGTCGTCCTCTACGAGGAGCAGTCTCATGCGGGCCCCCTCCGGTTCATCGGTCGTTTCGTTCGCGCTTGCCGATGGCCGGTACGCGCGCGTGCGTACGCACCAAGGCATCCACGCCGATAGATAAGGACCGCGTCAAGGGGGTTCGGGTTACGGGCACGTTCCGTTATGCAGCCGGTACGCGCACGGGGCGTCCCCTTCACGCGGAGTGTCCGGTTGCGGCCGGATCGTTATGCTCAATTTCCCCTCAGATGTAATGACGCTGGTCGCACCGGGTTATTACTGTCCTCCCAACCGAGGAGGATGGAGCAACAAGCCGTGACCGAAGTATCGGTGACCAAGGACGCCATACCGCCCGGGGCGGACGACCTGGTCGTGCTGAAGAACGTCAACAAGCACTTCGGCGCTCTGCACGTCCTCCAGGACATCGACCTGACCATCACCCGCGGTGAGGTCGTCGTCGTGATCGGCCCCTCCGGGTCGGGCAAGTCGACACTGTGCCGCGCCATCAATCGCCTGGAGACGGTCGAATCGGGAGACATCTCGATCGACGGCAAGCCGCTGCCCCAGGAGGGCAAGGAGCTCGCCCGTCTCCGTGCGGACGTGGGCATGGTCTTCCAGTCCTTCAACCTTTTCGCGCACAAGACCGTGCTCGAGAACGTGATGCTGGGCCAGATCAAGGTGCGCAAGACGTCCAAGGCGGAAGCTGAGACAAAGGCACGCGGTCTCCTGGACCGCGTGGGTGTCGCCTCGCAGGCCGACAAGTACCCGGCGCAGCTCTCCGGTGGCCAGCAGCAACGCGTCGCGATCGCACGCGCGTTGGCGATGGACCCGAAGGTGATGCTCTTCGACGAGCCCACATCGGCGCTCGACCCGGAGATGATCAACGAGGTCCTCGAGGTCATGCAGCAGCTCGCCCGTGACGGCATGACCATGGTCGTGGTCACCCACGAGATGGGCTTCGCCCGGTCCGCGGCCAACCGCGTCGTCTTCATGGCGGACGGCCGGATCGTCGAAGAGGCCGTGCCGGACCAGTTCTTCAGCAACCCGCGCAGCGACCGGGCCAAGGACTTCCTGTCGAAGATCCTTCACCACTGACGCGCTGGACGCATCACGCGTCGAGCTCTCTGCGTCTCAATCTCTCCTGCCGACACAAAGGATGTTCACCATGAAGGCTCGCAAGGTCACCGCGGCAGCCGCCGTCGTACTCGCGCTCTCCGTCTCCGCCACGGCTTGTGGCTCGGACGACAAGGACGACAAGGGTTCCGGTGGTGGCAAGAAGATCACCATCGGCATCAAGTTCGACCAGCCGGGTATCGGTCAGAAGACCCCGGACGGCAACTACGAAGGCTTCGACGTCGACGTCGCGACGTACGTCGCCAAGGAGCTCGGCTACAAGGCCGACGACATCGAGTGGAAAGAAGCCAAGAGCGCCGAGCGCGAGAACATGATCTCGCGTGGTGACGTCGACTTCATCGCGGCTTCCTACTCGATCAACGACGAGCGCAAGGAGAAGGTCGACTTCGCCGGCCCCTACCTGCTCGCCCACCAGGACATCCTGGTCCGCGCCGACGACAAGTCCATCAAGTCGCCGAAGGATCTGAACAACAAGAAGCTGTGTTCCGTGACCGGCTCGACGTCGGCGCAGAACATCAAGAAGGACTTGGCCCCCAAGGCCCAGCTGCAGGAGTACGGCGGCTACTCGGAGTGCCTGACTGGCGTCGAGAACAAGGCCATTGACGCGCTGACGACGGACGACTCCATCCTCGCGGGCTACGCCGCGCAGAAGGAGTTCCAGGGCAAGTTCAAGCTTGCCGGCTTCAAGATGACCAATGAGAACTACGGCATCGGCCTAAAGAAGGGCGACGCCGACCTCAAGAAGAAGGTCGACGCCGCGCTGACCAAGATGGTCAAGGACGGTTCCTGGGAGAAGGCCGTGAAGGCCAACTTCGGTCCGGCGAACTACAAGTACGAGCCCGCCCCGAAGATCGGCGACATCAAGAAGTGAAGCAGGGCTTGATTGGCGCGCTGTCCGTCAGGACGGCGCGCCATGCCCTCCCCACACGCGGAAGCGCGGGAGATCGTGTTCGACTTTCTTGAAGATTACGACTTGCTGGCGGCCTTCTGGGTGACGGTGAAGCTCACCGCGCTCTCCGCCGTCGGATCCCTCATATGGGGAACAATGCTGGCCGGTATGCGAGTCAGCCCGGTGCCGCTCATGCGAGGTTTCGGTACCGCGTACGTGAACGTGGTACGAAATATCCCACTGACGGTCATCATCGTCTTCACATCCCTGGGGCTCTTCCAGACCCTAAGTATCAACATGGGTGCGGAAGACTTCGAGACGATCAACTTCCGGCTCGCTGTGCTGGGATTGACCCTCTACACATCAGCGTTCGTCTGTGAGGCGCTGCGGTCCGGAATCAACACCGTGCCCGTCGGCCAGGCCGAGGCAGCACGTGCGCTCGGCCTCAGCTTCACTCAGGTGCTGGGTCTCATCATCCTTCCGCAGGCATTCCGCGCGGTCGTGGCGCCGCTGGCGAACGTGCTGATCGCCCTGACCAAGAACACGACGGTCGCCGCGGCGATCGGTGTATCCGAAGCCGCACTCCTGATGAAGGAGATGATCGAGAACGAAGCTCAACTGCTTCTGATCGCAGCCATCTTCGCGTTCGGATTCATGTGCCTCACCCTTCCCACCGGTCTACTCCTCGGCTGGGTGAGCAAGAAGGTGGCGGTGAAGCGATGACTTCCGTTCTGTACGACGCTCCGGGCCCTCGCGCCAAGCGGCGGAACATCCTGTATTCGATCGTGTTCCTGGCCGCATTCGTTGCCGTTGCCTATTGGGTGTACGCCAAGCTGGATGAGAAGCACCAGCTCGACTGGGTGAAATGGAAGCCCTTCTTCACAGACACCCGCGCCTGGGAAACGTACATCTGGCCGGGGCTTGAGAACACCCTCACAGCAGCGTCATTCGCCATGCTGATCGCTCTCCCCTTGGGTGCCGTCTTCGGCATTTCGAGGCTTTCCGACCACAGCTGGGTGCGGCTACCGGCCGGCACCGTCGTGGAGCTCTTCCGCGCGATCCCGGTGCTGATCCTGATGCTGTTCGCCGATGCGGCGTACTCCGAGTTCACCGACGTCAGCTCGGACGACCGTCCGCTCTATGCCGTCGTCACCGGCCTGGTGCTCTACAACGCATCAGTTCTGGCGGAGATTGTGCGAGCGGGCATTCTGTCCCTGCCCAAGGGGCAGTCCGAGGCCGCGATGGCGATCGGCCTGCGCAAGGGACAGACGATGCGGTCCGTCCTGCTCCCGCAGTCGGTCACTGCGATGCTGCCGGCGATCGTCAGCCAGCTGGTGGTCATCGTGAAGGACACCGCGCTCGGCGGCGCGATGCTCACTTTCTCGGAACTGTTGGCATCAGTCCGGCCGATGAGTGCCGCCTACGGCGCGAACACCATCGCGAGCTTCACCGTCGTCGCGGTGATCTTCGTGGCCATCAACTTCGCGCTCACGACTTTCGCAGGCTGGCTCGAGAAGCGACTGCGCCGGGCCAAGAAGAGCACCGGGGCCGTAGTGGGCCCCGGTGCGCTCGACGACCTGGAGACGATCGGCCCCAAGAAGATCCAGGGCGACGCCGGAGACGCCGGCGGCGGCCTCTAGCGACCACCGATCCTACGGACACACATCACGGAGGCAGCGGCGTTCACGCCGCTGCCTCCGTGATGTGTGTGGTCGCCGCGCTCAGCGTGGACGTATTTCCTTACTCTGGTAGTCCCCGGACGGGTAGATCTTGATACCCAGAGTGACCTCCGAGCGCTTACTGCCCATCACAGTCAGCCATGCCGTCTTGTTGCATCCCCTGACCGTCTGCTCGTCCGTGTCGGGGCCACCGGAACCGGGGTACCTGACCGCAGCCCGAGCCCTCCACTCCTTACAGCCCTTGTACGTAACGCGAATACTGTGCTTTCGAGTATTCCTCAGGCTGGTACTGATGTATTGCTTATCCTTGTATTTCCAGGTGTGACCACCACCCAGAATATCAACGCTACCCTTTACTGTGCCACGATATATTTCCGTCGGCCCGTCCGCGTGCGCAGGGACAGATGTCGCGCCGAGGCACATGAGCAGAGATACGCTGGAAGCCGCCAAGCCACGGCGCACGGCAACCTTCGAGTAACGCACTGATTTCCCTCCGAGTGGATTCACCAGATCAGATTCACTGCATAAATCTGATCAAAAAAGAAGAACTATCTCCGGCAGTCAGGCAGGGAAGTTTCCCCATTTCCATGCCCAGTCATCATCGAAGTCCGCCTGCACATACCTAATGTGAGCAGTGGCCTGCAGACGCTTGCAGTTCGCCTTCGTGGGAAGCTTCTTGGTGGGGGTCTTGATTGGCGTCCTGCCAATAACGCTACCGCCCTGAATCTTCACCACCTGCCGTCCATCACACCAGACAGCTGCCCCCAGAGCGAGAACATGGCGGCCACGGCTGCACCCCGAAGGGGACTTGAAGTAGATCTTGGGGTGACGCCCGGGATAGCTGATCTTGATTTCCGGAGAGCCACATCTTCCGGTGGCACTCACCCCTCCACGCTCCTGCGCCGCTGCAGGAGCAGTTACCCCCACCGCCGATGGCATGAAAACCAATGCAGCCGCACCAGCAAGGGCAGCGACGCCACGCCTACCCCAAGGCGACGCCATTGTTCGACGGACTTTCTTTCCACCGGCATCCATCCGCATCTGCAAACTCACCTCACTGATCGAATTGGGGACCTTCCCCTTCCCTCTGAGAATTACCGTATATCTGCAAATTGCGAATCCGGCACCCCCCATTTGGGGGTCCCAGGAGTCTCCGCCCCCACACTGGGGGCGCCTGCCTCAGCGCAGCAACCGACACCACCACGCCCACCTCGACACCAATCCCGCCGCAATCCGATCATGACGGCTTTTCAGGGCAAAACGACGCTCGAGGCGGTCGGGCAGCTCCGCACCTCCCTCAATAGAAGCTCAAATTGCTGCGCCATCACCGTGAGTAGCTTGACGACCACAGGTCAACCTCGGCAATGTTGCCGCCAAGCCTTCGCTCTGACCAAGCAATGGCGACACTTCGGAATCTCGGGGAGCCGGGGGTTTAATGATGATCCAGGTAGCGATTATCAGTAATAACGAGTTCTTTCGGGCCAGCTTGGCCGCAATTCTGTCCTCTCAATGCGACGTTCACATCGCAGCACAGGGGGGACTCAGCCAGTCGCTGCCAATACGAGGATCTGCACGCGCAGATATCATCGTGACCGGCACCGTAACTGCGGGCGAGTCCTTTGAAGTCATCGAACGCACCAAGCGACTCAAAGATCCACCCAAGATTCTCGTGATCACCCAACTAATACACAAGAGCGAGGTTCGAAAACTGCTCACCCTGGGTGCGTTCGGAATCCTGCTCCAAGAGACCGCAGCTCGACATCTCGCCTGGGCCGTGGACGCCATACACAAGGGCAGTCGCGCCCTCTCGCCCGAAATCGCAGACCACGTATTCAACGAGTACTCAAAACCGAATCACTTCTCCAATAGCACCAGAGAGGCTCGCGAGAAGCTCGGGCAGCTCAGCACTCGAGAGCGTCAGGTGCTGGAACTCGTCGCACAGGCGCTACCCAACAAACAAGTGGCGACTCTCCTCGGAATAAGCTCCGAGACAGTGAAAGGGCATGTTCGATCTATCTGCATGAAACTTGACGCAGCGAGTCGGCTCCACGCCGCCCGAATCGCTTGGCAAGCCTCTGCAGCCGCGTAATTCGGTCCAGGAGGGTCGTCGACCATATGCCGCGGGGAGCGAGCCTGACCGAAGACGGCGTAGTACCGCCGCTCCACCGTTTGAGCCGTCCCCGCACAACGTCGTCACTTGACGCAAGCACCGGCAATGGGTTGCATACGTTCTGTGATCGTGCACCGGGCTCCAACTGCCAGTTCTTGTACGTACGTCCAGCGCTCCCGGGCCCGCGTGACGGGAGAGTGCGCGCCGTGGACCCGGTGATCGTTGTCGGCGCGGGGCCCGTGGGGCTCACGCTCGCCCTGGCTCTCGCGCGTCACTCCGTACCCACCGTCGTGCTCGACGAAGGGCCCGGCAAGGACGAGCAGCGGCCCGCGCGGACCGTCGTCCTGCGGGATGACACCGCGGCCCTCATGGAGCGGCTCGCCGGTCACTCGTTCGGTGACATGGAGACGGGCGCGCGGTGGGCGGGCTGGCGTTCGCTGCGCCGCAAGCAGCTGATGCGGGAGCTCACGTTCAGTGATCAGACGCCGCCCCCGCTGCATGTGCCGCAGCATGTGCTGACCGGCGCCCTGCGCGCCGCCATCGCCGATGAGCGGCTTGTCAAGATCGCGGTCGAGAGCAAGCTCGACTCCCTGGAGCAGGATGCGAGCGGGCTGACCGCCCACACCCGCGGGCCCAAGGACACCTGGTGGCGCGGCAGTTACCTGGTGGGCTGCGACGGACCGCGCTCGACGGTGCGCAAGCTGCTCGACATCCGCTTTCCCGGACGCACGGCCGTCGAGCGACACGCCGTGGCGGCGCTGCGCACGGAACTTCCCAGGCCCAGTGAAGCGTTGTTGCATCGGATGCCTCCGTGGCGCGGCGGAGGCGCCGAGGTGACGGGCCGTCCGCTCGCCGGCGGGGTGTGGCGGCTCGACTGGCTGCTGCCGCCGCGCGGCGATCTGGTGACTCCGGACGCGCTCGTGGCGCGCGTCCGGGAGACCCTCGCGGGGTGGTGCGGGGGATCCACGCCGCCGTACGAACTGCTCGACACAGGTGTGCACACCGTCCACCACCGACTCGCCCGCCGGTGGCGGGTCGGCCGTGCCTTCCTCGCCGGGGACGCCGCGCACCTCCTCGGCGCGCTCGGTACGCAAGGGCTCGACGAAGGGCTGCGGGACGCGGACAACCTCGCCTGGAAGCTGGCGCTCGCCTGGCATCACGGCGCGCGCGAATCCCTGCTCGACAGCTATCAGGCCGAGCGGCGCGCCAGTGTCGCCGCCCGGCTACGCGCCGCCGACCAGTCGCTGCCGATACTGCGGGGCGGCGGAGGGCTGCGTTCGTACGTGCCGGGGACGGCGCGTGGGCACGACACGCTCCTCACGGACGGCCATGTGGGGCGCGGCCCGCTCGGCGCGCCCGGGTCGTACGCGGAATCGCCCCTGGCGCCCGCGCCGTCCGAGTCCGAGGTGGCGGTCGGCACCGAGCCGGGTGCCCCGGTCGCCGATGTACGGGTGACCGCGCCCGACGGGTCCTTCGTGCAGCTGCGGGACCGGCTCGGCCTCGGGCAGCTGCTCGTGGTCCTGGTCGCGCCGGGCACGGTGGTGTGGGAGCGGCGACACTGGGTGACGGCCGGGATCATGCCCCGGCTCGCCGCCGCGGTGACCGCGCTGCCGCACCCCGCGGAGCTGCTCGTCGCGGAGAGCTACCCGGGGGCCGCCGCGCACTCGGTGCTGCTCATCCGCCCCGACGGCCACCTGGTCACCGCGCTGAGCGGGGTACGCCCCGCCGAGCTGTACTCGGCGGCCGAGGCGGCGCTCGGCGGAGTGCTTCCAAAGCAGCGGGCGCGCGAAACGGACACTACGGAGAAGGCGGAAAAGACGCGGAGCAAGGCCGCGGCGAGCCGGCCGACCACACAGTGAGCCAGAGTTGACCGGCACGCAGCGTCATGGTCTACTCCGAAACGTGACCGACACCGATCTGCGCCTGTGGCGGAGGGTCCATATGGACCTCGTCCGCTATGCGGGCTGCGTGTGTCGTCCGTCCTGCTGAATTCGCCTTTCTCCCCCGCGCACCCCTCTTCTCTTGCTCTTGCGTTCTTGGGTGCGCGCCTCCGCGAACTTCCAGGACGGATACCCGTGTCTGCCTCTGTCTCCGCCACGCACGCGCCCGCGCCGGCGTCCACGCCCACCGCTGCCGAACTGCTCGATTTCGTACGTCGTAGCGCCGCCGACCCCGAACTCATCGCCTCCTTGCCGCTCGACCCCGAAGGCCGCACCTGGGTCCGCCTCGAAGGTCCCGGCGGCAGCGAGGCCTGGCTGATCGGCTGGCCGCCGGGCACCGGAACCGGCTGGCACGACCACGCCGAATCGGTCGGCGCCTTCCTCACCGCGGAGGGCACCCTCAAGGAGAACTCGCTCGCCGCGCGGCTGCCCACCGACGGCTGGAAGACCCTGGAGCTGACCGAAGGGGTGGACCGCGAACGGGAGTTGGCGGCGGGCAAGGGCAGGGCCTTCGGCCGGAATCACGTACACGAGGTCCTGAACGAGTCCACCACCGAGCACGCCGTCTCCGTGCACGCCTACTACCCGCCGCTGCCGCGCATCCGCCGCTACAGCCGCACCGGGCCTGTGCTCCGCCTGGAGTCGGTGGAGCGTCCGGAGGACTGGCAGTGAGCGGGCGTTCCGTGGATCGCAGCGGCGAGCAGCAGACCGTGGGCGAATCTCCCGTAGGCATCGACGAGTTGCTGGAGCGTGTACGGCTCGGCCTCGACCGGGTCACTCCTCAGCAGGCACGCGACACGGCTGCCGCCGGGGGACTTCTCGTCGACATCCGGTACGCGGCCCTGCGTGAGCGCGACGGGCTGATCCCCGGCGCCCTTGTCGTAGAACGCAATGAGCTGGAATGGCGGCTTGACCCGCAGGGCAGCCACCGCGACCCGCAGGCCGTCGGGCACGGCCTGCGGGTCGTCGTGGTCTGCAACGAGGGTTACGCGTCGAGCCTGGCGGCCGTCTCCTTGCGGCAGTTGGGGCTGCGGCACGCCACCGATCTCATCGGCGGGTTCCAGGCGTGGAAGGCGGCCGGGCTTCCCGTCCAGCGGTGACGCTCACTCCTTGGCCGTGGCCACCGTCACGGGACGCGGCCTCAGGGCGGCGCGGCCGGGGAGTGCGGTCGCGGTGAGGGCGAGCAGTGCCCCGAGGGCCACCACGGAGACGTACACCAAGGGTGCGACCGAGGGCGCCGCGCTGCCCGTCATGCCGACGCTGAAGGCCGTCAGGACGGCGAGCGCGATACCGCTGCCGAGGGCCGTGCCGATGAGCAGTACGGACAGTGCTTCGGTGCGCAGCATGCGCAGGACCTGGCGGCGGCTAGCGCCGGCGAGGCGCAGCATCGCGAACTCGCGGACGCGTTCGGAGACCGACATGGCCAGGGTGTTGACCACGGCGATCGCGGTGAAGGCCAGGATCAGGCCCATGGCGAGGTAGTTCACCTCGGCGTTCGCCTGCTGGCGTTCGGCCTGGAGGTTGTCGGCCTCGGCCGGTGCGAGGACCCGCACGCCCGGGAACTTCTGGACGTCTGCCGCGAGTTGTTCCTGTGTACGGTCGCTCTTGATCAGGACCGTGGCAGCGAGCGGGTTGTCGACGTGGCGGGCGACCAGGTCGTGCGCCATGGTCAGATCGCCGAACCCGAGCCCGCGCGCGTACACGGCACCGACCTTGAGCTCGGTCTTCTTGCCGTCGCCGAGCGTGAGCTTCAGGGTGCTTCCGGGCTTCAAGTCGAGCTGGTCCGCGGCCAGTTCGCTGACGGCGACGCTGTCCTTGCCGAAACCCTTCAGGGTTCCGGCGGTGACGTCCGGGTCCCAGGTGCGGGTGAGACCGGCCGTGCTGACGCCCTGCGCCGGGTACTTGTCGAGGCCTACGCGCACGGTGGTGCGGACGACTTCGGTGGCGGCCTCGACGCCTTCGGTCGTACGCAGCTTCTGCGCGGCCTGGGCCGGGACGCCGGGCCCCTGTGCCGCAAGGACCCAGTCGGCGCGGATGCCCTCGCGGGCCTGCGCGCGGGCCGCGTCGCCGAGGGTGGGTTGGACGAACAGGACGGTGCAGGTCATGCCGGTGAGGAGGGCGAGCGGGGTGACGGCGGCGGCCATCCGGGCGGCGTTGCCCCGGAGGTTGGCGTGCGCGAGGCGGCCACCGGGACCGGAGAGCCGCAGCGGGCCGCGGATCAGGGCGGCCGCCGCCTTGACCAGGAGCGGGCCGAGGAGCGCGATGGCGGAGGAGAGGACCACAACGGCCAGGAACGTCACGGGAGTCGACGCGGGCTCGGTGCGCAGAACGCTGAGCAGGGCGACCAGTACGACGCCTCCGGCGAGGAGCACGAGCCCCGCGACGACGCGGCTCCACGGGAGCCCGGAGCGCTCGACGCGTGCTTCGGCGAGGGCCTGCGCCGGGCGGATCTTGGCGATGCGGCGGGCTGAGACGCGGGCGGCTGCCCAGGCCCCGAGGAGCGTCGCGGCCATGGCCGCCATGGGCGGGAAGAAGCTCACGGAGCGCTCCAGCGTGGCGGGGATCGCGCCCAGGTCCACGAACCGGCCGTGCAGCCAGCCGCCGAGCGGGATTCCGGCGAGCGAGCCGAGGATGCCTGCGGCCGCGCCGACGATCAGGGCCTCGCGGCCGAGGAACCGCCGGATCTGCTTGGGGGTGGCGGCGATGGCGCGGAGCAGGGCGAGTTCGCGGTGGCGCTGCTGCACGGAGAGGGCGAAGGTGCCGACGACCACGAGGATGGCGACGAGGAGGGACGTGCCGCCCATCGCGCCGCCCATGCTGACCAGCTTGACGCGGGCGCTCGCCGCGTCGAGGAACTCGACGGGACCGCGGTCGCCTCCGACGCTGACCTGCGCCTTCGTGCCGTTGAGCGCGTGGGTGACCGCCGCCTTGAGGTCTCCCGTGTCGGTCCCCTTGGCGGGTACGACGCCGAAGGCGGTGACCTGTCCCGGGTGGGCGGCGAGCCGCTCGGCCTCGCCGGTGGAGAAGAAGAGCGACGTCTGGTGGGCGAGCGCGCCCTGGGCGGGGGCCGCGACTCCGGTGATCCGGTAGGTGCGCGGCGCCTGTGTCGACTGGACGGTGAGCCGGTCTCCCGGCTCGAGGCGGGCGCGGTCGGCGAGGTCGCGGTCGATGACGAGGTCGCCGGCGGCACGGGGGGCCCTGCCCTCGACGAGACGGAAGGGAGTGAGCGCGGCCGATCGCCAGGCGTGACCGTACGCGGGCTTGTCGGAGAGGTCGCCGGACGTGCGCGTCAACGGCTCGGCGAGGAACGTGAGTTCGGGAACGACCTCGTGGACACCGGGAGTGCCCCGAAGCTTGCGCTCGATGCCGTCCGGCAGCCAGGCCCGTTCGGTGATCGGCTTGGCCTTGTGCTTGACCTTGGTCTTGCCCTTCTTGTGCTTGACCGTGGTCTGGTGGACGTTCTGGTCGGCGGAGACGATGACGGGGGCCGCGGCATAGCGCTCGGTCCGGACGGTGCCCCGCAGGCCCGTCTCCAGGAGGGTGCCGCAGGCCGTGATGAGCGCGGCGGCGCACATCAGCGCGAGGAAGGCGCCGAGGAATCCGCCCTTGCGGGCGCGGACGGTCTGCAGTGCGTAGCGCAGCATCATGGTGTGGCCTCGGGTTCGGTGGCGTCGGGTGTGGCGGGTGTGCCGGGTGCATCGGGTGCGGAGGGGTGGGCGGGCTCGTCCGGGAGTTCGGGTGCCGGGAAGGCCAGGAGCCGGGTGAGTACGGTGCGCGCGTCGGCCGGCGTTTCGGCGGCGGGGCGCTTGTAGCGGTTGAGCAGGGCGATGTACTCCTCGAAGAACTCGCGGAGTTCGGGCAGAGTCAGCCGGATCGTGCCGCGCGAGTACGGGAACGCGTCGGCCCACTCGCCGAGTTCGGGGCCGCCGTCCCGCTGCAACTGCTCGAAGAGCTCCAGGTCGGCGGCGTACGAGAAGTGGTTCAACTCGTCCATGACGAGCCGCGTCTCGACGTTCTGCCTGCTGCGCGGCGGAAAGCGTCGGTCGCCGGGTACCGCGCGCCACCAGCGCTCACGGCCGTGCCCCGCGCCCCCAGTCTCCTCGACGAAGCCGTAGCGGGCGAGTTCACGCAGGTGGTAACTGGTGGCCCCGGTGTTCAGGCCGAGGTCCCTGGCGAGGGTCGCGGAGGTGGCGGGACCGTGCACGGTGAGGTGCTGCAACATCTGCTGCCGCCGGGGCTGCGCGAGCGCCTTGAGCACACGGAGATCGCGGAGCTCTTCGGGGGCGTGGTGCGCTGCCGCGCGCTGGGGGGCTGCTTGGGGCTCGCCTTCGGTGGCTGCGTCGAGTTCGGCCTCGTCTCCGGGGACCGCGTCAGCCCCGTCCTCCGGTACAGCCTCGGTCCCGCCACGCAGGGCCGCGCCCGTCTCGTCGTCCGATGCGGGCTCCGCCCCACCTTCCGGCGCGGAGCCGGTCGTGCCGGGTTGCTTTGCCATGCGTACACAGTTTCCTGTGCACAGGGAACTGTGCAGTGCGGTGGACCGGCGTCTTCAGCGGGGGGTTAACCCCACCCCCCAGGAGCAGTAGGCGAGTTGAGGGCAGGTACGAGAAAGGGCCGGGCCGCGGTTCGCACCGCGCTGCCCGGCCCTGACCTGAGCCCCACCCCCGCGAGGGCCCTGGTCGCTCAACCCCCGTCGTACCCGAGGTCTTCCCCGTCCTCGCCCTCTTCCTCCAGGGCCTGCCGGACGATCCTCAGCGCGAGGCCTTCCGAGTAGCCCTTGCGGGCGAGCATGCCCGCGAGCCTGCGCAGCCGCTTGTCGCGGTCGAGGCCTCGCGTGGCGCGGAGCTTGCGGGCGACCAGCTCGCGTGCGGTCGCCTCCTCCTGCTCCGAGTCGAGCTGTCCGACGGCCTCCTCGATCAGCGTGGCGTCCACGCCCTTCGTCCGCAGCTCCTGCGCGAGCGCCCGCCGGGCCAGGCCCCGGCCGTGGTGCCGGGACTCCACCCACGCGCCCGCGAAGGCACCGTCGTTGATCAGCCCGACCTCTTCGAAACGGGTCAGCACTTCGTCCGCCACGTCCTCGGGGATCTCCCGCTTGCGCAGGGCGTCCGCGAGCTGCTTGCGCGTACGCGGAGTTCCGGTGAGCAGGCGCAGACAGATCGCCCGCGCCCGCTCAGCCGGATCCCCCGTCGGCGACTCCCCCTTCTCGGCCCTCGACGAGGAAGGGGTGCCGCTGTCCTGTTGGCCGTCGCCCCGGCTGTCACCCCGGCCGTCACCGAAGCCGCCTCGCCGACGACGGCCGCCGCTCCTGCCGCCGCCGCGCGAGCCGGTGCCCGCACCACTCTGGTCGGCGCCGTCCTGATCCGCACCGTCCGCGAAGCCCTGGCCCGCGGGGGCGGTGTGGTACTCGGGGACGGTGTGCTCCGCCCAGTCGGTTCGCCGCGTCACGGATCAGCTCTTGGCCGCTGCGGCCTTGGGCTTGGTTGCCTTCGCCGCCGGTGCGGGCACCGTCTTGGCGGCGTCCTCGGCCGCGCCCGCCGCGTCCTTGCCCGGCTCCGCGGCCGGCTCCTCCGGCTTCGGCTTCACGCCGACGCCCAGCTTCTCCTTGATCTTCTTCTCGATCTCGTTGGCGAGATCGGGGTTGTCCTTCAGGAAGTTACGGGCGTTCTCCTTGCCCTGGCCGAGCTGGTCGCCCTCGTACGTGTACCAGGCACCCGCCTTGCGGACGAAGCCGTGCTCCACGCCCATGTCGATCAGGCCGCCCTCGCGGCTGATGCCCTGGCCGTAGAGGATGTCGAACTCGGCCTGCTTGAAGGGCGGCGCGACCTTGTTCTTGACGACCTTGACGCGGGTGCGGTTGCCGACCGCGTCGGTGCCGTCCTTGAGGGTCTCGATGCGGCGGATGTCGAGCCGCACGGAGGCGTAGAACTTCAGCGCGCGGCCACCGGTCGTGGTCTCCGGGGAGCCGAACATCACGCCGATCTTCTCGCGGAGCTGGTTGATGAAGATCGCGGTGGTCTTGGACTGGTTGAGCGCGCTGGTGATCTTCCGGAGGGCCTGGCTCATCAGGCGGGCCTGCAGACCCACGTGCGAGTCGCCCATCTCGCCCTCGATTTCCGCGCGCGGCACCAGGGCCGCGACGGAGTCGATGACGATCAGGTCGAGGGCGCCGGAGCGGACCAGCATGTCGACGATCTCCAGAGCCTGCTCGCCGTTGTCCGGCTGGGACAGGATCAGGTTGTCGATGTCGACGCCCAGCTTCTTCGCGTACTCGGGGTCGAGTGCGTGCTCGGCGTCCACGAAGGCGACGGCGCCGCCCGCGCGCTGGGCGTTGGCCACGGCGTGCAGCGTCAGCGTCGTCTTACCGGAGGACTCCGGTCCGTACACCTCCACCACACGGCCGCGCGGGATGCCGCCGACGCCGAGCGCGACGTCGAGCGCGGTCGACCCGGTGGGGATCACCTCGATGGGGTCGTTCGGCCGCTCGCCCATGCGCATGACCGCGCCCTTGCCGAACTGCCGTTCAATCTGTGCGAGCGCGGCGTCCAGCGCCTTCTCGCGGTCGGTTCCTGCCATGGGTTCCACCCGATTTGCTTGTGTCGATCGCTTCACGTCAATGACGCTAGCGCCTGCCACTGACAATCCGCCCCGACGGCCGTCCAGCCTGTGGATAACTCGAGGCGATCGCCCCGCCGAAACCGGCCGGAGCTCCGGGCATCCCCCCGCGAAATCCCCGGGAAAACGCCGCCAGACACCCCATAAGAATGGATGTTCGAATTTGGTGTCAAGCGCACCACGCGGCACCACCGAGAGTCTCCTGTGCCGCCGAAGTGCCACCGAAGTGCCGGCGAAGTGCCATCGAAGACTCCGCGGCGCACCATCGAATCTCGGGTGCACGTTCCCTGCCGCGCTACATGTGCCGGACGACCTCATAGATCGTCTGGGAGACGGGTGCCGGGTGCGGAGCGTCGTTCCAGCCGATCTCCTCGGCCCGTTTCTCGATCGCCTTTCGTGCGGCGTGGGCTGCGTCTTCGTCCTCGAAGAAGGCGACAGACAGCCCGTTGCCCGTGGCGGGGTCGACGAGGTGGTACGCGCCATGGACGCCGGGCACGGCGGCGGTGGCATCCAGCACCCAGTCCCGGTCGTCAGTCGGCATCGGCTCCCACACGGCCACCCTCGCGATCATCGCTGCCTCCTTCTCGTCGGTCTGAGCCTCCAGAATGAAGCAGCTTTCGGTGACAGCGCTCGGCCTTCGCAGGCCCCGCGGCTACTCCCCCGGGCGTACGGCCACGACCTTCGGCCGGACGACGACCGGCGGGCCGCTCCGCACCAGGCTTGACCTCATGGAAAGCCGTACGGGGACGTCTCCCCTGCCCGCCCTGTGGCGCTCGGCGCGCCCGGCCGAACGCGTCAGCCATCTGACCGGCGCCGTCCTGATCCTCTCGGGCCTCGTTCACCTGCTGGTCTTCGCCGTCGACGGCGGCCCCTGGGAGGGGCCCGTCTCCTGGCGCAAGCCCGTCACCTTCGGGCTCTCCTTCGGCCTGACCCTGATCGCCGTCGCCTGGGTGACGTCGTATCTGCGGATGGGAGCCCGTACCCGGACCGCGCTACTCGTCCTCTTCGCCGCGGACTGCGTCCTGGAGGTCGGCGGGATCACGCTTCAGGCGTGGCGCAAGGTGCCGTCGCATCTCAACATGGAGACCGGCTTCGACTCCGCGGTGTCCATGTCCCTCGCGGTGGGCGGCGGCATCCTCGTCGTCCTGCTGTCGGCGTTCGCGATCGCTTCCTTCAGGCACCGCCCCACCGGGCCCACGGGCATGGATCTCGCGCTTCGGGCCGGCTTCGCCGTCCTGCTCGTCGCCCTCGCGTCGGGCGCCGCGATGATCGCGCGCGGGGTGTTCCTGACCCGGACCGGCCACCAGGAGTCGGCGTACCACTCCACGGCGGCGCTCAAGCCGCTGCACGGGGTGAGCCTGCACGCCGTCCTGGTCCTGCCCGCCCTGGCCTGGCTGATGTCCCGCACCTCCTGGAGCGAGCGGACACGGCAGCGGGTGATGACGGCGGCCGTCGCCTGCTACGGGGCGGCCGTTCTCGCCTCCGGGGTCTGGGCGGCCTTCACCTACTGACGCTCGCCCTTCGCCTGCTGACGCTCGTCCGGACCCGCCTGCGGGCCCGGCACCGCCTCCGCCTCCTCTTCCGCCTCCGACGCCGCCCCCGGCTCGTTCGGCCCGCGCAGGGCACGCCGCATGCGCGCCAGGAGAGGCGCTCCGCCCCTGCGCCGGTGTCCGTGGACGCGCGGGTCGTCCGTGACGTCGTACCGCTTCACGTACGCCCCCAGGAAGGCCTGCAGCGTCGCGACCGCCGGAATGGAGATCAGCGCGCCGACCGCGCCGAGGAGCGCCGTGCCCGCGATGACCGACCCGAAGGCGACCGCCGGGTGGATGTCCACGCTCTTGGCGGTGAGCTTGGGCTGCAGTACGTAGTTCTCGAACTGCTGGTAGACCACTACGAAGACCAGCACCCACAGCGCGTACCAGGGATCGACCGTGAAGGCGATCAGCATCGGCAGGGCGCCCGCCAGATACGTGCCGATGGTGGGGATGAACTGCGAGACCAGGCCCACCCACACCGCGAGCACGGGCGCGTACGGCACGCCCAGGGACTGCAGCAGGATGTAGTGCGCGACTCCGGAGATCAGCGCCATCAGGCCGCGTGAGTAGAGATAGCCGCCGGTCTTGTCGACCGCGATCTCCCAGGCGCGCAGCACTTCGGCCTGCTTGGCCGGCGGCAGCACGGAGCACAGCGCGCGGCGCAGCCGGGGCCCGTCGGCCGCGAAGTAGAACGAGAACAGCATGACCGTCAGGAGCTGGAAGAGGCCTCCGAGGACCTGCGCCGACACGTCCAGGACGCCGCTGGCGCTGTTCTGCACGTACTTCTGGAGCCAGTCGGAGTGGACCAGGCTGTCCTGGATCTCGACGCGTGACAGGTCCGTGTGGAACGTCTGGTTGATCCAGCTGATGACCTTGTCGAGGTAGTCGGGGAAGTCCTCGACCATGTCCACGATCTGGCCCGCGAGCATCGAACCCATGAGCGTGATGAAGCCCGCGCCCGCGATCAGGACGCCGAGGAAGACCAGGAAGGTGGCGAAGCCCCTGCGCAGCCCCCGCGCGGCCATCCAGCTCACCGCGGGCTCGACCGCGAGCGCCAGGAAGAACGCGATCAGGACGTTGATCAGCAGCCCGGTCAGCTGGTGGAAGGCCCAACTGCCCAGCTGGAAACAGGCGAAGAGCGCGAGGGCGAGCACCATGGCACGCGGCAGCCAGCGCGGCATGCTGGCGCCTCGCCCTACCCGGGCCCCGTTCGGGGGCTGTGCGGGCGGCGTCGTGCCGAGCGGAGCTACGTCCTGGGCGACCTGCGCGGTCTCGTCTGTCGATGCCACGGTGCAAGTCTCGCCCACGCCGCCGACAATCAGCCGCCGCCCCCATGTCTTCGCGCTTCCGTGCGCCCGTGACGGCTGCCGGAGGGCGGTGAAGTGTCCCGCGTCAGCGCTTTTCGGCCGGTACGTCCATCGCCCCGCACACCGCGCGCCAGATGTCCTTGGCCTCCCAGCCCGCGTCCAGCGCCTGATGGACGGTGCGCCCGCCGAGCTCCGCCATCACATGATCACGCGCGAAGGAGTCGGCGTACCCCGCCCCGAAGTGGTCGGCCATCCGCTCCCAGAACACCGTCAACCGCATGACCCCAGTATCGCGCCCTAGAGAGTGCAGCCGAACGGAGGGGGCTTCCCGAAGGCCCTTTCCCGCCTACGGTCTGTGCATGGCCGAAACCGGAGCTTCCCCGCATGCCGCGCCCTCACCGGTCGCACGCGCCGAGCACTTCGTCTGGCTCACCGCGCGCGTACTGGAGCAGCGGCGGTTCGCCTACCACTTCCTGAGCGGCTCGGGCGGCGCCGAACCGTCCGCCGACGCGGTCGAGACCGCCCTGGCCGCCTACGGCAACGAGGACGGCGGGTACGGCCACGCGCTCGAGCCCGATCTGCGCGGCCCCGTCAGCCAGCCACTCCACACCGGGCACGCGCTGCGCGTCCTCGACTCGATCCGGCGCTGCGGCGGACAGCGCGTGGAGCGCGTGTGCCGCTATCTGACCTCGGTCTCCGCGCCGGACGGCGCCCTTCCGGCGGTCCATCCCAGCCAACGCGGCTATCCGTGCGCCCCGTTCGTGCCGATCGTGGACGACCCGCCGAGCGAGCTCCTCGCCACCGGCCCGGTGGTGGGTCTGCTGCACCGCAACGAGGTGTGGCACGCCTGGCTGTTCCGGGCGACCGACTTCTGCTGGGCCGCCGTCGATTCGCTCGAGAAGTCACATCCGTACGAGATCCAGGCGGCCGTCGCCTTCCTCGACGGGGCACCGGACCGCCCGCGCGCGGAGGCGGCCGCGGACCGTCTCGGCAGGCTCGCCCGGGAGCAGCTCCTCGTGGCGCTCGACCCCGGACGCCTTGACGCGTACCCGGTCGCTCCGGGCTACGCACCCGGTGAGCACCACTTCGCGTACGACTACGCGAAGGCGCCCGAGTCGCTCGCGCGCGCGTGGTTCACCGACGAGGAGATGGCGCTCTCCTTGGACCACCTGGAGCAGGAGCAGCAGGACGACGGCGGCTGGCCCATCCGCTGGCGGCAGTGGGCGCCGGGCACCGCCCTGGAGGCACGCCCCATGGTCACCATCGAGGCGCTGCGCACGCTACGGGCGTACGGACGGTCCATCGGCTGACGGGACGCTCTCGGCCTCCCGGAGCAGCAGCGCCGCGATGGCCAGGGCCGTGCCGCGCGGTGCCGACAGGTCGATGCCGGTCCGTTCGCCGATCTTCGCGAGCCGGTTGTCGACGGTGTTGGGGTGCAGGCCGAGGGCGGCGGCGGTGGCCCTGCGCTCCTGCTGATGGGCGAGGTGGACCCGCAGCGTCTCCAGGAGCTCGGGGCGGTCGGCGACCGGGTCGAGCAGTGCGGAGATTAGGTGGCTGCTTTCGTTGCGGCGCGAGAGGTGGTACTCGAGCAGGACGTCGTCCATGCGGTGCAGTCCCGGGGGCATCCCGCACGCGCGCGTGATGCGCAGTATCTCCGTCGCGGTACGGGCCGCGACGGTCACGGCTTCGGGCCCCGCCGCGTCCACGGCGGCCACCCGCACCGGAAGCTCGCAGGCCTTGCTCAGGCGGCGCGGCAGATCTTCCGGGGGACGGCACTCCTTGGGGACGATGACCCGGCCGCCGTCGGCGTCGAGGAGCGCGAGCACCTCCGTCTCGAAGGCGCGGTCCAGGGCCGTCTGCACGCGCCGCAGCCGCCGCCGTACCGCCACGGGACCCTCTGTGGGCGCTCCGTCGAGGCCGACCGCGAGGACCAGGACGGGCCCCGCGAGGCGCAGCTGGTCGAGGAGCCCATGGCCGGGCGGGACCATCCCGTCGAGCAGGCCGCGGACCAGGGAGCTGCGCTGGGCGCGCTGCTCGGCCTCCAGGGCCGAGCGTTCGTCCAGGTAGGTCTCGGCCACGGTCCCGACGATGGCCGGGTGCGACTGCAGGAGTACGTCCACGAGTTCGACCAGGGCGGCCTCCTCGCCGGGCCGCGCCACGTCGCGCAGCGCCTGCCACAGGACGTAGACGCCCAGGGCGTGCGTACGCAGCAGCAGGTGCAGCGGCATGCCCTCCTCGGCGCGCTGCGCGGCCCGCTCCCGGAAGACCCGGTGGCTGCCGGGCCGGTCATTGATGCGGCGCAGGAAGAGGCGCACTCCGTGGCGGGCGGTGGCGGCTATCTCCAGGTCCTTCACGTCGTCCGGGAGCTCGGCGTAGCCCGGCAGCTCCTCGAACGACTCGCGGGCCATCCGGCGCGCCAGTTCGTTGACCCGGGGCTCGC
This sequence comes from Streptomyces sp. NBC_01381, assembly GCF_026340305.1. Taxonomy (NCBI): domain Bacteria; kingdom Bacillati; phylum Actinomycetota; class Actinomycetes; order Kitasatosporales; family Streptomycetaceae; genus Streptomyces; species Streptomyces sp. NBC_01381. The sequence continues at coordinate 1,351,891 of NZ_JAPEPI010000002.1, read as the reverse complement.
ATCGCGCCGCGAGGGACCGGGCTTCGGAGGACAGCGCCACGGTGTCTCCTCTCCAGGGCCGCCGTTGTGACGCGTCACATTACCCACGGGATCTTTGAACCGTCCCGACGGCCTTGGTGGTCAGCCGGTCAGCGCCCGCAGCCCCGCCGTGACGGCCACGGCCGCCGCGATGACGACGAGGAACGGCGCGCGCAGCAGCAGCGCCACGGCCGCCGCGGCGAGCCCTGCCGCCTTGGCGTCCAGGACCAGCACCCGGCCATCGGCAAAGGCCTGCTGGGCCGTGAGCGCCGCCAGCAGGGCCACGGGCAGCAGGGCGGCCATGCGCCTGACCATCGGCCGCTCCAGGGCACCTGAGGGCACGAGCAGCCCCGCGAGCTTGACGAGGTAGCAGCCGACGAAGGTCACGCCGATGGCGATCCAGATGTTCAACGGTCCGCCCTCCGCTCGTCGTCACCAACCGGGCGGCTGTCACGGGCCTTGCGTCCCTCTACGTAGAGGACGGCCGGGACTGCGAGAGCGGCCACCAGAACAGGAACGCCCGCGGGCAGCACGGGCAGCAGTCCGAGCCCAAGGACGACCGCCACAGCTGCGACGGCGCGCTCCGTCGTCGTGCGCAGCATCGGCGCGAGCAGCGCCAGGAAGACCGCGGGTCCCGCGGCGTCGAGGCCCCACGCGTCGGTGTCGCCGATGGCTTCGGCACCGAGGGAGCCGAGGAGCGTGGTGAGGTTCCAGAGCACGTAGAGGCTGAGCCCCGTCACGGTGAAGCCGATCCGGGCCGCGCGCCGCGTCGGCTGTGCCAGGGAGACGGCGGTGGTCTCGTCGATCACCCAGTGGGCGGCGAAGGGCCGCACCGCGCGCGGGAGGGCGAGCAGCTGCGAAAGGCGCAGTCCGTAGAAGGCGTTGCGCACGCCCAGGAAGAAGGCCCCCGCGGCGGCCGTGAAGGGGTTCCCGCCGCCCGCGAGCGCACCGACCAGCGCGAACTGCGAGGCCCCGGTGAAGACCAGCAGGCTGAGCGCGCAGGTCTGCAGCACGGTGAGGCCGCTGCCGGCCGAGGTGACTCCGAAGGCGAAGCCGGAGAGTCCGACGGCGACACCGACACCGAGGGCGTCGCGGACGACGGCGGAATCGGGCTTCTCCGGTGCCGGTTCGCCCGCTCCCGCACCGGCTGGTTCATCTGCTGGTCCCTTGGCGCGGATGTCCGCGGGGGTTATCTGTTCTGCCACGTCCCGGACGCTACGGGGAGGGTCGATTCCGGGTCTTGTACGTTCTTGCGCTCCCGCCGGTACGCCCCCGGCGGCACCCCGACGATCCGGGTGAAGTGCCGGTTGAGGTGCGGCTGGTCGGTGAATCCCACCGCGACGGCCGCTTCGGCGGGCGCCGTTCCCGAGTCCAGGAGGGCGCGGGCTCGCCTGACGCGCGCGTCCGTGAGCCACGCGTGCGGCGGCATGCCGTACGTGTCGCGGAAGGCCCGCAGCAGCGCGAACGGGCTGGCCCCGAGGTCGGCGGCGAGCCGCTCCAGGCTCGGCGGGTCGACCAGACACTCCTCCAGGACAGCACGCGCGCGTGCCGCCGTCCTGGCCCCCGCCGTCCGCACGGCGCGCTGCGGCAGGCGGCCGCCGTTCAGCCGCAGCAGCCGCGTCACCGCCACCCGCAGCAGGGTGTCGGCGGCGAGCGCGTTGCCCTCCTCCGCCGCGCGCAGCACGCGGTGCACGAGGGCTACGGCGTACGGATCGTCGAGCACCGGGCGGATGAAGCCGGGCGCGCCCCGGATGGCCGTCGTCTCCCCGGCGATCTCGGCGACCAGCTCCGGCGAGGGATAGACCGCGCCGTACCGCCAGCCCTCGGGCACACCGGCCCGGCCCGTGTGCATGGTGTCCGGATTGATCAGGGCGAGCGTTCCCGGCCCCGCGTGCTGGTCGGCGCCGCCGTGGTGGAAGACGTCGACGCCCTCGGCGATCGCGGCGATCACGAAGTGCTCGTGGGTGTGCCGCACGAAGGTCTTGCGGACATAGCGGGCCCGCAGCAGATCGACACCGGGCAGCTCCGCGTACCGCCAGTGCCGCGCCTGCTCCGCCGAAGCTGCCATGTCTCCCATTCTGCGACAGCAGCGCAAGCCCTTTTGCAGACCCTTTTCCGCAGGTCGGCGCCGTTGTCAGTGGCGGGGTGCACGATGGGGTCATGGTCAGGTCCGCATCCGGTGCCCACAGCGCCCTCGATGAGTTCTCCCCCGCGACCCGCGGCTGGTTCACGGGGGCCTTCTCCGCGCCCACGTCCGCGCAGGCCGGGGCGTGGCGGGCCATCGGGGAGGGCTCGGACGTGCTGGTGGTCGCGCCGACCGGCTCCGGCAAGACGCTGGCCGCGTTCCTCGCCGCCCTCGACCAGCTGGCATCGACCCCGCCGCCCGCCGACCCGAAGAAGCGCTGCCGCGTGCTGTACGTGTCACCGCTGAAGGCCCTCGCGGTCGACGTGGAGCGCAATCTGCGCAGCCCGCTGACCGGCATCCGGCAGGAGTCGGTGCGCCTGGGCCTGCCCGAGCCCGAGGTGCGGGTCGGCATCCGCTCGGGCGACACCCCGCCCGCCGAGCGCCGCGCGCTGTCCACGCGCCCGCCGGACATCCTGATCACCACGCCCGAGTCGCTCTTCCTGATGCTCACATCCGCCGCGCGGGACGCGCTGACGGGCATCGAGACGGTGATCCTGGACGAGGTGCACGCGGTCGCGGGCACCAAGCGCGGGGCACACCTCGCGCTCTCCCTGGAGCGGCTGGACGAGCTGCTGCCCAGGCCCGCCCGCCGCATCGGCCTGTCGGCGACGGTCCGCCCGGTGGACGAGGTGGCGCGCTATCTGTCCCCGCAGCGCAGGGTGGAGATCGTCCAGCCGCCGTCCGGCAAGGAGTTCGACCTCTCCGTGGTCGTACCGGTCGAGGATCTCGGGGAGTTGGGCGGTTCCCCGGTCGCCGACTCGGACCAGGCCGCCGAGCGGCCCTCGATCTGGCCCCATGTCGAGGAGCGCATCACCGACCTCGTCCAGGCGCACCGCTCGACGATCGTCTTCGCCAACTCCCGCCGCCTCGCGGAGCGCCTGTGCAACCGGCTCAACGAAATCGCGTACGAACGCGCGACGGGCGAGCCGCTCCCCGAGGACCACTCCCCCGCCGAGGTGATGGCCGAGTCGGGTGCCGCCAAGGGCGCCCCTCCGGTCCTCGCCCGCGCCCACCACGGTTCGGTGTCCAAGGAACAGCGCGCCCAGGTCGAGGAGGACCTGAAGGCGGGCCGGCTTCCGGCCGTCGTCGCCACGTCCAGCCTGGAACTCGGCATCGACATGGGCGCGGTCGACCTGGTGGTCCAGGTCGAGTCGCCGCCCTCCGTCGCCTCCGGACTGCAGCGCGTCGGCCGTGCCGGACACCAGGTGGGCGCGGTCTCCACCGGCGTCGTCTTCCCCAAGTACCGGGGTGACCTGGTGCAGGCCGCCGTGGTCACGGAGCGGATGCGGACCGGCTCCATCGAGTCGCTGCGCATCCCGGCCAACCCGCTGGACGTCCTGGCGCAGCAGCTGGTCGCGACGGTCGCCCTGGACACCTGGCAGGTCGACGACCTGCTGGCCCTGGTCCGCCGCGCGGCCTCTTTCGCCTCCCTCCCTGAGTCGGCGTTCACCGCCGTCCTGGACATGCTCGCGGGCCGCTATCCATCGGACGCCTTCGCCGAGTTGCGTCCGCGCGTGGTGTGGGACCGCGTCGCGGGCACGGTCACCGGACGGCCGGGCGCGCAGCGCCTCGCGGTCACCTCCGGGGGCACGATTCCCGACCGCGGCCTCTTCGGGGTCTTCCTCGCCGGCGCCGACCCGAAGAAGGGCGGCGGCCGGGTCGGCGAGCTGGACGAGGAGATGGTCTACGAATCGCGTATCGGCGACGTGTTCACGCTCGGCACGAGCTCCTGGCGTATCGAGGACATCACCCGCGACCGCGTCCTGGTCTCCCCCGCGCCCGGCGTCCCCGGCCGGCTCCCCTTCTGGAAGGGCGACCAGCTGGGCCGCCCGCTCGAACTGGGCCGTGCGGTGGGCGCGTTCCTCCGGGAGGTCGGCTCGCTGTCGCGCGAGGACGCGCGCGTGCGGCTGCTGGCCGCGGGGCTCGACGACTGGGCGGCCGACAACGTCCAGACGTACCTGGCCGAGCAGCGTGAGGCCTGCGGCCACATCCCGGACGACCGCACGATCGTGGTCGAGCGGTTCCGGGACGAGCTGGGCGACTGGCGGGTGGTCGTGCACTCCCCGTTCGGCGCGCAGGTGCACGCGCCCTGGGCGCTCGCCCTCGGCTCCCGGCTCAGCGAGCGGTACGGCATGGACGCCCAGGTGATGCACGCGGACGACGGCATCGTCCTGCGCCTGCCGGACGCCGATCTGATGGGCCTCGACCTGCTCGACCAGGAGCCCACGGGCGGACATCTGGAGTACGACGCCGAGCAGGCACCCGTAGGAGCCGGTGACGTCGCCTTCGACAAGGGCGAGGTCAATCAACTCGTCACCGACCAGGTGGGCGGATCGGCCCTGTTCGCCTCCCGCTTCCGCGAGTGCGCCGCCCGCGCCCTGCTGCTGCCCCGCCGCAGCCCCGGCAAGCGCACCCCCCTGTGGCAGCAGCGCCAGCGCGCCGCGCAACTGCTCCAGGTGGCCAGTGAGTTCGGGTCGTTCCCGATCGTCCTCGAAGCGGTCAGGGAGTGCCTCCAGGACGTCTTCGACGTACCGGGCCTCACGGAACTGATGGGCGACATCGAGTCCCGCAAGGTCCGGCTCGTCGAGGTCACGACACCTGAGCCGTCACCCTTCGCGCGCTCGCTGCTGTTCGGGTACGTGGCTCAGTTCCTGTACGAGGGCGACTCACCGCTCGCCGAGCGGCGCGCTGCGGCCCTGTCCCTGGACTCGCGCCTCCTTGCCGAACTGCTCGGCCAGGCCGAGCTGCGGGAGCTGCTCGACGCGGAGGTGCTTGCCGAGCTTGAGCAGGAGCTCCAGTGGCGCACGGAGGACCGCCGCGTCAAGGACGCCGAAGGCGTCGCCGATCTGCTGCGCCTCCTCGGACCGCTCACCGCCGCCGAGTTGGCCGAACGCGGGGCCGAGCCGGAGTGGGCCGATGAGCTGGCATCGGCCCGCCGCGCGATCCGCGTCCGGATCGCCGGGGCCGACCACTGGGCGGCGATCGAGGACGCGGGCCGGCTGCGCGACGCGCTCGGCACTGCGCTGCCGGTCGGCGTCCCCGAGGCGTTCACCGAGCCCGTCAAGGACCCCCTGGGCGACCTCATCGCCCGGTACGCACGCACGCACGGCCCCTTCACCTCGGCGACGGCCGCGGCCCGGTTCGGCCTCGGCGCGGCGGTCACGGAGGGAGCCCTGCAGCGGCTCGCCGCCAACGGACGTGTCGTACAAGGAGAGTTCCATCCGGCGGGCATCGGCCAGGAATGGTGCGACGCGACCGTCCTGCGCCGACTGCGCCGCCGCTCCCTGGCCGCTCTGCGGCATGAGCTGGAGCCGGTGCCGCCGTCCGCGCTCGCCCAGTTCCTGCCCCAGTGGCAGCACTTGAGCGGTCACGGACTGCGCGGCGTCGACGGCCTGGTGCGTGCCGTCGAGCAGTTGCAGGGGGCGACGGTGCCCGCGTCCGCGCTCGAAAAGCTCGTCCTGCCCTCCCGGGTCGCGGGGTACGGACCGGCCATGCTCGACGAACTCACCGCCGCCGGAGAGGTGGTGTGGGCCGGGGCGGGCGCGCTGCCCGGCAAGGACGGCTGGGTCTCCCTGTATCTCGCCGACGCCGCACCCCTGCTCCTGCCGCCGCCGCACCCCCTGGAGCTCACCGCGCTCCACGAGTCCGTCCTGAACACCCTCTCCGGGGGCTACGGCCTCTTCTTCCGGCAGATCGCCGACCAGGTCCGCGCCACCACCCACCCCGACGTCCTCGATCCCCAACTGGCCGACACGATCTGGGACCTGGCCTGGTCCGGGCGGCTCACGAACGACACGCTCGCCCCGATGCGCGCGCTCCTCGGCTCGGGCCGCACGGCCGGTTCCACGGCCCACCGGGCCAAGCGCACGATCCCGCGCGGGCGCTACGGCACGCTGACGGCCGCCGCCCGCCCCGCGTCCCGCACGGGTCCGCCGACCGTGGCGGGCCGCTGGTCGCTGCTCCCCGCCCGCGAACCGGACCCCACCCTGCGCGCCCACGCCCTGGCCCGCACCCTCCTGGACCGGCACGGGGTGGTGACCCGCGGCGCGGTAGCGGCCGAAGGCGTCGAGGGCGGCTTCTCGGCGACGTACCGCGTTCTGTCGGCCTTCGAGGACAGCGGGCAGGCACGGCGCGGCTATGTCGTCGAAGGGCTGGGCGCCGCGCAGTTCGCGATGGACGGCGCGGTGGACCGGCTGCGCGCCACGGCCAACGCCCGCGACCGCGCGGACAGTTCATCCTCCTCCATGGGGTACGCCCCGCGCGCCTCCGAATCCCAGGCCGTCGTCCTCGCCGCCGCCGACCCGGCGAACGCCTACGGGGCGGCGCTGCCCTGGCCCGAGCCCCCCAGCGACGCGGGCCACAAGCCCGGCCGCAAGGCGGGCTCCCTCGTAGTCCTGGTCGACGGCGAGCTGACCCTGTACATGGAGCGGGGCGGCAAGACCCTGCTTGCCTGGCCCTCGGCCCCGGACGACACGCCCCCCACCGAGGACCCCCGCCTGCGCCCGGCAGCGGAGGCGCTCGCCGGCGCGGCCAAGGCGGGCTCACTGGGCACGGTCACGGTAGAGCGCATCAACGGAGCCGCCGCCCTGACCTCCCCCTTCGCCCCCCTCCTGGAAGGAGCCGGCTTCCACGCCACCCCACGCGGCCTCCGCCTGCGCGCCTAGCGGTGCCGTGCAGCAGGCCCGCGCAACCGCCGCGGCCCCGGCGCCACGACACCCCCCATGCCACCCTTGACCCATGCCCGAAGGAGACTCCGTCCACCAGGCGGCCCGGCGACTGCACACCGCCCTCGCCGGGCACACCGTCACGCGCTCCGACCTTCGCGTGCCGAAGCTCGCGACCGTCGACCTCACCGGGCGCACCGTCCTGGACGTGACCCCGCGCGGCAAGCACCTCCTGACCCGCTTCGAAGGCGGCCTGACCCTGCACTCGCACCTCCGTATGGACGGCTCCTGGCGGGTGTACGCACCCGGCGAGCGCTGGAGCGGCGGCCCAGGCCACCAGATCCGGGCCATCATCGGCACCGCCGACCGCACAGCCGTCGGCTACCGCCTGCCCGTACTCGAACTGCTCCGCACCGCCGACGAGCACAAGGCAGTGGGCCACCTCGGCCCCGACCTCCTGGGCCCCGACTGGGACGCCGACCAGGCCCTGCGCAACCTCCTCGCCGCACCCGAGCGCGCCCTCGGCGAGGCCCTGCTCGACCAGCGCAATCTCGCGGGCATCGGCAACATCTACAAGAGCGAGCTCTGCTTCCTCATCGGCGCCACCCCCTGGCTGCCCATCGGCGAGCTCCCCGCCGACAAGGCGTCCCGCCTCCCCGCCCTCGCCAAGAAGCTCCTGGAAGCCAACCGCGAGCGCCCGGCCCGCACCACCACCGGCCGCACCCGTACGGACCAGCGCCTGTACGTCTATGGCCGCGCCCCGCGCCCCTGCCTCCGCTGTGGCACCCCCGTCCGCACGGCCGACCAGGGCGACGGCTCCCGCAGCCGCCCCACCTACTGGTGCCCCACCTGCCAGCCGGGCCCGACCCCCTGACGCCCACGCCCTGCGCCCCGAAGAACCCACACCCACCACCCAGTTGACGCTCCGTCAGATCCAGTCGTACCGTCCCGTCATGCCCCTCACGGCGTACGACCTCACCGGACGCACCACATTCGTCACGGGCGCGGCCAGCGGCATCGGCCGGGCCTCGGCCGTCCTCCTCGCCGAGGCGGGCGCCACCGTCCACTGCGCCGACCGCGACGAGCAGGGGCTCCACGAGACGGCCACGCTCATCAAGACGGCGGGCGGCACGGCACACATCCATCCGCTGGACGTGGCCGACCGGGCCCAGGTCGACCAGGCCGTCGCGACCGCGGCCGCGACCGCCGCCACCGGCCGCCTGGACGTGATGGCCGCCATCGCCGGGATCATGCACAGCAGCCCGGTCCTCGAGACCCGTGACGAGGACCTCGACCGGGTCCTGAACATCAACTTCAAGGGCGTCCTGTACGCGTGCCAGGCGGCAGCCCGCACCATGATCGCCACAAAACCCAAACCCCAAGCCCAACCCCAAGCCCAACCCCAAGCCCAACCCCAAGCGACCGGCACCCGCACCCAACCCCCCACCGGCAGCATCATCACCATGGCCTCGGGCGCCGTGGACACCGGCGGCCCCGGACTCCTCTGCTACGGCGCGGCGAAAGCAGCCGTAGTGCAGCTCACCAAGACCCTCGCCACCGAAGTGGGCCCGCACGGCATCCGCGTCAACGCCGTCGCACCGGGCTGGATCCGCACCCCCATGACGCATCGCCACGACACCGAGGCGCAAGCGCACACCGAGGGGATCATGGTCCGCATGTCCCCGCTGGGCCGCGTCGGCGAACCGGAGGACATCGCACACGCCGTACTGCATCTGGCATCCGACGCGTCCGCCTTCACGACGGGCCAGATCCTCCGCCCGAACGGCGGCGTCGCCATGCCTTGGTAGCGCCGCCGGCAGCGGCTCGGGCAGCGGCTCGGGCAGCGGCCCTGGCCGCACGCCCCCCGGGCCACCGCAGCGCACCAACCGGCCGCCGCACCTGCCCCTGCCCCCTGGCCGCCCCGCCCCCTCCGGACCGGGAGACGGCGCCCACAGTCCGGGACTTCGGCACACAGTGCACCGGCAGCAGGCTCAACCCCCACCCGCCGGCCGCGACCGCCCCCTCCAAGGCCCCCGCATCAGGCGCGAAGGCCAGCCGCAGCACGCCCCACCACCAGAGCGCCCCCAGGGCCAGGGCCGGCGTCCACCGCACGACCTTCCCTGCCACGGCCACCACCTCCGCCCAAGGCCCGAAGCCCGGTCGACGCTAGACCCCCTGCGTCACCCGCCGGGAGGGCGCACCACAGCGCACACGGGGCACGACGTCCCCCAAGTGCCTCTCACCCGTCAGTGCCCGACTCACCCGTTCTCCGCCTGGAACATCCAGTGATGCTTCTCAAGATCCGCCGTGATCCCGATGAAGATGTCCTGGCTCACCGGATCCGCATCCCCCGTCGCCTCGACCCGCTCCCGCATCCGCGTGATCACCGCACCGAGCGCGTCCACGAGCGTCCCCACCGCGTCCGCGTCCTTGACCCAGCCTTCGGCGACCGCACCGATCCCACTGCTCCGCGCCACCGTCGAGGCCCGCCCGTCGGGCGGGACACCCAGCGTGGAGGCCCGCTCGGCCACCGTGTCGGAGTGCAGCCGCGCCGTGTCCACGACCTCGTCGAGCTGCAGATGGACGGAGCGGAAGCGCGGCCCGACCACGTTCCAATGGATCTGTTTGGCCACCAGGGAGAGATCGACCAGGTCCACCAGCGCGCCCTGCAGGGCGTCCGAGACCGTCTTCAGGTCCGCATCGGACAGAGGGCTCTTCACGACGTACATCCGGCCTCCAGGGCTCGTACACCCCCCGAATTCAAAAATCCCCACCAACCATGGCACAAGTGCACCAATCGGGGCATCTTAGGAATCGGGCACCCCAGGAATCGCACCACCTCAGGACAGACGAAAGGCCCGGAGGACAGACGAAAACCCCGACCGGTAATCCGGCCGGGGCTTCGACACATCGGAGCGCTCAAGTGGCGTGCACAGTCGACGCCGCATCACGCAGCGACGACGTCCACCGCCTCCGCAGGCGCCTTGATCGTCACCCGTTCCGGCGGCACACCGCTCACCGAGACGGAATTGAGCATGGGTCGAACCGGTGCGCGCACCGGTTCCGTAGCCGCTGCCGACGCAGCCAGTTCCGCGAGAGAGAGCTCATCGCTCACCTCGCGCATGAGCTCGGACATCCGTACGTCAAGCGCGTCGCAGATCGCGGAAAGCAGCTCGGAGGATGCCTCCTTCTGCCCCCGCTCCACCTCGGAGAGATAGCCGAGCGAGACTCGGGCGGACGAGGAGACTTCGCGCAGAGTACGGCCCTGGCGCTGGCGCTGCCGACGCAGCACGTCACCCAGCAGGCGACGGAGCAGAATCATCGGTGGCTCCCTCCTCGGACCGCGTAGCCGCATCCTTCACGCCCCACCGTACCGCCTTGCGCGGCGGCCGTGCGGGGAGCGATGTCGTGTTCACTCAGGGCTGCAAACATCAATTCCCCCCGTTCTGTTCCGTATCCTGTGCCCGCCCATTCCCGGCACGTTCGCCGGAAAGCCGCTCGACGAGCAGCGTGAGCACGCTCCGTACACTCTCCATACGGATGTCCGAACGCTCACCGTTCAACCGCAGAGCGGTCACTTTCCCCTCAGAGCGAAGCCCGGAACCCGGCCCGTGGACGGCCACGAACACCGTTCCGACCGGCTGTCCGTCCTGCGGATCAGGACCGGCGACGCCCGTCGTGGCGATCCCCCAGTCCGCCCCGAGCACCTCGCGCACACCGGCCGCCATCTGCAGCGCAACCTCGGCGTCCACGGCCCCGCGCTCGGCGAGCAGGCTGTCGTCGACCCCGAGCACTTTGTGCTTCAGTTCGGTCGCGTACGCCGTCACGGACCCCCGGAAGACCCGCGAGGCCCCCGGCACCGCCGTCACCTCGGCGGCCACCAGACCGCCGGTCAGCGACTCGGCGACGGCGAGCGTCTCACCCCGCGCCGCCAGCAGGCCCAGCGCCTCGGCGGCCCGGTCGGCAGCGCACGCCCCGTCGGCAGCGGACGTCCGCCCGGCGGCCGACGTCACGACGCCGACTCCCGAGCCTCCCCGGCGGCGGCCCCGTCGGCCGCTGCGGCCGCTTCCCGCGCCTCGGCCAGGCCCTGGCGCCGCAGCACGACGGCCTGCCGCACATAGTCGAGCCCGGTCACCACGGTCAGCACGACGGCGAGCGCCATCACCCAGAACCGCAGCGTCGCAAGCGGCCCGGTCAGCGGAAGGACGTACATCCCGACCGCCGTGCCCTGGGCGAGGGTCTTCATCTTGCCGCCGCGGCTCGCCGGAATGACCCCGAAGCGGATCACCCAGAAGCGCAGCAGCGTGATCCCGAGCTCGCGCCCGAGAATCACTCCCGTCACCCACCAGGGCAGATCACCGAGGTAGGAGAGGCAGATCAGCGCGGCGCCCATGATCGCCTTGTCGGCGATCGGGTCGGCGATCTTCCCGAAGTCCGTGACCAGGTTGTACGTACGCGCCAGGTGCCCGTCGAACAGGTCGGTGATCATGGCGACGGCGAAGGCCGCCCAGGCCCACGCGCGCCAGGCCTGGTCGTATCCGCCGTCGGCGAGCAGCAGCATCACGAAACCCGGCACGAGCAGCAGCCGGATCACGGTCAGCAGGTTGGCGACGTTCCACACGCTGGCCTGGTTGACGGCCGCAGCGCCCAGCTTCCCGCCGCGCACCGGCTTGGCGCCCTGCGCGCCGGAGCCGCCCGCCGCGGATGCCGGGACTCCGGTCATCTGCCGGCCTCCTCGAGACACTCAGCCACCAAGTCCACGCCCTCCGTGCCGACCACCTTTGCCACGACCATACGGCCGACCTCGAGGGCATCCCCACCCATGGCGCCCGTGAAGCGGATCTGGCCGTCCGTCTCGGGCGCCTGGTGCGCGGCGCGGCCGATGGCGCCGTCCTCCTCGTCCACGGCCTCGACGAGCACCTCAAGGGTCTCTCCGAGGCGCTCGTCGGCGCGCTGCGAGGTCAGTTCCTCGGCGAGCCGCGAGATGTGCGCGAGCCGCTCGTCGACGACGTCCTGATCCAGCTTGTGCTCGTACGTCGCCGCTTCGGTGCCCTCCTCGTCGGAGTACCCGAAGACGCCGATGGCGTCGAGGCGCGCACCCGTGAGGAACCGCTCGAGCTCGGCCACGTCGGCGTCGCTCTCGCCGGGGAAGCCCACGATGAAGTTGGACCGGACGCCGGCCTGCGGCGCCTTCGTCCGAATGGTGTCCAGGAGCTCCAGGAAGCGGTCGGTGTCCCCGAAGCGCCGCATCGCGCGCAGCACATCGGGCGCCGAGTGCTGGAAGGACAGGTCGAAGTAGGGCGCGACCTTCTCCGTGGACGTCAGTACGTCGATGAGTCCGGGCCGCATCTCGGCCGGCTGCAGGTAGCTGACCCGTACGCGCTCGATGCCGTCGACGGCGGCCAGCTCCGGAAGCAGCGTCTCCAGGAGACGGATGTCACCCAGGTCCTTGCCGTACGAGGTGTTGTTCTCGGAGACGAGCATCACCTCCTTGACGCCCTGCTCGGCCAGCCAGCGCGTCTCGCCGAGCACGTCCGACGGGCGCCGCGAGATGAAGGAGCCACGGAAGGACGGGATGGCGCAGAAGGAGCACCGCCGGTCGCAGCCGGAGGCCAGCTTCACGGAGGCGACGGGGTTGGTGCCCAGGCGGCGGCGCAGCGGAGCACGCGGCCCCGAGGCGGGCGCCAGGCCGTCGGGGAGGTCCACGGGCGCGTGCCCGGGCAGCGCGACGTCCGAGCCGGCCTCCTGCCGCTCCGCGGGGCTGATCGGCAGCAGCTTGCGCCGGTCGCGCGGGGTGTGGGCCTCGACGCTGCCGCCGTTCAGGATGGTCTGCAGCCGGGAGGAGATGTCGGTGTAGTCGTCGAAGCCGAGGACACCGTCGGCTTCGGGGAGGGCTTCGGCCAGCTCCTTGCCGTACCGCTCGGCCATGCAGCCGACGGCCACGACGGCCTGAGTCTTGCCATGACCCTTGAGGTCATTGGCTTCCAGAAGGGCGTCGACGGAGTCCTTCTTGGCGGCTTCGACGAATCCACAGGTGTTGACTACGGCGACGTCCGCGTCTTCGGCGGCCTCGACGAGTTGCCAGCCGTCCGCCTCCAAGCGGCCTGCGAGCTCCTCCGAGTCCACCTCGTTACGGGCGCAGCCAAGAGTGACAAGGGCGACGGTGCGGCGTTCGGGCATGGTCTCAAGACTACTTCGTCCATGCCCGAGCCCCCGCCGCGAGGGTTAGCCGACCTCGGGATCGCCCTTGGTGTACGTGAGCCGCTCCACCTGACCGGGCTCGAACTCGTTCTCGATCGCCTTGCCGTTCACGTACAGCGCGATCGCGCCGGCGTCGCCGAGGACGAGATCGATCTTCTGCTGGTCCTGGAAGCTCTTCGACTCGCCCTGTTCGAGGACGCCGTCGAAGAGCGTCCGGCCGTTGTGGTCCTTGGCCGAGATCCAGCTGCGGCCGTCGGGCGCGCTGACCTTGACCGTGACCTTGTCCTTGGGGGCGCCGGCGATGGCGCTGTCGGACGGGTCGGGCTTGGGGTCGGCGGGCTTGTCGGGCGCGGGCTTCGTGGCGGGCTTGCTGGTCGCGGGCGTGGAGCCCTCGGCGACCTGCGTCTTGGAGCCATCCCCGTCGTCGCCGCCGCTGAACGCGGTGAACCCGACGAAGCCGATCACGGCGACGATGGCGGCGACCATGGCCGCCGTCCAGTTCGGCCTGCGCGGCTCCGACCGGATCCGTTCGGCCTCGAAGAGCGGCGCAGCCGGGGTGGGCGCAGGCGGCCGCCCGCCGTGCGCCTCGTCGTACTGGGCGAGCAGGAGGGCGGGATCGAGCCCCACGGCGCGCGCGAGGGTCCGGATGTGACCGCGGGCGTACACGTCGCCGCCACACCGGGAGAAGTCGTCCTCTTCGATCGCGTGCACGATCGGGACGCGCACCCGCGTGGAGGAACTGATCTCGTCGACGGTCAGCCCCGCCTCGATGCGCGCCTGCTGCAGCGCACGCCCGATCGAGGGGCGGTCGTCCAACGGGATCTCAGCTGCCGGGTGGTCGTCTGCGGGTCGGTCGTCTGAAGGGCGGTCGTCTTCAGGGGAGTTGCCGATGGACACGGGGGCGCCTTTCGAGCGTGTAGCCACCTGCCGGAGACTCAGTCTAGGGGGGTTCGGAAAGGGTGGGGCAACCGGGCGACGGACTTTGTACGCCATCGGAATGGCCGGACATCCTGATGCGGGGACACAATGCTCCTGCTCCCCTCAACTTGACGTATGCGGAGGGGAAACGGTTGCCTGCCGTTCCCTTACGGGTGAGCCTCCCCCCGGATCACCGCGAGCACGCCGTCCAGCTCATCGGGTTTCACAAGAACGTCACGTGCCTTGGAGCCCTCGCTGGGGCCGACGATGCCGCGGGATTCCATGAGGTCCATGAGCCGTCCGGCCTTGGCGAAACCGACGCGCAGCTTGCGCTGGAGCATCGATGTGGACCCGAACTGGGTGGAAACCACCAGCTCAGCGGCCTGGCACAGCAGATCGAGGTCATCGCCGATGTCCTCGTCGATCTCCTTCTTCTGCTTGGTGCCGACGGTGACGTCGTCCCGGAAGACCGGCGCCATCTGGTCCTTGCAGTGCTGGACCACCGCGTGGATCTCGTCCTCGGTGACGAAGGCGCCCTGCATACGGGTGGGCTTGTTCGCGCCCATCGGCAGGAACAGACCGTCACCCTTTCCGATGAGCTTCTCCGCACCCGGCTGGTCGAGGATGACCCGGCTGTCGGCGAGCGACGAGGTCGCGAAGGCGAGCCGCGAGGGCACGTTCGCCTTGATCAGACCGGTCACGACGTCCACGGAGGGCCGCTGCGTGGCGAGCACCAGGTGGATGCCGGCCGCGCGCGCGAGCTGCGTGATGCGCACGATCGAGTCCTCGACGTCGCGCGGCGCGACCATCATCAGGTCCGCGAGCTCGTCGACGATCACCAGCAGATACGGATAGGTCTTGAGCTCCCGCTCACTGCCCTCGGGCGTCTTGAGCTTGCCATCGCGCACGGCCTGGTTGAAGTCGTCGATGTGCCGGTAGCCGAACGCCGCCAGGTCGTCGTAGCGCAGGTCCATCTCGCGTACGACCCACTGGAGCGCCTCGGCGGCCCGCTTGGGGTTGGTGATGATCGGCGTGATCAGGTGCGGAATGCCCTCGTACGCGGTGAGCTCGACGCGCTTGGGGTCGACGAGGACCATCCGTACGTCCTCGGGCGTCGCTCTTATCATGATCGAAGTGATCAGGCAGTTGATGCAGGACGACTTTCCGGAGCCGGTGGCTCCGGCGACCAGGATGTGCGGCATCTTCGCCATGTTGGCCATGACGTAGCCACCCTCGACGTCCTTGCCGAGCGCGACCAGCATGGGGTGATCGTCCTCGGCCGCGTCCGCGAGGCGCAGCACGTCGCCGACGTTGACCATCTCGCGGTCGGTGTTCGGGATCTCGATGCCGACCGCGGACTTGCCGGGGATCGGCGAGATGATCCGGACGTCCGGGGACGCGACGGCGTACGCGATGTTCTTGGCCAGTGCCGTGATCTTCTCGACCTTCACGGCGGGGCCCAGCTCGATCTCGTACCGCGTGACCGTCGGGCCGCGCGTGAAGCCGGTGACGGCGGCGTCGACCTTGAACTCCGTGAAGACGTTCGACAGCGAGTCGACGACCGCGTCGTTGGCGGCGCTGCGGGACTTGCCGGGGCCACCGCGCTCGAGGAGGTCGAGCGAGGGCAGCGCGTACGTGATGTCGCCGGCGAGCTGCAGCTGCTCGGCGCGCGGCGGCAGGTCCCGCGGCGCTTCCGGGGCGGCCTTGGTGAGGTCCGGCACGGCGGAGTCGGCGGGCCGCTCGGCCTTCCTGCGCAGCGCGCCGGGCGGCGGGCTGTCCGTCGCCCGCGCGGTCGGCACGGGCGCCGTGGACTCCCGCGCCTCGCGCTCTTGGCGGTCGCCGGAGACACCCTGCGTCAGGTCGGCGACCAGCGGCGACGGCGGCATGCCGTGCAGGACCGCGCCGTCCAGGGCGGCGGCAGCGGCGGCCGCCACGTCCACCGCGTCCATCGGCCGGTCGAGCGCCGGCTGCACCGACGCACGGCGCGGCCTGCGCCGCTTGGAGAGCGCCGCCTGCTCGGCCTGGTCGGGGTCGTAGGGCTCGGTGGCTCCGGCCCTCCTGCGCGAGCGCGCGGGCAGCGCCTCGCGCCACTGGTCGTCGTACCGCTCGTCGTCGTCGGAGAACTCGCTGTCGGCCGCCTCGGGCTCCGCCTGGACGATGCCGAGCTTGGTGCCGAGCAGCCGCAGCCGCTGCGGAATCGCGTTGACCGGCGTCGCCGTGACCACGAGCAGTCCGAAGACGGTCAGCAGGGCGAGCAGCGGTACGGCGAGGACCTCGCCCATCGTGAAGGTCAGCGGAGCGGACGCGCCCCAGCCGATGAGCCCGCCCGCGTCCCTTATGGCCTGCATGCCGTCGTCACGGGAGGGCGCCCCGCAGGCGATGTGCACCTGGCCGAGGACGCCGATGACGAGCGCGGACAGGCCGATCACGATGCGGCCGTTGGCGTCGGGCTTCTCGGGGTGCCGGATGAGGCGTACGCCGATGACCGCGAGCAGTATCGGAAGCAGCAGATCGAGGCGGCCGAACGCGCCGGTCACCAGCATCTCGACGAGGTCGCCCACGGGCCCGCGCAGATTCGACCACGTCCCGGCGGCGACGATCAGCGCGATGCCGAGCAGCAGCAGCGCGAGGCCGTCCTTGCGGTGCGCCGGGTCGAGCCCCTTGGCTCCGCGCCCTATGCCACGGAACATCGCGCCGACACTGTGCGCGAGGCCCAGCCAGAGAGCGCGTACGAGCCGGTAGACGCCGCCCGTGGGGTTGGGCGCCGGCTTGGGTGCGGGCTTCTTCGCGGCGGCTTTCTTGGCGGGCGCCTTCTTCGCCGGGGCCTTCTTGGCGGGCGGCTTCTTGGCAGCGGCCTTCTTCGCCGGAGCCTTGGTGGGCGCGGCCGCCTTCTTCGCGGGCGTCTTCTTGGCTGCGGACGGACGTGAGGCCATGGGTGTGAGGTTACCGGTGGAGACCACTGCGGACACGTGTGCCTACTGCTTCACCCGTTTGTGTCGCCCTTGTGAGGGCGCTGAACTGACGGGTGCTCACCGCGTCCGGACGGGCTCGGCAGCGGCTCAGCTCTGCGAGGAGACCGAAGTCGCGCCGCTGCCCGTGCCCGGCTCCAAGGCGTCAAGAGCCCGCCGCAGGCCGGTGAGTTTGCGTTCGAGATGGGCCGCGGTGGCGACGGCGGCGGCATCCGCCGAGTCGTCGTCCAGCTGTTTGGAGAGCGCTTCCGCCTGCTCCTCGACGGCCGCGAGGCGCGCGGACAGCTCGGCGAGGAGCCCGGCCGGCTCCTTGGCTTCACCCGCCACGGACTTGCCGCCGCCTTCGAGCTGGAGGCGCAGCAGGGCTGCCTGCTCCCGCAGTTGGCAGTTCTTCATGTACAGCTCGACGAAGACCGAGACCTTCGCGCGCAGCACCCACGGGTCGAACGGCTTGGAGATGTAGTCCACCGCGCCCGCGGCATAGCCACGGAACGTGTGATGCGGCCCGTGGTTGATGGCGGTGAGGAAGATGATCGGGATGTCCCGGGTCCGTTCTCGCCGCTTGATGTGCGCGGCGGTTTCGAACCCGTCCATGCCCGGCATCTGGACGTCCAGCAGAATGACCGCGAAGTCGTCCGTGAGTAGTGCTTTGAGCGCTTCCTCCCCGGACGATGCCCGCACCAGTGTCTGATCGAGCGCAGAGAGGATGGCCTCCAGCGCCAGCAGATTCTCCGGCCGGTCATCGACCAGGAGGATCTTGGCCTTCTGCACCATGGCCCGCCCTCCTCGCCCCGGCGGTACACCGGGCGCCGCCCCAGGGGACGACTCCCTTACGCCGTCCGTCCTTGTGCCGGTCATGGTAGCCGCACCCCGCCTGTCGCCACACCCTGTCACCGCGATGTCACCGTGCACGTAGCAGAAACGCGGTGGGAGACCAGAAGGTTCCCCGAATACCGTGGTTCTACACGGCTTCGGCCACACTCTGTCAGCAACTCCGCGTAATGAAGACCCTTCTCGGTCACTCCCCGCGCATCCACTGCTCCATCACCGAGAGCAGATGATCCGGGTCGACCGGCTTCGTAACGTAATCGGAAGCGCCGGAGTCGATGGCTTTCTCCCGGTCGCCCTTCATCGCCTTGGCGGTGAGCGCGATGATCGGGAGTCCGGCGAACTGCGGCATCCTGCGGATCGCCGTCGTCGTCGCGTACCCGTCCATCTCCGGCATCATGATGTCCATCAGCACGACCGTCACATCGTCGTGCTGTTCCAGGACTTCGATGCCCTCACGGCCGTTCTCCGCGTACAGCACCGCGAGCCCGTGCTGTTCCAGGACGCTGGTGAGCGCGAACACATTGCGGATGTCGTCGTCGACGATGAGCACCTTCTCGCCGCCGAAGTGGTGGCCGGGACGCGCATCGGGCGTCTCCTGTCCGGCCGCCCACTGCTCCTGCGAGCGCTGCTCCGGTGAGTCCGCCCCCGCCTGGCCGGGCAGCGCGGGCGGCTGCTCGGTGGAGGCTGACGCGGAGCGCCTGCGGCGCCTGAAGAGCGTGCCGGGCGCGGGCGTCGCGTCGAGCCGCCGCGGGGCCGCCTCGCCCCCTTCCGGGGACTGCTCGGCCGTGGACGAGCCCTCCTCCAGGGCGGGCCGTCCCGCCGATCCCGGCAGTGGTGACAGCTGTGCGTAGCCCTGGGGCGGCAGTTCGCTCGGGTGCAGCGGCAAATAGAGCGTGAACGTGGAGCCGCGGCCCGGCTCGCTCGCCGCGTGGATCTCACCGCCGAGCAGCCGCGCGATCTCCCGGCTGATGGAGAGCCCGAGGCCCGTACCGCCGTACTTCCGGCTGGTCGTGCCGTCGGCCTGCTTGAACGCCTCGAAGATCACCCGCATCTTGCTTGCGGCGATGCCGATGCCGGTGTCACTCACCGAGAAGGCGATCAGGTCCGCGTCCGCGTCGCGCAGCGAACCGGCCTCCAAGAGCTGTTCGCGGATGGCGTTGGGCACATCGGCGTTCGCGTGCCGGATCACCAGCTCGACCGCTCCGGAGTCGGTGAACTTCACCGCGTTGGACAGGAGGTTGCGCAGCACCTGAAGGAGCCGCTGTTCGTCCGTGTGCAGCGTCGCCGGCAGCTCCGGAGACACCCGTACGGAGAAATCGAGCCCCTTCTCTGCGGTCAGCGGCCGGAAAGTGGCCTCTACGTAGTCAACGAGTTGGACGAGTGCGATGCGCGTCGGGGAGACGTCCATCTTGCCCGCCTCGACCTTGGAGAGGTCGAGGATGTCGTTGATGAGCTGAAGGAGGTCCGAGCCCGCCCCGTGGATGGTCTCGGCGAACTCCACCTGCTTGGGGGTGAGGTTCGCGTCGGCGTTGTCGGCGAGCAACTTGGCCAGGATCAGCAGGGAGTTGAGCGGCGTACGCAGCTCGTGCGACATGTTCGCCAGGAACTCGGACTTGTAACGCATCGAGACCGCGAGCTGCTCGGCGCGCTCCTCCAGGACCTGCCTGGCCTCTTCGATCTCGGTGTTCTTGACCTCGATGTCGCGGTTCTGCTGGGCGAGCAGCTCGGCCTTCTCCTCCAGTTCGGCGTTGGAGTCCTGAAGTGCCTTCTGCCGGTTCTCCAGTTCGGCCGAGCGCTCCCGCAGCTGCTCCGTCAGTTCCTGCGACTGCTTGAGCAGCACCTCGGTCTTCGTATTGACGCTGATGGTGTTGACGCTCGTCGCGATCATCTCGGCGATCTGGCTGAGGAAGTCCTTCTGGATCTGCGTGAAGGGCTGGAAGGCGGCCAGCTCGATCACGCCGAGCACGGTCCCTTCGAAGAGCACCGGAAGCACGATCACCTGGGCGGGCGGCGCCTCCCCGAGGCCGGACGCGATCCGCAGATAGCCGGACGGCGCGTTCTCCACCAGGATCGTGCGCCGCTCCTGCGCGGCCGTGCCGATCAGCGTCTCGCCGGGCCGGAAGGACGTGGGCATGGAGCCCATGGAGTAGCCGTAACTGCCCATCATGCGCAGTTCGTACGCGTCTCCCTGCTCGGCCCCTGGCTCCGCACTGTCGTCCGTGGGCAGCGCCAGGAAGAAGGCGCCGTGCTGCGCGGAGACGACCGGCGTCAGCTCGCTCATGATCAGCGAGGCGACGTCCTCCAGGTCGCGGCGGCCCTGCATCAGGCCGGAGATCCGCGCCAAGTTGCCCTTGAGCCAGTCCTGTTCCTTGTTGGCGAGGGTGGTGTCGCGCAGGTTGGCGATCATGGAGTTGATGTTGTCCTGCAGGACCTGGATCTCGCCCGCCGCGTCCACGTCGATCTTCAGGTTCAGATCGCCGCGGGTCACCGCAGTGGCGACCTCGGCGATGGCGCGCACCTGACGGGTCAGGTTCCCGGCCATCTCGTTCACCGATTCGGTGAGGTCGCGCCACGTGCCGTCGACGTCCCGCACCCGGGCCTGACCGCCCAACTGCCCTTCCGTGCCCACCTCGCGGGCCACCCGCGTGACCTGCTCGGCGAACGACGACAGCTGGTCGACCATCGTGTTGATGGTGGTCTTCAGCTCGAGGATCTCGCCGCGGGCGTCGATGTCGATCTTCTTGGTGAGATCACCCTTGGCGATGGCCGTCGTGACCATCGCGATGTTGCGGACCTGGCCGGTGAGGTTGGAGGCCATGCCGTTCACGGACTCCGTCAAGTCCTTCCACGTACCGGAGACTCCGGGAACGCGGGCCTGGCCGCCGAGGATGCCGTCCGTGCCCACCTCGCGGGCCACGCGGGTCACCTCGTCCGCGAACGAACTCAGCGTCTTCACCATCGTGTTGACGGTGTCGGCGAGCTGCGCGACCTCGCCGCGCGCCTCGACGGTGACCTTCTTGGTGAGGTCTCCGTTGGCGACCGCCGCCGCGACCTGGGAGATGTTCCGCACCTGGCCGGTCAGGTTGTTGGCCATCAGGTTGACGTTGTCGCTCAGGTCCTTCCAGGTACCGGTGACGCCCGGAACCCTCGCCTGGCCGCCCAGGTTGCCCTCGGTGCCCACCTCGCGGGCCACGCGGTTCACCTGCTCCGCGAAGTTGGAGAGCTGGTCGACCATCGTGTTCACGGTGGTGACGAGTTCGAGGATCTCGCCCTTCGCGTCGACGGTGATCTTCTTGGAGAGGTCGCCCATGGCGACGGCCGTGGTGACCTCGGCGATGTTGCGGACCTGAAGGGTCAGGTTGTTCGCCATGCCGTTCACGGACTGCGTGAGGTCCTTCCAGGTGCCGGAGACACCCTGCACCTCGGCCTGGCCGCCCAGGATGCCGTCCGTGCCCACCTCGCGGGCCACCCGCGTCACTTGCTCGGCGAAGGCGGAGAGCTGGTCCACCATCGTGTTGAGGGTGTTCTTCAGCTCCAGGATCTCGCCGCGCGCGTCCACGTCGATCTTCTGCGACAGGTCACCGCGGGCCACCGCGGTGGCGACCTGGGCGATGTTGCGCACCTGGGCGGTGAGGTTGCCGGCCATGCCGTTCACGGAATCGGTCAGATCGCGCCAGACTCCTGCCACACCGGGCACCTGCGCCTGGCCGCCGAGGCGACCCTCCGTGCCCACCTCGCGGGCCACCCGCGTCACCTGGTCGGCGAAGGCGGAGAGCTGGTCGACCATCGTGTTGATGGTGTTCTTCAGCTCCAGGATCTCGCCGCGCGCGTCCACGTCGATCTTCTGCGACAGGTCGCCACGGGCCACCGCAGTCGTGACCTGGGCGATCTGGCGTACCTGCGAAGTCAGGTTCCCCGCCATGAAGTTGACGGAGTCGGTCAGTTCCTTCCAGGTGCCGCTGACGCCGTCCACGCGGGCCTGACCGCCGAGGCGGCCCTCCGTGCCCACGTCGCGCGCCATGCGCGTGACCTGGTCGGCGAAGGACGACAGCTGGTCCACCATCGTGTTGACGGTGTTCTTCAACTGAAGCATCTCGCCGGAGACGTCGACGGTGACCTTCTGCGACAGATCACCGTTGGCGACCGCCGTCGTCACCTGCGCGATGTTGCGGACCTGGCCCGTGAGGTTGCGGAAGGCCGTGTTGACCGAGTCCGTCAGGTCCTTCCACGTACCGGCCGCACCCTGCACCTGTGCCTGGCCACCGAGCTCACCCTCGACGCCGATCTCCCGCGCCACACGCGTCACTTCGGAACCGAAGGCGGAGAGCTGGTCCACCATCGTGTTCACGGTGTTCTTCAGCTCGAGCATCTCGCCCGCGACATCGACGGTGACCTTCTGCGACAGATCACCATTGGCGACCGCCGTCGTCACCTGCGCGATGTCCCGCACCTGCGTGGTGAGGTTCCGGAAGACCGTGTTCACCGAGTCGGTGAGGTCCTTCCACGTCCCCGCCGCGCCCGGCACATTCGCCTGACCGCCCAGCTGCCCCTCGGCGCCGACCTCGTTGGCCACGCGCGTGACCTCGTCCGCGAACGTCCGCAGCGTCTCGGTCATCTGGTTGATCGTCTCGGCGAGCTGGGCCACCTCGCCGCGCGCGCTCACCGTCACCTTCTGGGACAGATCGCCGCTCGCGACGGCCGTCGTGACCTGGGCGATCCCGCGCACCTGGGCGGTGAGATTGCCGGCCATGAGATTCACCGAGTCGGTGAGGTCCTTCCACACTCCCGCCACACCGGGCACCTGCGCCTGGCCGCCGAGCTCGCCCTCCGTGCCCACCTCACGCGCGACGCGGGTCACCTCGGAGGAGAACGACGAGAGCTGGTCCACCATCGTGTTGACGGTGTTTTTCAGCTCAAGCATCTCGCCGGCGACGTGAACCGTGACCTTCCGGGACAAGTCACCCTTGGCCACGGCCGTCGTCACGAGAGCAATGTCACGCACCTGCGCGGTCAGCCGGTACGCCATGGTGTTCACCGAATCCGTGAGGTCCTTCCACGAACCGGACATTCCACGCACTCGGGCCTGGCCGCCCAGCTTGCCCTCGGTACCCACCTCGCTGGCCACCCGCGTGACCTCGTCGGTGAACGTCGACAGCTGGTCGACCAGGTTGTTGACCGTGCGGCCGACCTTCAGGAACTCCCCGCGCAGCGGATGGCCGTTCCCCTCGTCCGCCGGCGCCCGCAGCTCCATGCGCTGCTCCAGGTCGCCGTCCGCGACCGCGGAGAGCACACGCCCGACCTCGGACACGGGGCGTACGAGATCGTCGACCAGCGCGTTCGACGCGTCGATCGCCGCGGCCCAGGAACCCTCGCTCGCCCCGCTCTCCAGGCGTTCCGTGAGCTTTCCCTCACGTCCGACCATGCGCCGCACACGGGAGATCTCACCGGTCAGATGCAGATTGCGGTCGGCCACTTCATTGAAGACGGCAGCGATCTCGGACATGACGTCATCGCCGGAGACCGTGAGCCGCTTCCGGAAGTTTCCGTCCCGCATCGCCACGAGCGCCGCGAGCAGTCTGTTCAAAGCTGCTGCGTCCACTGCCGTAGTTGCCCCATTGCGCGGTTTGCGCTGTTTACTCAGGGACTGTCCGTCTTTCGCGCGCGTCTCACTGCCCCGCGTCGCTGCGCCAGACTCCACTGTGTCCCTCCCGCAAGGGTCGACCGTCGTGCTCGGGTTACCTGGGCTGTCTCCAAGAAGCCTGCCCAGTGTTTCACCATGGCTGAACCAGGCCATAACAGTTCGGCAGCTTCGCACACCGTCCGCACACCCTCCGGGCGGAAACACTGACGACCGGCATCAGCATGGACGGCGAAGGTAAGTAACCTGGCATTCGGCTGTCCAACCACTCCGGTCCTGCCCGGCCTGGGTGGTGGCACACGTAACA
This sequence comes from Streptomyces sp. NBC_01381, assembly GCF_026340305.1. Taxonomy (NCBI): domain Bacteria; kingdom Bacillati; phylum Actinomycetota; class Actinomycetes; order Kitasatosporales; family Streptomycetaceae; genus Streptomyces; species Streptomyces sp. NBC_01381. The sequence continues at coordinate 1,328,160 of NZ_JAPEPI010000002.1, read as the reverse complement.
AGCGGGCATCGGAGGGGCGGCCGCACCATGGTGGGAGATCTGGGCGTCGATACTCGTACGAGGAGTTCTGTGATCACGGCGCGCGCGGCTGCGACTTTCGACCCCGTCGGGCGGTCCGTCGCGACGGCCCGCTCCTTCGTCCGCGACACCCTCCAGGGCTGGGGGTTCACGGACATCGTCGACGACGCGGTCGTCCTCACCAGCGAGCTGGTCACCAACGCCGTGGTGCACGCGGGCACCGCCGCGGACGTCCTGTGCCTGCGCACCGAGGACGCCGTACGCATCGAGGTCTCCGACCACTATCCGGAACGGGAGATCCCGCTCCAGCAGTCCGCCGTGAACATGGGCAACCCCGACCGCGAGGGCGGCCGCGGCCTCCAGCTGTGCGCGGCGCTCGCCACCCGCTGGGGCGTCGACTACACCCCCACGCAGAAGCAGGTCTGGTTCCAACTCGACCTCCCCGACCGCTCGGTGGGCACCCGCGCGGCGGGCCCCGCCCTCCCCGCCGAGATGCTCCCGCTCACCGACGGCAGAGTCCGCGTCGCCGTCGTCCAGATCGACCGCGTGGGCGCGATCTCGGCCTGGAACGAAGACGCCGAAGAGCTCTTCGGGTACGTCGCCGAACAGGTCACCGGCAAGCCGCTCACCGACTTCGCCGCCTGGCCGCACACCCCGGGCACCAGCACCGGCATCGTGGAGGCCCTCCAACTCTCGCGCTGGGAAGGCAGTTACGGCATCCGCGGCTCCGACGGCCGCGTCACCCCCGTCTACGCCTCGCACCTGCGCGTCCGCGACACCGACGGCGAACCCTCCACGGTCTGCCTGCTCGTCCGCGACGACGAGCGCGCGGTCCTGCAGACCCCGCTGCGCGGCCCCGCCCCCGAGCCGGGCACGCTCACCGAGCCGCACACCGCCGACCCCTTCGAGGTCTTCATCGGCTCCCCGGCGCCGGACGACCTCGACGGCCTCCTCCAGCGCACCGTCGAGCGCGCCCGCGACATGCTCGACGGCGACGCCGCCTTCCTGCTCCTCGCCACGGACGACGAGACGGAACTGGAGGTGCGCGCCTCCACAGGCCTGCCATCCGCCCGCCAGCGCTTCGCCCGCGTCCCCGTGGAGGCGGGCCCCGGCCGCTACGGCTCCGCCCGCATGCCGGCCGTACACGAAGATCTGACAGTCGTCCCCGGCGCCGTCCCGCTCCTCAGCGGCACGGGCATGCGCTCCGTCGTCACGGTCCCGCTGAAGGTCGAGGGGCGCCTCACGGGCTCCCTCGGGGTCGCCGCCGAGTCCCCCGACCGCTACTCGAACGAAGAGGCGCTGCGCCTCCAGTTCGCCGCCGACCGCATCGCGCTTGCCGTCGAGTCCGCGCGCCTCGGCGAGCTCGAACGCCTGCGCCGCGGCTCGCTCTCCTTCCTCGTCGAGGCCTCCGACCTCCTCGCCGGCACCCTGGACCGCGACCAGACCCTGGCGCTCATGGCCCAGATGACGGTCCCGACCCTCGCGACCTGGTGCGCCGTCTACACGATCGCCGACCAGTCGTCCGAGCCCTATCTCTCGTACGTCCTCCATGAGGACGAGGAGCGCATCGACGGCCTGAAGGCGCTCCTCTCCAAGATCGCCCCGCCCGACCCCGTGCCGACCCCGGGCGCCCGCGTCTGGGCCGCCCCCTCGGAAGCGGCCCACCAGGCGGCCCTGCGCACGTCCATGCGCAGCCTCGGCCTCGGCGAGCCCCTCAGCCTGGGCTCGGGCATCGGCACGACCCTCTCCACGGCGTCGGCGGTCGGCGGCGAGACCGTGGTCCTCCCCCTGGTCGCCCGCAACCGCGTCATCGGCATGCTCACGCTCGGTAAGCCCTCCGACGAACACTTCCGCCAAGAGATCCTGGAATTGGCCGAAGATCTCTCCCGCCGAGCGGCCCTGGCCCTGGACAACGCCCGCCTGTACTCGGAGCGCATGGCCATCAGCCAGTCCCTCCAGCGCAGCCTCCTGCCGCCGGGGCTCCCCCAGGTGCCGGGCGTCGAGGTCGAGGTCATCTACCGCGCCGCGGGCGAGGGCAACGAGGTCGGCGGAGACTTCTACGACCTCTTCCCGATCCGCGACGGCGCGTACGGCTTCGCGATCGGCGACGTCTGCGGCACGGGCCCGGAGGCGGCAGCCGTCACGGGCCTGGCCCGGCACGCCCTGCGCCTGCTCGCCCGCGAAGGCTTCGGCGGCCCCGCGGTCCTGGAGCGCCTGAACGCCGCGATCCTCGACGAGGGCGCCCGCAGCCGCTTCCTCACCCTCCTCTACGGGGAGTTGTGGCCGCAGGAGGACGGCTCGGCCGTCCTGAAGATCGTCTGCGCCGGCCACCCGCTCCCGCTCCGCCTGCGCCAGGACGGCACGGTCGAGCCGTACGCGGAGCCGCAGCCGCTGCTCGGCGTCATGGACGACCTGGAGCTCTACGAACAGACGATGACGCTCGACCCGGGCGATGTCCTGCTCTGCGTGACGGACGGCGTCACCGAACGCCGCGAGGGCACCCGCATGCTGGGGGACGACGGCCTGGCGGACGTCCTCACGACGTGCACGGGTCTGACAGCGGGCGCTGTGGCGGCCCGCATCATGCGCGCGGTGGAACGCTTCGCGACGGACGCCCCGTCGGACGACATGGCAATCCTCGCGATGCGGGTACCGGGCCTCCACAAGGACTGATCCACAAGCACGGAAGCGGGTCCCCGCTCCCCCCGACAACGAAAAAGGTCCCCGCCCAACTGGGCGGGGACCTTCTCTAATTGCTCTCTGAGCCCCCAAGCGGAATCGAACCGCTGACCTTCTCCTTACCATGGAGACGCTCTACCGACTGAGCTATAGGGGCCTGCTGCGCTTCGCGGTTTCCCGCTCGGCAACGGAATAGATCATACCTGAATCCAGGGGCCCGCCGAACCGCCCATTCCTCTGGACCGCCGACACAGGTACTGCCACCCTGCGCCTATGCCGACCCGACGTGGTAAGTCCATGCGGTACGCCATTCCCGCGACGCTCATCGCGCTGCTTCTGCCGCTCGGGGCCTGCGGATCCGACGACGAAGGATCCGACAAGCCCGACAACGCGAAGCCCACCAAGAAGAAGCCCGCCCCGAAAACCCCGCGCCCGGGCGACCAGAAGGTCGCCCTCTCCTGCAAGGGACAGAAGCGCGTCTACAGCGTGCACGCCCCACCCGGCTACACCACGGGCAAGCAACTCCCCCTGATCATCGCCATGCACCCCTATCCGGGCACGGGCGACTCGGCGGCCCAGATCACCGACCTCAGCAAGAAGGCCGACAAGGAGAACTTCCTCGTCGCCTACCCCGACGGCCTGAACCAAGGCTTCAACGCACTGGTCTGCTGCGGCACTGAGGACGACGTCGGCTTCCTTCGTACGATGACAAAGAGGCTGGTCGGCACCTGGAAAGCCGACCCGGAACGCATCTACGCGACGGGAATCTCCAACGGCGGAGACATGGCGTACAAACTCGCCGTCGAACTCCCCGACACCTTCGCCGCCATAGCCCCGGTCAGCGGCGGCTACATCGGCCCGGACACGGCCCAGGAGTCGTACGTCCCCAAGACACCCGTCTCGCTCGTGACGTTCATCGGCGGCCTGGACCCGCACTACGCGGACTTCGACGAGGGCATCAAGGCCTGGCAGAAACGCCTCTCCTGCAAGGCGCCGCCGCCCCAGAAGCTCAAGAAAAACATCACGAAGACCTCGGCGAAATGCCGCGACGGCTCCACCACCGTCACCTACCGTCTCCCGGACATGGCCCATCAATGGCCGGGCGGCGCCGGCACAATGGCCGACCCTGAGGCGGGCATCAGCGCGACGGACCTGATGTGGGAGTTCTTCAAGACCCAGGTCCGCGACTAGAAGGCCGGCTGAAGAAGCCCACCCAACGCATTGCACGCGGACACGACACGCTGCAGATCCCGCCGGGACATCGACGCGTCGACGGGCAGCGCCAGCGTCTCGTCCGCGGCCCGCTCCGTCTCCGGAAGCGCCACATCCCGCCGGAACTCCGGCATCCGGTGCACCGGAATCTTCACGGGCACCCGACAGTCAACTCCCTTCGCCCGTACGGCGCGTGCGAACGCGTCACGGTCGGGCCGACCGTTGCCGGGCACGCGCACGACGTACTGCTGATAGCTGTGCGCGGCACCGCCGTCCGGAGTCACCACCCCGCTCAGTCGCCCACTGAGATAGGCGGCATGCGCCCGCCGCTGGGCGAGCTCGTCGTACGGCGCGTCCAACTCGCCCTGCTCGAGCACCAGAAGCCCGTGACGCTGGCCAACATCCCGCATCCGCCCGACATCGGCCTGGTTCCCAAAGCGGTGTACGACGATGACAGCGGCCGTACGTGCGGTCATGGCAGCGGCGACCGCGTCGGCATCGAGGCAGTACGTCGACTGCTCTATGTCGGCGAAGACGGGCATGGCACCGGCGTGCACCACTGCCTCAGCGACCTCGGCGTTCCCGTACGCCGGCACGATGACCTCGTCACCGTGCCCGATGCCTGCGGCTCGCAACATTCCAACTGTCCCCATACCTCGGGATGTTGGTCGCACAACGTGAACGGCAAGTAACGCAAAACAAAAAAGAGCTGGTCCCTGAACCGAAGTTCAGGGACCAGCTCTTCTAATAATAGTTCGGCGGCGTCCTACTCTCCCACAGGGTCCCCCCTGCAGTACCATCGGCGCTGTGAGGCTTAGCTTCCGGGTTCGGAATGTAACCGGGCGTTTCCCTCACGCTATGACCACCGAAACACTATGAAACTGTCAACCGCACCACACCCGGTGGCCCCGGGCATGGGGTTGTTCGTGGTTTCAGAACCAACACAGTGGACGCGAGCAACTGAGGACAAGCCCTCGGCCTATTAGTACCAGTCACCTCCACCCGTTACCGGGCTTCCAGATCTGGCCTATCAACCCAGTCGTCTACTGGGAGCCTTAACCCCTCAAAGGGGGTGGGAATACTCATCTCGAAGCAGGCTTCCCGCTTAGATGCTTTCAGCGGTTATCCTTTCCGAACGTAGCCAACCAGCCATGCCCTTGGCAGGACAACTGGCACACCAGAGGTTCGTCCGTCCCGGTCCTCTCGTACTAGGGACAGCCCTTCTCAATATTCCTACGCGCACAGAGGATAGGGACCGAACTGTCTCACGACGTTCTAAACCCAGCTCGCGTACCGCTTTAATGGGCGAACAGCCCAACCCTTGGGACCGACTCCAGCCCCAGGATGCGACGAGCCGACATCGAGGTGCCAAACCATCCCGTCGATATGGACTCTTGGGGAAGATCAGCCTGTTATCCCCGGGGTACCTTTTATCCGTTGAGCGACGGCGCTTCCACAAGCCACCGCCGGATCACTAGTCCCGACTTTCGTCCCTGCTCGACCCGTCGGTCTCACAGTCAAGCTCCCTTGTGCACTTACACTCAACACCTGATTACCAACCAGGCTGAGGGAACCTTTGGGCGCCTCCGTTACTCTTTGGGAGGCAACCGCCCCAGTTAAACTACCCATCAGACACTGTCCCTGATCCGGATCACGGACCGAGGTTAGACATCCAGCACGACCAGAGTGGTATTTCAACGGCGACTCCACGAACACTGGCGTGCCCGCTTCAAAGTCTCCCACCTATCCTACACAAGCCGAACCGAACACCAATATCAAACTGTAGTAAAGGTCCCGGGGTCTTTCCGTCCTTCTGCGCGAAACGAGCATCTTTACTCGTAGTGCAATTTCACCGGGCCTATGGTTGAGACAGTCGAGAAGTCGTTACGCCATTCGTGCAGGTCGGAACTTACCCGACAAGGAATTTCGCTACCTTAGGATGGTTATAGTTACCACCGCCGTTTACTGGCGCTTAAGTTCTCAGCTTCGCCCGACCGAAGTCGGACTAACCGGTCCCCTTAACGTTCCAGCACCGGGCAGGCGTCAGTCCGTATACATCGCCTTACGGCTTCGCACGGACCTGTGTTTTTAGTAAACAGTCGCTTCTCGCTGGTCTCTGCGGCCACCCCCAGCTCACGGAGTAAATCCGATCACCGGTGATGGCCCCCCTTCTCCCGAAGTTACGGGGGCATTTTGCCGAGTTCCTTAACCATAGTTCACCCGAACGCCTCGGTATTCTCTACCTGACCACCTGAGTCGGTTTAGGGTACGGGCCGCCATGAAACTCGCTAGAGGCTTTTCTCGACAGCATAGGATCATCCACTTCACCACAATCGGCTCGGCATCAGGTCTCACCCTCATGTCATCCGGATTTACCTAGATGACGGGCTACACCCTTACCCCGGGACAACCACCGCCCGGGCTGGACTACCTTCCTGCGTCACCCCATCACTCACCTACTACAAGTCTGGTCCGTCGGCTCCACCACTTCCCTTTGCCCGAAGGCTCCAGGACGGCTTCACGGACTTAGCATCGCCTGATTCAATGTTTGACGCTTCACAGCGGGTACCGGAATATCAACCGGTTATCCATCGACTACGCCTGTCGGCCTCGCCTTAGGTCCCGACTTACCCTGGGCAGATCAGCTTGACCCAGGAACCCTTAGTCAATCGGCGCACACGTTTCTCACGTATGTATCGCTACTCATGCCTGCATTCTCACTCGTGAACCGTCCACCACTAGCTTCCGCTGCAGCTTCACCCGGCACACGACGCTCCCCTACCCATCCCAGCCCCCGTTGGGGGTATCTGCTGGAATGACACGACTTCGGCGGTACGCTTGAGCCCCGCTACATTGTCGGCGCGGAATCACTTGACCAGTGAGCTATTACGCACTCTTTCAAGGGTGGCTGCTTCTAAGCCAACCTCCTGGTTGTCTCTGCGACTCCACATCCTTTCCCACTTAGCGTACGCTTAGGGGCCTTAGTCGATGCTCTGGGCTGTTTCCCTCTCGACCATGGAGCTTATCCCCCACAGTCTCACTGCCGTGCTCTCACTTACCGGCATTCGGAGTTTGGCTAAGGTCAGTAACCCGGTAGGGCCCATCGCCTATCCAGTGCTCTACCTCCGGCAAGAAACACACGACGCTGCACCTAAATGCATTTCGGGGAGAACCAGCTATCACGGAGTTTGATTGGCCTTTCACCCCTAACCACAGGTCATCCCCCAGGTTTTCAACCCTGGTGGGTTCGGTCCTCCACGACCTCTTACAGCCGCTTCAACCTGCCCATGGCTAGATCACTCCGCTTCGGGTCTTGAGCGCGCTACTGAATCGCCCTATTCGGACTCGCTTTCGCTACGGCTTCCCCACACGGGTTAACCTCGCAACGCACCGCAAACTCGCAGGCTCATTCTTCAAAAGGCACGCAGTCACGACGCATTGAGTAAACTCAATGCGCGACGCTCCCACGGCTTGTAGGCACACGGTTTCAGGTACTATTTCACTCCGCTCCCGCGGTACTTTTCACCATTCCCTCACGGTACTATCCGCTATCGGTCACCAGGGAATATTTAGGCTTAACGGGTGGTCCCGCCAGATTCACACGGGATTTCTCGGGCCCCGTGCTACTTGGGTGTCTCTCAAACGAGCCGCTGATGTTTCGACTACGGGGGTCTTACCCTCTACGCCGGACCTTTCGCATGTCCTTCGCCTACATCAACGGTTTCTGACTCGTCTCACAGCCGGCAGACTGTGAAAGAGAGATCCCACAACCCCGCACACGCAACCCCTGCCGGGTATCACACGTATACGGTTTGGCCTCATCCAGTTTCGCTCGCCACTACTCCCGGAATCACGGTTGTTTTCTCTTCCTGCGGGTACTGAGATGTTTCACTTCCCCGCGTTCCCTCCACACTGCCTATGTGTTCAGCAGCGGGTGACAGCCCATGACGACTGCCGGGTTTCCCCATTCGGAAACCCCCGGATCAAAGCCTGGTTGACGACTCCCCGGGGACTATCGTGGCCTCCCACGTCCTTCATCGGTTCCTGGTGCCAAGGCATCCACCGTGCGCCCTTAAAAACTTGGCCACAGATGCTCGCGTCCACTGTGCAGTTCTCAAACAACGACCAACCACCCATCACCCCGAACCAGAAGCTCGAGTGCACTGGGGTCGGCATCGAAGGCAGCCGAAAACCCGGCCGTACCTTCAGATACCCAACAGCGTGCCCGACCCGATCCATCAACATTCACGTTCCACGCCGAAGCAGTACTAGTGAAGCCAACCGACCGTGCCGAGTAGTCAACGTTCCACCCATGAGCTAACCAGCATCGAGACATTCGCTGATGTACTGGCTCTTGGACCACCAAGCAAGCCTGGCAGTCTAGATGCTCCTTAGAAAGGAGGTGATCCAGCCGCACCTTCCGGTACGGCTACCTTGTTACGACTTCGTCCCAATCGCCAGTCCCACCTTCGACAGCTCCCTCCCACAAGGGGTTGGGCCACCGGCTTCGGGTGTTACCGACTTTCGTGACGTGACGGGCGGTGTGTACAAGGCCCGGGAACGTATTCACCGCAGCAATGCTGATCTGCGATTACTAGCAACTCCGACTTCATGGGGTCGAGTTGCAGACCCCAATCCGAACTGAGACAGGCTTTTTGAGATTCGCTCCGCCTCGCGGCTTCGCAGCTCATTGTACCTGCCATTGTAGCACGTGTGCAGCCCAAGACATAAGGGGCATGATGACTTGACGTCGTCCCCACCTTCCTCCGAGTTGACCCCGGCAGTCTCCTGTGAGTCCCCATCACCCCGAAGGGCATGCTGGCAACACAGAACAAGGGTTGCGCTCGTTGCGGGACTTAACCCAACATCTCACGACACGAGCTGACGACAGCCATGCACCACCTGTATACCGACCACAAGGGGGGCACCATCTCTGATGCTTTCCGGTATATGTCAAGCCTTGGTAAGGTTCTTCGCGTTGCGTCGAATTAAGCCACATGCTCCGCTGCTTGTGCGGGCCCCCGTCAATTCCTTTGAGTTTTAGCCTTGCGGCCGTACTCCCCAGGCGGGGAACTTAATGCGTTAGCTGCGGCACCGACGACGTGGAATGTCGCCAACACCTAGTTCCCACCGTTTACGGCGTGGACTACCAGGGTATCTAATCCTGTTCGCTCCCCACGCTTTCGCTCCTCAGCGTCAGTAATGGCCCAGAGATCCGCCTTCGCCACCGGTGTTCCTCCTGATATCTGCGCATTTCACCGCTACACCAGGAATTCCGATCTCCCCTACCACACTCTAGCCTGCCCGTATCGACTGCAGACCCGGGGTTAAGCCCCGGGCTTTCACAACCGACGTGACAAGCCGCCTACGAGCTCTTTACGCCCAATAATTCCGGACAACGCTTGCGCCCTACGTATTACCGCGGCTGCTGGCACGTAGTTAGCCGGCGCTTCTTCTGCAGGTACCGTCACTTTCGCTTCTTCCCTGCTGAAAGAGGTTTACAACCCGAAGGCCGTCATCCCTCACGCGGCGTCGCTGCATCAGGCTTTCGCCCATTGTGCAATATTCCCCACTGCTGCCTCCCGTAGGAGTCTGGGCCGTGTCTCAGTCCCAGTGTGGCCGGTCGCCCTCTCAGGCCGGCTACCCGTCGTCGCCTTGGTGAGCTTCTACCTCACCAACAAGCTGATAGGCCGCGGGCTCATCCTGCACCGCCGGAGCTTTCAATCCCCTCCCATGCGAGAGGGGATGTCATCCGGTATTAGACCCCGTTTCCAGGGCTTGTCCCAGAGTGCAGGGCAGATTGCCCACGTGTTACTCACCCGTTCGCCACTAATCCACCCCGAAGGGCTTCATCGTTCGACTTGCATGTGTTAAGCACGCCGCCAGCGTTCGTCCTGAGCCAGGATCAAACTCTCCGTGAATGTTTACCCGTAATCGGGTGCGCATCCGCGTTGAGCGGAACAAAGGGGAGGAATAATCCCCTCGTTCACAGCGTCCTCGCTGATGTTGCCACCCCAAGGGGTGGACTTTTCAAAGGAACCGCGTCCGACCATGACGGCCGAGACGGGGTTGTCAATCTGGCGTTGACTTTTGGCACGCTGTTGAGTTCTCAAGGAACGGACGCTTCCTTTGTACTCACCCTCTCGGGCTTTCCTCCGGGCGCTTCCCTTCGGTGTTTCTGTTCTTCGTTCTTGCGTTTCCGACTCTATCAGACTCTTTCGTGTCCGATTTCCTCGGCGCCTTTCAGGTTTCCGCTCCGGCCTCTCGGCCTTTCGCGTTTCCCTTTCCGGCGGTTCCGACTTTATCAGAGATTCTGAGTCGGAATTTCCCGCCCCTTCGGTATTGCTTCCAGCGCGTGAGCGCCGGGGGCTTCCCGTTCAGGCGGAGACGTAAACGTACTGGAGCGGGGCGCCCCGATGCAAATCGAGGCGCCCCGCTCCGGAGTTCACGCTGTGTCAGGTCAGACCTCGACCACCACGGGCAAGATCATCGGGCGTCGGCGGTAGTTGTCCGAGACCCACTTGCCCAGCGTGCGGCGGATGAGTTGCTGCAGCTGGTGGGGCTCCACGACGCCGTCCTGGGCCGACTTCTCGAGGACCTCCTGGACCCTCGGAATGACCGCGGTGAACGCCGAGTCGTCGATGCCGGAGCCGCGGGCCTGGACGTGCGGGCCCCCGGTGATCTTGCCGGTGCTGGAGTCCACCACCACGAAGACCGAGATGATGCCCTCGTCCCCGAGAATCCTGCGGTCCTTGAGGGAGGACTCGGTTACGTCGCCGACGGAGAGGCCGTCCACGTAGACGTAACCCGCCTGGACCTTGCCGACGATCTTCGCCTTGCCCTCGACGAGGTCGACGACCACACCGTCCTCGGCGATCACGATGCGGTCGTGCGGGACGCCGGTGAGGGCGCCCAGCTCGGCGTTGGCCCGCAGGTGGCGCCATTCGCCGTGCACCGGCATCAGGTTCTTGGGCTTGCAGATGTTGTAGAAGTACAGCAGCTCGCCGGCCGAGGCGTGGCCGGAGACGTGCACCTTCGCGTTGCCCTTGTGGACGACGTTGGCGCCCCAGCGGGTCAGGCCGTTGATCACGCGGTAGACCGCGTTCTCGTTGCCCGGGATGAGCGACGACGCCAGGATCACCGTGTCGCCCTGGACGATGCGGATCTGGTGGTCGCGGTTGGCCATCCGGGAGAGGGCCGCCATCGGCTCGCCCTGCGAGCCCGTGCAGACGAGCACGACCTCGTTGTCCGGGAGGTCGTCCAGCGTCTTGACGTCCACCACCAGGCCCGGCGGGACCTTCAGGTAGCCGAGGTCCCGGGCGATGCCCATGTTGCGGACCATCGAGCGGCCGACGAAGGCGACCCTGCGGCCGTACTCGTGGGCCGCGTCCAGGATCTGCTGGATGCGGTGCACATGGCTGGCGAAGCTCGCGACGATGATCCGCTTCTGGGCGCCGGCGAAGACACCCCGGATCACGTTCGAGATGTCGCGCTCCGGCGGGACGAAGCCCGGGACCTCGGCGTTCGTCGAGTCGGAGAGGAGAAGGTCGATGCCCTCCTCGCTCAGCCGCGCGAACGCGTGCAGGTCGGTGAGGCGGCCGTCCATCGGCAGCTGGTCCATCTTGAAGTCGCCGGTGGCGACGACCATGCCCGCGGGGGTGCGGACGGCGACGGCCAGGGCGTCAGGGATGGAGTGGTTGACCGCGATGAATTCGCAGTCGAACGGGCCGAGGCGCTCGCGGTCACCCTCGGCGACCTCCAGCGTGTACGGACGGATGCGGTGCTCCTGGAGCTTCGCCTCGATGAGCGCGAGGGTCAGCTTGGAGCCGATCAGCGGGATGTCCGGCTTCTCGCGGAGGAGATACGGGACACCGCCGATGTGGTCCTCGTGGCCGTGCGTGAGCACGATGCCGTCGATGTCGTCGAGGCGGTCCCTGATGGACGTGAAGTCCGGCAGGATCAGGTCGATTCCGGGCTGCTCCTCCTCGGGGAAGAGCACTCCGCAGTCGACGATCAGCAGGCGACCGTTGTACTCGAAGACGGTCATGTTGCGGCCGATCTCACCGAGGCCGCCGAGCGGCGTGACCCGCAGGCCGCCCTTCGGGAGCTTCGGCGGGGCGCCGAGTTCAGGATGCGGATGACTCAAAAGACTCTCCTCACCACGCGCGCCACGTACCTCCAAGGCACGTGGCGCGCATGACGTTCGTGCAGTAGCAGTTGTTTGGTGTGAGTGCAGGAGCTGTGTCCTGCGGTGTTTCGCGTATTCAGTTGTGAAGTCTGTGGTTTAGAGCTGTACCCCGCCGGCGGCGAGATCGATCTTGAGCTGGGCCGTCTCGTCGGGGGACAGCTCGACGAGGGGCAGCCGCAGCGGGCCCGCGGGGCGGCCCTGCAGGGTGAGCGCCGCCTTGGTGGTGATCACGCCCTGCGTACGGAACATGCCCGTGAAGACCGGGAGCAGCTTCTGGTGGATCTCGGTGGCCTTCTGCACGTCACCCGTGGAGTACGCGTCGATCATGGCGCGCAGTTCCGGGGTGACGACGTGGCTGACGACGGAGACGAAACCGCAGGCGCCGACGGAGAGCAGCGGGAGGTTGAGCATGTCGTCGCCGGAGTACCAGGCGAGGCCGGAGCGGGCGATGGCCCAGCTGGCGCGGCCGAGGTCGCCCTTGGCGTCCTTGTTCGCGACGATCCGGGGGTGCTCGGCGAGGCGGACGATCGTCTCGGTGTTGATCGGTACGCCGCTGCGTCCGGGGATGTCGTAGAGCATGACCGGCAGCTCGGTGCTGTCCGCGATCGCGGTGAAGTGCCGGAGCAGGCCCTCCTGCGGGGGCTTGTTGTAGTACGGCGTGACCGTGAGGAGGCCGTCCGCGCCGACCCGCTCGGCGTCACGGGCGAGCTCGATGCTGTGACGCGTGTCGTTCGTGCCGACGCCCGCGACGACGTGGGCGCGGTCTCCGACTGCCTCCACTACGGCTCGTACGAGCTCGGCTTTCTCCGCGTTGCTGGTGGTGGGGGACTCGCCGGTGGTCCCGTTGATGACGAGGCCGTCATTGCCTGCGTCCACCAGGTGGACGGCGAGCCGCTGCGCGCCGTCGAGGTCGAGTGCGCCGTCCGCCGTAAAGGGCGTGACCATGGCGGTGAGGACCCTCCCGAAGGGGGTCTGCGGAGTGGAGGTCGGAGCCATGGGTAACACGCTACTCGCTGCTCAGCGCGTGGTCCCCCCTCGGGGGATGTGTGCGGACCTGACAAGTGAGGAGCCCGGCACTGCCTGCTCGGGGGTTCAAGCAGTGCCGGGTCCGTTTGATCAGGCTAGATGAACTTCTCGAAATGCCGCAATACGGACACCTCGCTCGGCTCACCCGTACATCAGTGCCTTACGGAGCCACACGCCCGTTCTTGTTGAAGGCCGCGTGGGTGAGCGGCATCAGCCGGGCCCACTGCTCCTCCATCTTCTCGCCGACCATCTCGATCTCCCGCTGCGGGAAGGACGGGACCTTGGCGAGCTCGTGCTGCGTGCGCAGGCCGAGGAAGTGCATCAGGGAACGGGCGTTGCACGTCGCGTACATCGACGAGAACAGGCCGACCGGCAGGACCGCGCGGGCGACTTCGCGGGCGACACCCGCGGCGAGCATCTGCTGATACGCCTCGTACGCCTGGCGGTAGGAGTCCTCCATGACGCGGCCCGTGAGCTCCTGCTGGGCCTGGGTGCCCTCGACGAAGACGTACTTGCCCGGGCGGCCCTCCTGGACCAGCTTGCGGGAGGCGTCCGGGACGTAGAACGTCGGCTGGAGCTCCCTGTAGCGACCCGACTCTTCGTTGTACGACCAGCCCACGCGGTGCCGCATGAACTCGCGGAAGACGAAGATCGGGGCACTGATGAAGAACGTCATCGAGTTGTGCTCGAAGGGGCTGCCGTGGCGGTCCCGCATCAGGTAGTTGATCAGGCCCTTGGAGCGCTCCGGGTCCTTCTGGAGCTCCTCGAGGGACTGCTCGCCGGCGGTCGAGACACGTGCGGCCCACAGGACGTCGGAGTCGGTCGCGGCGTGCTTCACCAGCTCGACGGTGACCTCGCTGCGGAAGTTGGGCTTGAGGTCTTCGGTGGGGGTCTCGCTCACTGGCGGGGTCCTTCCATGTGCATCACTCGGGCGGCGCCCACTCTATGGCCCGGCACTGACAATCGGTCCCTCCGTGACCCGCTACGACATTCTTCGACCAATTTGCCGAAACAGGGCACCTTTTGAGCGATTCGAGCGTCTGTCTAGTCAACAGAGTTCCGTTCGAGTCTCGTGAGGAGAAGCGCACCCCATGTTCCGTCGGCGCGAGCCCGTTCCGTTCGCCTTCATCGCCGAAGCCGGCAAGTTCCGCAGCAATGTCACTCCCCCGCCTCCTGAGCGCGCCACGGCCAGTCAGATCGTGGGCCGCACTCTGGTCGGGCTGGTCGTCGTCGCAGGTCTCGTGGGTTCCATGCTGTTCGGCATGCCCGCCCTGTCGCCCGATCAGTCACCCGCGCAGAACCAGCAGTCGGAAGCCTCCGACGGCCGCTGACGGGGGCGGCGACCCCTGACTCATCCGGACCCCCAAGGGTGGCTGGCGACAGCGGGGCTCGGTAGCCTCACCGGGCACAGCCCATGCGTGGATTGAGTGAGGATCAGTCGTGCCCCTGCCCTTCCTGACGGCGGACCGCGCCTTTGACGAGGCAGCGGAAGACGCCGCCCTGCCGTTCGACGATCGCGACCACTGGCGGCGTCCCTACCGGCCAGGACCGTGGCGGGTGGGGGCCGCGGCGCTGCTTCTGCTGCTCGCCTCGTACGTCCTGGTCGCCGCCGTGATCATCGCGTTCGCCGACTCCCTCGCGGGGGCGGCAGTCTGTGCGGGGCTCGCGGCGGCCATCATCGCGAGCGCGCTGCGGCTGCTGCGCATGGGCACGTGGGTGAGCGCGCACGGGCTGCGCCGCGTGGCCTTCCTGACGACGCAGACCGTGCCGTGGGAGCAGGTCGTGACGGTGCGTACGACGCAGCAGCCCGTGCGGTGGATGGGGCTGCCCCGCACCGTGCAGGGGCAGGCACTCGTTCTCGTACGCCGTGATCAGCAGACCGACGGGCAGGCGCCGTTGCTCACCGACCGCAACGCCGACTTCCTCGCCCGGCACGAGGCCTTCGACCGGGCGGCCGACTCCATCGAGGTGTGGGCCGACGAGTACCGCCGCACCGCCTGAGAGCTAGACGCTGACGGGCCTGCCCGCGTGGAGGGCGATCGCGCGCTGCATCGCCTTGCGTGCCCGCGGGGTGTCCCTGGCGTCGTGGTACGCCACCGCGAGGCGGAACCAGCAGCGCCAGTCGTCCGGTGAGTCCTCGGTCTCGGCCTTGCGCCTGGCGAAGACCTCGTCGGCCGAGTCGCGGTCGATGCGACCGCCCGGGGTGCGCTTCAACTCGTCGGCGGGGAGGCCGCCTTCGGCCTCAAGGTCGGCGGCCAGACAGTTGGCGCGCTGGACGAACTGAGTGTTCTTCCAGAGGAACCAGACGCCGATGACCGGCAGGATCAGGACCGCGACACCGAAGGTGACGGTGAGCGCGGTGCCGTGCTTTATCAGGAGCACGCCACGGCTGCCGACCAGGACGAAATAGACGACCAGGACGGCAGCCGTGACGGCGTAAGTGATCTTTGCTCGCATGACGGTCAGTTCAACTCGGTTCAGCTCGCGTCAGTTCAGGTCAAGGAAGTGTTCCAGGCCGAACGTGAGGCCCGGAGTGTTCACCACACGGCGTACGCCGAGCAGGATGCCCGGCATGAAGCTGCTGTGGTGCAGCGAGTCGTGCCGGATGGTGAGGGTCTCGCCCTCGCCGCCGAGCAGGACCTCCTGGTGGGCCAGGAGGCCGCGCAGCCGCACGGAGTGCACCGGAACGCCGTCGACGTCCGCGCCGCGGGCACCGTCGAGCGCCGTCACCGTGGCATCCGGCTGCGGGGCGCTGCCCGCCTCCGCGCGCGCCGCCGCGATGAGCTGG
This sequence comes from Streptomyces sp. NBC_01381, assembly GCF_026340305.1. Lineage (NCBI taxonomy): Bacteria > Bacillati > Actinomycetota > Actinomycetes > Kitasatosporales > Streptomycetaceae > Streptomyces > Streptomyces sp. NBC_01381. The sequence goes on along the minus strand of NZ_JAPEPI010000002.1, from coordinate 1,312,249 downwards.
GCGGTGCGCTGGGCCGTGCCGCTGGGGGCGTCGGCCTTGTTCGGGTGGTGCAGCTCGACGACCTCGACGGACTCGAAGTACGGCGCGGCGATCTGCGCGAACTTCATGGTGAGGACCGCGCCGATGGAGAAGTTCGGTGCGATCAGGACGCCCGTCTCGGGGGATGCGGCCAGCCACGTGTTCAGCTGCGCGAGGCGGTCGTCGTTCCAGCCCGTCGTACCGACCACGGAGTGCATTCCATGGCGTACGCAGAACTCGAGGTTGCCCATCACCGCGTCGGGGTGGGTCAGTTCGACCACGGCCTGGGCGCCGGTCTCCACCAGCGTCTCCAACTGGTCGCCGCGGCCGAGTGCCGCGACCAGTTCCAGGTCCTCGGCGGCTTCGACGGCTCGCACGGCCTCGGAGCCGATCCGGCCCTTGGCCCCGATGACCGCCACGCGCAACTTGCTCATGTGCCTGATTCCTTAAGGGAGTTAAGGGGGTTAGGAGACCGCTTCGTGCAGGCGGGCGGCCTGCTTGTCCTTCAGCGGGCCGATGGCCGACAGCGACGGGCGGTGGCCCAGGACGTCGCGGGCGACCTCACGGACCTCGTCCGGGGTGACCGCCGCGATCTTGGCCAGCATGTCGTCGACCGACATCTGCTCGCCCCAGCACAGCTCGCTCTTGCCGATGCGGTTCATCAGCGCGCCGGTGTCCTCGAGACCGAGGACGGTGGAGCCCGCGAGCTGGCCGATCGCGCGGCCGATCTCGTCGTCGCTCAGGCCGTTCTGGGCGACCTGGTCGAGTTCGTCGCGGCAGATCTTCAGTACGTCGTGCACCTGGCTCGGGCGGCAGCCCGCGTACACGCCGAAGAGGCCGGTGTCGGCGAAGCCCGACGTGTACGAGTACACGCTGTACGCAAGGCCGCGCTTCTCCCTGACCTCCTGGAAGAGGCGGGACGACATGCCGCCGCCGAGCGCGGTGTTCAGGACCCCGAGGGCCCAGCGGCGCTCGTCGGTGCGGGCCAGGCCCGGCATGCCGAGGATGACGTGGGCCTGCTCGGTCTTGCGGTTGATGACCTCGACGCGGCCCGCCGTGCGCAGCGCGCGGGAGCCCTGGCGCGGGATGACCGGCGTCGCGTCGGTGCGGTGGAGGGCGCCCGCCTTGTCGAAGGCGGCGCGGACCTGGCGTACGACCTTGTTGTGGTCGACGTTGCCCGCGGCGGCGACCACCAGACGCGTGGGGTCGTAGTGCTTCTTGTAGAAGCGGCGGATCCGGTCGGCAGTGAGGGCGTTGATCGTCTCCTCGGTGCCGAGGACCGGGCGGCCGAGGGGGGTGTCGCCGAGCATCGTGTGCGCGAACAGGTCGTGCACACAGTCGCCCGGGTCGTCCTCGGTCATCGCGATCTCTTCGAGGATGACGCCGCGCTCGGCGTCGACGTCCTCCTGGAGGATCAGGGAGCCCGTCAGCATGTCGCAGACGACGTCGATGGCCAGCGGCAGGTCGGTGTCGAGCACGCGCGCGTAGTAGCACGTGTACTCCTTCGCCGTGAAGGCGTTCATCTCGCCGCCGACCGCGTCGAGCGCGGCCGAGATGTCGAGCGCGCTGCGCTTCTTGGTGCCCTTGAAGAGCAGGTGCTCCAAGTAGTGCGTGGCGCCGTTCAGGGACGGCGTCTCGTCGCGGGAGCCGACGTTCGCCCAGATCCCGAAGGTCGCCGAGCGTACGGATGGCAGGGTCTCGGTGACGACGCGGAGGCCGCCCGGAAGCGTCGTACGGCGGACCGTGCCGATGCCGTCCTTGCCCTTGAGGAGGGTTTGGGTACGGGCGACGGCCCGCCCCTCCGAAGAGGGGCGGGCCGTCGTCGTGGTGCTACGCGACGTCACTTGTCGGTGTCGTCCTTCTGGTCGTCGCCCTCTTCGCCCTCGATGACGGGGATGAGGGAGAGCTTGCCGCGGGAGTCGATCTCGGCGATCTCGACCTGGACCTTATGGCCCACACCGAGGACGTCCTCGACGTTCTCCACGCGCTTGCCGCCGGCGAGCTTGCGGATCTGCGAGATGTGCAGCAGACCGTCCTTGCCCGGGAGCAGGGACACGAACGCACCGAAGGTGGTCGTCTTGACGACCGTGCCCAGGTAGCGCTCGCCGACCTCCGGCATGGTCGGGTTGGCGATGCCGTTGATCGTGGCGCGGGCGGCCTCGGCGGCCGGTCCGTCGGCGGCACCGATGTAGATGGTGCCGTCGTCCTCGATCGTGATGTCGGCGCCGGTGTCCTCCTGGATCTGGTTGATCATCTTGCCCTTCGGGCCGATGACCTCACCGATCTTGTCCACCGGGATCTTGACGGTGATGATGCGCGGCGCGTTCGGGGACATCTCGTCCGGAACGTCGATCGCCTCGTTCATCACGTCGAGGATGTGCAGACGCGCGTCACGGGCCTGCTTCAGCGCGGCGGCCAGGACCGAGGCGGGGATGCCGTCGAGCTTGGTGTCGAGCTGCAGCGCGGTGACGAACTGCTTCGTACCGGCGACCTTGAAGTCCATGTCACCGAACGCGTCCTCCGCACCGAGGATGTCGGTGAGGGCCACGTAGTGCGTCTGGCCGTCGATCTCCTGGGAGATCAGACCCATGGCGATACCGGCGACGGCGGCCTTCAGCGGGACACCGGCGTTCAGCAGCGACATCGTGGAGGCACAGACCGAACCCATGGACGTCGAGCCATTCGACCCGAGGGCCTCGGAGACCTGACGGATCGCGTACGGGAACTCCTCGCGCGACGGCAGGACCGGCACGATCGCGCGCTCGGCGAGCGCGCCGTGGCCGATCTCGCGGCGCTTGGGCGAACCGACACGGCCCGTCTCGCCGACCGAGTAGGGCGGGAAGTTGTAGTTGTGCATGTAGCGCTTGCGCGTCACCGGGGAAAGGGTGTCGAGCTGCTGCTCCATGCGGAGCATGTTGAGGGTGGTGACGCCCAGGATCTGGGTCTCGCCACGCTCGAACAGCGCCGAACCGTGCACGCGCGGGATGGCCTCGACCTCGGCGGCGAGCGTACGGATGTCCGTGACGCCACGGCCGTCGATGCGGACCTTGTCCTTGATGACGCGCTCGCGGACCAGCTTCTTGGTCAGCGCGCGGTAGGCACCGGAGATCTCCTTCTCGCGGCCCTCGAACTGCGGGAGCAGCTTCTCGGCGGCGATCTCCTTGATGCGGTCCAGCTCGGCCTCGCGCTCCTGCTTGCCGGCGATGGTCAGCGCCTGGGAGAGCTCCGACTTCACGGCGGCGGTGAGCGCCTCCAGGACGTCGTCCTCGTAGTCCAGGAAGACCGGGAACTCGCCGGTGGGCTTGGCGGCCTTGGCGGCGAGGTCCGACTGGGCCTTGCACAGGACCTTGATGAAGGGCTTCGCGGCCTCGAGACCGGCGGCCACGACCTCTTCGGTCGGCGCCTCGGCGCCGCCCTTGACGAGCTCGATGGTCTTCTCGGTGGCCTCGGCCTCGACCATCATGATCGCGACGTCGCCGTCCTCGAGGACGCGACCGGCGACGACCATGTCGAAGACGGCGTCCTCGAGCTCGGTGTGCGTCGGGAACGCGACCCACTGGCCCTTGATCAGCGCGACACGGGTGCCGCCGATCGGGCCGGAGAAGGGCAGGCCGGCCAGCTGCGTGGAGCAGGAGGCGGCGTTGATCGCGACCACGTCGTACAGGTGGTCGGGGTTGAGCGCCATGATCGTCTCGACGATCTGGATCTCGTTGCGCAGGCCCTTCTTGAAGGAAGGACGCAGCGGGCGGTCGATCAGGCGGCAGGTCAGGATCGCGTCCTCGGAGGGGCGACCCTCACGACGGAAGAACGAACCGGGGATCTTGCCGGCGGCGTACTGCCGCTCCTCGACGTCCACCGTGAGGGGGAAGAAGTCGAGCTGGTCCTTGGGCCGCTTGGAAGCGGTGGTGGCCGACAGCACCATGGTGTCGTCGTCCAGGTACGCAACGGCGGAGCCGGCGGCCTGCTTGGCCAGGCGGCCCGTCTCGAAGCGGATGGTGCGGGTGCCGAAAGTGCCGTTGTCGATAACAGCCTCGGCGTAGTGGGTCTCGTTCTCCACTAGCGTTTTCTCCTCGTCTTCGTCCCTTGGCCCGTGTGGCACGGGGACGGTGGCGGAGAAGCGCCCTTCTGGTGCGGGCCGGTCTTCGATCGAAGCACCCGGGCGGTACGCGATTGCTCGATGATCGAGTTTTCGCTGTACCCCGGGGGCCACTACCGAGGACCGGCGGCGGCGTTCCTCGAGGTGCGCTTCTCCTCGTTCGTGTGACGTCGTCTCGTCGCTCCGTGCGACGCCGTTACGTCTTTGAACCGTGCAGTCCGATTCTGCCCAGTCCGGTATGGGTGTGCGTATGACGTTGTGCGACCAGACTACAAAGGGCCGGTGACACTTCGCACGTAGAGCATGCGTACATCACGTACGGCACGCTTGCATACAGCAAAGGGAGCGGCCCCCTCTTGCGTGGGGAACCGCTCCCTTCACGATGTCTTACTTCGCGCCCGCCGCACCGCGACGGATGCCCAGACGGTCCACCAGCGCACGGAAGCGCTGGATGTCCTTCTTGGCCAGGTACTGCAGCAGACGGCGGCGCTGACCGACCAGGATCAGCAGACCACGACGGGAGTGGTGGTCGTGCTTGTGGGTCTTGAGGTGCTCGGTCAGGTCCGAGATGCGGCGGGAGAGCATGGCGACCTGGACCTCGGGGGAGCCGGTGTCGCCCTCCTTCTGGCCGAACTCGGTCATGATCTGCTTCTTCGTAGCGGCGTCGAGCGACACGCTTACTCCTCGTAGTCTTTACGTGGCCACCGAGTGCCCCTGGTCTAAGTCTCAGGGGAGCTTCCGTTACTCGGGAGGCGAGGTCCGCTGGGCGCTGCCTCCAGGTCCTCGGTCAGGGTCTTGGTCAGACTCTTGATCGAGGGGGTCCGGGGGCGCGTACACATACGGCCGTTACACAGGGTACCAGCCGACGTGCGGGGGCTGACCCGGGGGTGGGTTCACCTACCGGTCATCGCCCGAGCCGTCGCGTAGACATCGAAGACGGCCAGGGCCAGCGGGACCAGCGTCAGCAGGACGAAGCCCTCGGCGATCTCCGTGAAGCGGCCCCAGAAGGGAGTGACTCTCCGGCGCGATGTGATCAGTCCTACGGCGGTCACCAGTGCGGAAGCGGCCGCGATCGCCGCAATCAGCCAGAGTGTACGGACATTGAGAGCCGCACTGTCGCCGAGCAGGGCGTCACGCATCAGCTCGCGCGGCGGGTTGAGGCAGAGGCCGAGTCCGAGCAGCACCAGTGCCCCCAGGCCTGCGGCCAGCGTGGCGGCTACCTGGGCGGTGTAGCGGAAGAGCTGGGCGCGCATCAGCATCGCGACGCCGGTGGCGAAGGCAAGCAGCTGCCCCCATACGTCGTCGGAGAAGCCGAGTACCGCCGCGGCCCCGATGGACACCAGGGAGCAGCCGCCCACCAGGCCGACCAGCAGTTCGTGACCGCGGCGGGCCTGGGCGGCGATGCGTTCGGCGTCGATCGGTTGCTGCGGCTCGGGCTCCGCGCCGTACTCGCTGCGCGCGGCGTGCGGGGACTCGAAACCGATGGGGAGCCGGGCGAACCGCATGGAAAGACCCGGCAGGAAGGCCAGAGCCCCCACAGCCAGCGGGGCGCAGAGCGCCGCGGTTTCGATCGGGTCCAGGTTGCTGAGCGTCGCGATGAACACCGTGAGCAGGCCGACGGCGGAGGCGAAGACGAAGGCGACGAACGGGCCGTCCCCGCGCGGCGACACCAGAGTGAGGATCACCGAGGCGATGAGCACGGCTGTGCAGGCAAGCAGGAACTGGAGCCTGCCGATGCCCTGGCCCTCGGTCAGGGGCAGCAACCCGGAGCCGGCCACAGCTACGTTCGGCAGAGCGCCGAGGCCGAGTGCAACGGCCGAGGCCCGGTCGTCGTAGATCCGCGCACGTACGCAGGCGAGGGTGAGCAGCAGCAGACCCGCGACGGCGGCAAGGATGCCCGGAAGGCTGTGCATGTCGTGGCGGGGCTCTGCCGTCCAGGCCACGAAGGCGATGAGGGCGGGCAGGACAGCGCCGCCGATGAGCCCCGCCGCCCGCGTCAGGTCGCCGTTCCACAGCGTGCGATCCCGCATCACCGCGGAGGCGACGGCCTCGGACACATCGTCGAAGACGGCGGGCGGCAGCGATTCCGAGAACGGACGCAGGGTGAGGAGTTCACCGTCGAGGATGCGCTGCGCCGCGAAGGAGCGGGCGCTGTCGAGCACGGCGCCGTCACGGCGTACGAGGTGGTAGCCGACGGGGGCGCCTTCGGCGGGGCTCTGCCGGGAGAGACGCAGGATCTCCGGATAGATGTCGGCGACCGGGATGTCGTCGGGCAGCGCCACGTCGATCCGGCTGTCGGGCGCGACGATGGTGACCCGGCAGAAGCCGAATCCCGTGCCGGTCCCGGACGGGGGTCCCGAAGGGGTTCCCTGGCCGGGTCGGCCCGATCCGGTGGCCGTCGCGGAGGCCGTCATGCTCACCTTGCTGCTCCCCCTCGGTGCTGGTGGTCCTGATGGCGGTGTCATCAGTGGTGCTGCTGTCGTGCGCTCGGCGTGTCCGCCGACTGTGCCGCATCGCACGGTGCGTCGCGGCGCAATCAGCCCCGGCTGGCTGGTTCTTGGGGGCGGCCCTCACCACATGCCGCTAAATGCCCCGATTCATCGGCCAGTTGCCCGAACCCTCTTCGGCCGGATTAGCAAGTGCTCACGCGCACATTCGGCACCCTACCGCCGACCGGTCACCACCTGTATCAGTAGGATCACACAGCGGCCTGCGTCCGCCTGAAACGGGGCGGCGGACGGAACACATCGGCCCTGTAGGGGAATTGGTGCGTAGTGAGCCACATCGTCGTGAAGCGCCCACCTCGGGCTCTGCCGTCCCAGGTGCCCACCGAAGAGGTCATGCTGCAGCCGCCGCCCGAGCTGCCGCGTGGGCAGCAAGAGGGCGCGATGATGCAGCTCCTACCCATGCTGGGCATGGGCGGCTCCGTGGTGTTCTTCTTCATGCCGAGTTCGCATCCGTTCATGAAGATCATGGGCATGGTGATGGTCGCGTCGACGGTGGCCATGTCCGTCGCGATGTTGATCCGCTACCGCCGGGGGACGCAGGGCCAGTTGGCCGACATGCGTCGCGACTACCTCCGGTACCTCAAGCAGACCCGGCGGCAAGCTCTGGACACCGCGAAGGCCCAGCGCGACGCGCAGTACTACCTCCACCCGTCTCCCGAGCAGCTGTGGGCCCTGGTTGCCGAAGGCAGCCGGGTCTGGGAACGCCGGACAGGGGACGAGGACTTCGGGCAGGTGCGGGTCGGGCTCGGCCCGCAGGCGCTCGCCACGCCGCTTGTCCCGCCGCAGACCGCTGCGGTGGACGAGCTGGAGCCGCTCACCGCGGGCGCGATGCAGCGCTTCCTCGCTACCCACAGCACGCTGGAGGACCTGCCGATGGCGGTGTCCCTGCGGGCCTTTTACCACGTGACGGTCAGCGGTGACCCCGGCACGGTTCGGGCAGCCGCCCGCGCGCTGACCTGCTCTCTCGCTTCGCTGCACTCCCCCCAGGACCTGATGATCGCGGTTGCGGCGGGGCAGACGGCCGCTCCGGAGTGGGAGTGGTCCAAGTGGCTCCCGCACTGCCAGACGCAGGGCGCCGCGGACGGTGCGGGCAGTCGGCGAATGATCACCGGCGACCCGGTGGAGCTCGAGGCCATGCTCTCCACCCGGCTGCAGGGACGCCCCCGGTTCCACCCCGGCGGGGCTCATGTGCCGGACGAGCCCCACATCGTCGTCGTACTCGATGGTCTGTCGCTGCCTCCCATGTCGGTCCTCGCCTCCTCCGAAGGGCTGCAAGGCGTGACGGTCGTGGAGGTTGTCCCAGGAGAACTGAGCAGCGGACGCGGCGGGTTGTCCGTCGTCGTGCAACCGAGGTCGCTGCGCATCGAATCCGGACACGGCATGGTGTACGAGGGCACGCCCGACCTCCTCTCCTACGAAGGCGCCGAGGCGCTGGCCCGACAGCTGGCCCCACTGCGGGTGGCATCGGGCGGGGACGACGACGAACCGCTCCTGGCCAATCTCGAGTTCACCGACCTGCTGAGCCTGGGTGACGCGAACTCGGTCGACACCGCCCGGACATGGCGCCCACGCGCTCAGGCGGAGCGGTTGCGTGTGCCGATCGGTGTCGGCGAAGACGGCCGTCCCGTGATGCTGGACCTCAAAGAAGCGGCACAGGAGGGCATGGGCCCGCACGGGCTGTGCGTGGGAGCCACGGGTTCCGGCAAGTCGGAGCTGCTGCGAACTCTGGTCCTGGGGCTCGCCGTCACCCACTCCTCCGAGAGCCTGAACTTCGTCCTTGCCGACTTCAAGGGCGGTGCGACCTTCGCGGGCATGGCGCAGATGCCGCATGTCGCCGCCGTGATCACCAACCTGGCGGACGACCTGACGCTGGTCGACCGCATGGGCGATTCCATCCGCGGCGAGCTCAACCGGCGCCAGGAGCTGCTGCGCGACGCGGGCAACTACGCGAACATCCACGACTACGAGAAGGCCCGCGCGGCCGGCGCCCCGCTCCAGCCGATCCCGTCCCTCGTCCTGGTCATCGACGAGTTCAGTGAACTGCTCACCTCCAAGCCGGACTTCATCGAGATGTTCGTGCAGATCGGCCGTATCGGCCGCTCGCTCGGCGTGCATCTGCTGCTGGCTTCGCAGCGCCTGGAGGAGGGGCGACTGCGTGGCCTGGAGACCTATCTCTCCTACCGGGTCGGTCTGCGCACGTTCTCTGCCGCGGAGTCGCGGGCAGCGCTCGGTGTGCCGGACGCGTACCAGCTGCCGAACGTCCCCGGCTCCGGCTACCTGAAGTTCGGCACGGACGAGATGGTGCGCTTCAAGGCGGCGTATGTATCCGGGGTGTACCGCTCGGGCTCCGCGCAGGCCGCGGCGCTGGGCGGCCCACTGCCCGTCGATCGCCGTCCGGTGCTGTTCACGGCGGCTGAGGTCCCCGTCCGCTATGCCGCCGCGCCGGCGGTTCCGGAGCCGCGCACACAGTCGGCGACGGACCCGGACGACGCGCTGGCCGACACCGTTCTCGACGTCATCGTGCGCCGTCTGGAGGCTCAGGGCCCGGCGGCCCATCAGGTGTGGCTGCCGCCGCTGGACAGTCCACCGTCCCTGGACTCGCTCCTTCCGGGGCTCTCGGCCGTGCCGGGGCGTGGGCTCACACAACCCGGTTACGAGGGAGCGGGGCGGCTCGTCGTCCCGCTCGGCCTGGTCGACAAGCCGTACGAGCAGCGCCGTGACGCACTGTGGTGCGATTTCTCGGGCGCGGCCGGCCACATGCAGATCGTCGGTGGACCGCAGTCCGGAAAGTCGACGCTGCTGCGCTCGCTGATGGCATCCTTCGCCCTCACCCACACTCCGTACGAAGTGCAGCTCTATGGGCTGGACTTCGGCGGCGGCGGCATGGCGTCCGTGGCCGGGCTCCCCCACGTCGGTGGGGTCGCCTCGCGTCTCGACCCCGAGCGGGTGCGGCGCACGGTCGCCGAGGTGTACGGCGTGATGACCCGCCGCGAGGAGTACTTCCGGACGTCCGGCATCCCGTCGATCGCCGACTTCCGGGCGCGCAGGGCTCGCGGTGACATCACGGTGGCCGACCAGCCGTGGGGCGACGTTTTCCTGATCATCGACGGGTGGGGCAACTTCCGCTCGGAATACGAGGGGTTGGAGCCGGCGGTCCTGGACATCGCGGCGCGCGGCCTGGGCTACGGCGTCCACCTGGTCCTCACCGCATCGAGGTCGATGGAGGTCCGCGCGAACCTCAAGGATCACCTCATGAACCGTCTCGAACTGCGACTCGGCGACACGATGGACTCCGAGATCGACCGCAAGGTGGCGGCCAACGTCCCGGCCGGGGTGCCGGGCCGTGGCCAGTCCCCGCAGAAGCAGCACTTCATGGCTGCTGTCCCGCGCATCGACGGCTTGTCGTCCGACACGGACCTCGCTGAGGCCACGTCCACCCTGACCGCCGAGGTGTCCCGCCACTGGACGGAGCCGGGCGCACCGGAAGTCCGCCTGCTGCCGAGGGAGCTGCCCTCCGAACAGCTCCCGCCGGGCAACGTCTTCCCGAAGCGGGGTGTGTCCTTCGCCCTCGACGAGGCCAACCTCGAACCGGTCTTCGTGGACTTCGAGCAGGACCCGTTCTTCCTCGTCTTCGGCGAGAGCGAGTCGGGCAAGTCGAACCTGCTGCGGCTGCTGATCACCCGCCTCACGGAGCGCTACAGCGGCGACGACTGCAAACTCTTCGTGGTCGACAACCGCCGCTCCCTCCTCGACGTGACCCCGACCTCGCACCTGGCGGAGTACATCCCCATGTCCAACGCCATGGACCACCACATGACGGCCCTGGCCGACCTGATGCAACGCCGTACGCCGACGGCCGACGTCACCGCTCAGCAGCTCCGGGAGCGCAGTTGGTGGCGGGGTCCGACAGTGTACGTGATCGTCGACGACTACGACCTGGTGTCCACTTCCAGCGGCAACCCACTGGGCCAGCTCACCGAACTGCTCCCCTTCGCCCGCGACGTGGGTGTCCGCTTCATCATCGCTCGGTCGACGGCGGGCGCGGGGCGGGCGTCGTACGAACCCTTCATGCAGCGAATGAAGGAGCTGGGCGCGCAGGGTGTGGTGCTCGCCGGGGATCCGGGCGAGGGCGACATTCTGGGTGGGGTGCGGCCTCGGCCGATGCCGGTGGGGCGGGGGACCTTTGTCTCCAGGAGGCAGGGGAAGCCGTTGGTGCAGACCGGGTTGGTGGCTGGGGAGTTCTGAGTTGCACTGCGTGATCCAGACCATGCGAGGATTTCGAGCATGATCGATTACGAGGAAAGGACACGACCGGGACCCGGCCGACGGTCCCGCCTCGCGGACCTGGCCGACATGACCGTGCCTGCGGCTGCCGTACCCGATGTACAGGACGACAGCACGCGAATTCGCCGGGAATTCGCCGTCCTGCTCGGTGAGTTCCGGCGCTCCGCCGTCCTGTTGCCGCTAGGTGGGGACGCGTCTCCACTCACCGCGGACTTCAACGGCATCAGATGGCTCTACGCCTTCTCGAACGAGGAAGCGCTGGCACGGTTCGCGGTCATGCGCGGGGACGCGGCCCGCCACTGGGAGTACCAACGACTTCTGGGCGCTCGCCTCTTGGACGGGCTGATCCCGGCGCTGGGCGTGCCATGCGGCGTGGCCCTGGACGTGGGAAGCGAAGGCGACGAGGTGCTGCTCCCGCCGGTGCGGGGGATCGTCCCTGACGCGGTGGCGGTCGACGCCGACGAACACGGGGAGGACGGACAGTGAGTGACGACGCGTCTGATCTGGCGACAGGCGGCCTGGACCTGATCGCCCAGGGGATCAACCTGACCCTGGAAGAGCTCAAAGAGCTCGGACCGATCGGTGCGGCCAGCGCTGGTCGCGGCTTTGAGGACATCGCTTTGACGGGCCTTGAGCTGGGGCACGGCGGCCTGACGTCCACCTTCAACTCGTTCTGCGAGCGATGGGAGTGGGGGGTGCGGGCCCTGTTCAAGGAAGGGAACGACTTCGCACAGGGAGTGGGCCTCACAGCCGGGACGATGCACGAGACCGAGCAGTACGTGGGCGGGTCCTTCAAGGTCTTGGCGAACTCCGTGAGCGGCAACCCGTACGCGACCGAGGACGAGGTCACCCAGATGGGCTGGGGCGAACTGGCCGAGAACCATGCCTTGGCCGACCCGGACTACAGCAAGGAATCGTTCGAGAAGGCGGGGGAGAACATCAAGCAGGGATACCAGGACGCCGGCCGGGATGCGCTGACCTCGACCTTGCTCGGACCTGAGGCCTCCCAACGAGCCGCCGGTATGAACGACGAGCAGTACGAAGCCCTGCTGGACGAGGGCTTCGGCCCCTCGCCCGAGGAGCGTGCACAGGCTGAGGCCCAGCAAGGGACGCAGCAGGGCGGAGACGCGGGCTGATGGGGTTCGGTGGTCTCGGTGATGTCGTCAACTCAGGTCTGGGAAAGCTGGAGGACGGCTGGGACACGACGAAGAAGGCTGTCGGTGAAGGCGTCGAATGGGGCTCCGACAAACTCGCTGACGGTCTCGATCACATCGGTGCGGACCGTGCCGCGGAAATGGTTCACGCTGTCGGTGGCGGCGTCGCCTCCTCTCTGGGCGCGGAGGTCGACGAACGGCAGCTCGGCGAGACCGAGCAGGCCAATGAACTCGTCCACGGCAACCCCGGGACGATCCGGAAGAGCGCGAAACACCTGAAGGACTTCCGCAAGGCCTTCGACAAGGTCGGCCAGGGCATGCGCAGGCTGGACTCCTCCCACTGGAAGGGCGAGGCAGCCGCCACCTTCCGGGAGAGGTTCGCCATGCACCCGGTCAAGTGGCTACACGCGGCGGACGCCTGCGGAAGCGCCGGTGAGGCCCTGGAGAAGTACGCGGAAACGGTCAAGTGGGCACAAGGCCGGGCGCAGGACGCGATCGACTTGTACAAGAAGAGTCGGCAGGCATCCGAGTCAGCAGTCGAGGCGTACAACAAACGAGCCGATGCGTATAACGCCGCGATCAAGGCCCACAAGGATCCGGGCCCTCGGCCCGAGCCGTTCAAGGACCCGGGCAAGGCCGACCTCGAACTGGCCCGCGAGATCCTCGCCGAGGCCCGTCGTCAGCGCAACGAGGCGGGCCAGTCGGCGGAGTCCATGGTCAAGGCCGCTCTGGCGCATGCTCCCGCCGAACCGCCGCCGCTGGACCGGCTGCAGTCCAATTCCCTCGACGGCCTCAAGACGATCAACACGGAAGTCCAGCACACCGTGGGCGGCGCGCTGAAGGGGACGGGAGGGCTGATCAATTTCGTACGCGGCCTGGCCCCGATCGATCCGTACAACATCACGCACCCTGCCGCCTATATGCAGAACGTGAACATGACCCTGGCCGGGCTCGCGTCCACGGCGACGCACCCCGACCGGGCGGCGAAAGACGCATACGAGAACTTCAAGAAGGACCCCGCCGAGTTCGGGGGCAGGATGCTGCCGGAGCTGGCCGGCGCCAAGGGCGCCGGTTTCGCACGCGGAGCGGCCCGGGCCGGTGTCGAGCAAGGAGTGAAGGGCGCCGCGAGAGACGCAGCGGAGTCGGGCGCACGGCGGGGAGCGCGTGAGGCTGTCGGCGAGGATCCCGCGGGGCCTTCACGCCGTGAGGGGGTTGAGAGCCGCGGAACCGACCCGATCGACCTCGCGACCGGCAAGATGTATCTGCCCCAGACGGACGTGGCACTGCCCGGTGCCCTGCCTCTGGTCTTCAAGCGCAGGGTGGAGTCCGGCTACCGGCTGGGGCACTGGTTTGGCCCCTCTTGGTCGTCGACGATCGACCAGCGCCTCGAAATCGACGTCGAGGGCGTCGTCTTCGTCACCGAGGACGGCTTGCTGCTCGCCTACCCTCACCCAGCGCCCGGCCTGCCGACCCTGCCGAGCCACGGTCCGCGCTGGCCGCTGGACCGCGAGGAAGACGGCTACACGATCACCGATCCGTCCACGTTGCGGAAGTGGCACTTCGCCGACCGCGGCGACGACTTGGCGGTCCTGGAGCAGATCGACGACCGCAACGGCAACTGGCTGACGTTCGAGTACGACGCCGAAGGCGCACCACGCTCCTTGGCGCACAGCGGCGGCTACCACCTGAAACTCACCACTGAAAACGGTCGCGTCACCGCCCTCCACCTGGCGGGTGCGGCCGCCGACGGCACGGATCAGGAGCTGGTCCGCTACCGGTATGCCGACGGCCACCTGACCGAGGTCCTCAACTCCTCCGGCATGCCGCTCCGCTTCACGTACGACGGCTCGGGCCGGGTCACTTCGTGGACGGACACCAACGACCGCAGCTACACGTACACGTACGACGACCAGGACAGGTGCGTCGCCGAGGGCGGCTCCGAAGGCCATATGAGCCTGCGCCTCACCTATGACACGACGGACCCCGAGACCGGGCTCAGGGTCACGACGACCACCACCGGCGAGGGCCACACCCGTCGCTTCCTGATCAATGACGCCTGGCAGGTGGTCGCCGACATCAACCCGCTCGGCGCGGTCACCCGCTACGAACGCGACCACTACAACCGGCTGCTCTCCCGCACCGACCCATTGGGCCGCACCACGTCCCTCAGCTACGACACGGCAGGCAACCTGCTCACCGCCGTACGCCCGGACGGACGCGAGGCGAGTTCCGAGTACAACGAACTCGGGCTGCCTTTGAAGGTGGTGAATCCGGACGGCACGATCTGGCGCCAGACCTACGACGAGCGCGGCAACCGCACGGCGGTGACCAGCCCTTCGGGCCAGACCACGCACTTCACGTACGACGAAGCAGGCCACCACACCGCGGTCACCGACCCACTGGGCAACGTGACAACGGTCCGGTGCGACCGGGCCGGGCTCCCCCTCGAGATCACCGACCCGTTGGGCTCAGTGACCCGCTACGAGCGTGATGCCTTCGGCAGACCCGTCACGATCACGGACGCGATGGGCGCCACGACACGCCTCGAATGGACCGTCGAGGGGCAGCTGGCACGGCGTACGTCGGCGGACGGAGCCGTCGAGTCATGGACGTACGACGGTGAGGGCAACTGCACCACGCACACCGACGCGATGGGTGCCGTGTCCCGCTACGAGTACACCTACTTCGACACGCTGTCCGCCCGCACGGGCCCGGACGGTGTGCGCTACGAGTTCGCCCACGACCACGAGCTGCGCCTCACCGAGGTGGCCAACCCGCAGGGTCTGACGTGGACTTACGCATACGACCCGGCCGGCCGCCTGATATCGGAAACAGACTTCGACGACCGCACGCTCACGTACGTTCACGACAGCGCCGGACAGCTGACGTCCCGCACGAACGCCGTCGGACAGACCATCTCCTTCGAGCGCAACGCACTCGGCCAGGTCACACGCAAGGACGCAGACGGCCAGGTCACCACGTTCGTCCACGACCTGACCGACCAGCTAGCCCAGGCGACGGGCCCTGGCACCACGCTGGTTCTGCTGCGCGACCGCTACGGCAGGCTCAGATCCGAGACGGTCAACGACCGCAAGGTCACGTACACATACGACGAACTGGGCCGCCGCACTGGTCGCACGACACCCTCGGGTGCCACCAGCTCGTGGACGTACGACGAAGCGGGACGCCGTACCCAACTGGTCACGTCCGGCCGGACCATCGACTTCTCCTACGACGCGGCAGGCCGCGAACTCGCCCGCCACATCGGTGAATCCATCACGCTGGACCACACCTTCGACGAGCTCGGTCGCCTCACGGGCCAATCGGTCACCACCACCACCAGCGGCCGATCTATCCAGCATCGCGCCTACACCTACCGCGCCGACGGCAACCTCATAGCCATCGACGACCAGCTCTCCGGCGACCGCCGCTTCGACCTGGACGCGGCGGGCCGGGTGACGGCGGTCCACGCGGCGAACTGGACGGAGACGTACGCCTACGACGCGGCGGGCAACCAGACGGAGGCGGCCTGGCCTGCCGAGCATCCGGGGCAGGAGGCGACGGGGTCGCGGGCGTACGTCGGCACGCGGATCACGCGAGCGGGTGGCGTCCGCTACGAGCACGATGAACTCGGCCGCATCACCCTCCGCCAGAAGACCCGCCTGTCCCGCAAGCCGGATACGTGGCGCTACACGTGGGATGCGGAGGACCGCCTGACGTCGGTGCTCACGCCTGACGGCACGCGATGGCGCTACGCCAATGACCCGCTGGGCCGGCGTACGGCGAAGCTGCGCCTGGCGTCTGACGGCGAGACGGTCGTGGAGCGGGTCGATTTCACCTGGGACGGCACGACGCTGTGCGAACAGACCACTAGATCAACGGAGTTGTCGAACCCAGTCACCCTCACCTGGGACTACCGGGGTCTCCGCCCGATCATGCAGACCGAGCGCATCACGGCAACGGATGCGCCCCAGGACGAGATAGACGCCCGCTTCTTCGCCATCGTGACCGATCTTGTCGGCACTCCCACCGAGCTGCTCGACGAAACGGGGGAAATAGCCTGGCGTACCCGCACCACCCTGTGGGGCACCACCACGTGGGCGACCGGCAGCACGACATACACCCCCCTCCGCTTCCCAGGCCAATACTTCGACGCGGAGACAGGCCTGCACTACAACTATTTCCGGCACTACGATCCAGAAATCGGGCGGTATCTCACCGCCGACCCACTCGGCCTCGCACCGGCTCTCAATCCCAATAGCTACGTCCAGAACCCGACTTCCGCCATCGACCCCCTGGGGCTGGCACCTACCGGGTGCCCTGACGAAGAGCATCTGTTCCGGGGCACTACGCGGGACTTCAACGCCAGCAGCGGGGCTCAGGATGTCGGCTTCACTCCCACATCCACAGATCCAGGCGTGGCCACGGCCTTCGCCAGGCACTCAGAAAAATTTGGGGATGCCGTAGTCCAACTAATCCCACACAGTGCAATCGACGGAGTTCCTACTGCACCGGGATACATTCGGGCTGAAGCAGAGGTAGCAGTGGGGCTTCCCGCATCCGAACTGGCAAGCCGCGCCAGCATTCAGCTGCCGGCAGATGCCGCGCGGGACATTCTTGCCGGCATGGATATACACGTACCGAAGATCAACAGCTATGAGGGAATCAGCGATGCCCTAGAATGGGACATCCCTAAACTTACAAAGGAACAAGTGTCCCGTTTCGTTTCGGAGGCCTACAAACATGGCTGATTTTGAGAACAGCAGACTTCAGATTGTTTCTGTCGAAAGCAGAGGACCATCGGAAGCCACTTGCATAGTTCGATGCGTAGGAGGCACCGCACGCACCGGGCAGATCTTCGGTGTTGAATCCGCGGCCGACATAGCTGCATCAAACTCCCACCACGTCGTGCTGAACTGGATTGACCGCTATGGTCGACGCGTGGATTTCTTCGACCCACCACACGGCGCAAAAGTTGCCCTGTCCGGAGAGGGAGCGTCGGCACTTAGCAAGGGAGTAATCATCGCCTCGTTCGACGACTGAGTCAAAATGCAGCCGATAACAGAATGGCCGCGACCATTTCGCGTATGGCAATACACCGTCAGCTATTCGCAGCTACTCCTACGCAGCATAAACATCGACGGAGCGAACACTAGAATCGATGTCCTGTTCTCCAATATCGAAATGATGCATCTGATGCCCAGGATGGACTACTTGTCCATCAGTGAGGCATCATTCACCGAGGCCCAGTCACTGATCCCAACACTCAAACCCCCTACACATGGCCGCATCTATTTCCTCAATTCAGGAGATTCGTACGTCTACGCAACTCACTGCGAATGGCATGAGGAAGAGGGCGGTCCGGCTGACCCTTCCCATTTTGGGCCGCTGCCAGGAACGAATTAACCCCACGTGCTCAGGTTGGCTCGTGCGTCACATGGTGCTCCAACGGCTCCGGGCCAGCCTCAGGCCCAGGCACGCAAGCAAGTCGCGGCAGTGCGAACCGGCCCGTTTCGGAGCGCGGTCATCGTCCCCAAGCAGGGTGAACGGACAGTCATTCGCACGTCAGAAAGGGGCCGCCCGACCATGGCCGAGCCACAGGGCAAGAGCGTCGAGGCACCGCACGGGGACGTCAAGGCCCGCAAGGAGCGAGAGCTAAGGTTTCGTTCCCTTACGACGAGGGAGAAGCCTTGATCCGAGGCCCCGGAGGAGGTGCGGAAGTCAGCGTTAACGGAGGGCGATGGATCAGCACAGATTGAGGGAGCTCATCACCGCAGCAGCGGGCGAGGACAGGTGTCCTCGGGATCTCCTTGGCGCGATGCAAAACATTGTCTCCATTGAAACCGGAGAGGTCTCACGGAACAGCCTGATCCACACGTACCGTCGCAGACTTGCGAGAACCGCGGATGGATCCCCCCTACAGACGGAAACCGCAGCGCTTGTGTCCTTCCTCGAAAGTTACTCCGGAGACACGCTCAACATGGTCAGCGTGAAGCTGGAAGGGGGCGGGTACCAGATGTTTCTCACCGACCCTTACCTAGCAAAAATCCTCTACTGGATGCGAATGTTCTCACGATAGACGAAGGGCGGGACCGCTACATCTACGACGACGCACTCGACCGCTTGATTGCCCCCTTCCGCACATACGTCATTCGTGAAGCGTCACTGAGTCGAGATTCATTCAAAGCACTATTTCAGATCGCACACCAAGCGCTCGAGCTGCCAGAAATACAGCTGCGAGAACTCGGATGCACTTCTTCAGATGTCTCCATTCTGATTGACACAGTGACGAAAGTGCGACTTTTCGTCGACCGAGTAACGACGGTACACTTCACCGTCGATCGAGACCTTAAATCCTCTGATGATCCCGTCGTTACAGACGTCAATTCGAGGGGAATCATTAGCGTCAACCTTGCAGAGCACACCAGCACTGTCTGGCTAACCTTGCTGAAATTCACTACCACTTCGGCAATGAGCCCCCGCGAAATATTCCTCCGAACCGGCTACCGACAAGAAGAGCTGTCTGAGGCCGTATCGGCTTTCTCTGGTCTCACACATCCTTGACAGCCTGGGAGGGGGAACGGCATCAAGCCAAGCACGCGGCGCACAGGCCACGCCATTGTGGAGCGAGCGTTGCAGGGCTCCAAGTAGGCTGAGCCAACCGTTCGTTGGCACGTCAGGAAGGGGCCGAGTCATCATGGCCGAGGCAGGGGACCAGGAGTCGGAGCAGGGCGTCAAGGCGCGCAAGGAGCGGGAGAAGGACGAGCTCTACGCCCTCGACATCTCCGACGTCGAGTGGCACAGCGCGCCGGGCACCGAGGCGCACGAGGAGCGCGTCGAGATCGCGTACCTGCCCGAGGGCGCCGTGGCGATGCGGTCATCCCTGGAGCCGGAGACGGTGCTGCGGTATACGGAGGCGGAGTGGCGCGCTTTTGTACTGGGCGCACGGGACGGAGAGTTCGACCTGGAGCCTTCGCCTCGGAATGGTGGGGTTTCGGCGGAGTAGGGCACACCGGCCCGGTGATATTGCCGTCCGCGATCAGTGCGCGTGAGGATTCCGCGCATGATTCGGAGGGGGAAGACGTGCCGTCGGGGCCGGCGGCGGCACCGATTCGGCGTTCGCAGCTGGCTGATACGGCGGAGATGACGGCGCCCGTGGCACACGTCGTCCTGGGCACCCTCCGACTCACATCCCTGGGTCAGATCACGGGGCGGCCGTGACGCCACGGTCGCCCCGTGGAGCTCCTAGGGAACAGACGCTGACGCGATGGCGAAGGTGCACCAGACCTGCTTCTCGTCGAAACCGGTACTGTGCCAGCCCCACCGGCGCGAAAGCGCGTCGACCAGATGAAGCCCGCGCCCCTGCTCACTAAGCGGATTACCGTCCCCTGCCAACTCGGGGATCTGGTCCGGCCGATGGTCCATGACGAGCACGCGCAGCACGGGCGGGGCGTACTGCCGGGACGCTCCCAGAATCAGCTCAAGTCCCGCGAGCCCGCCCCCATGACGTACGGCATTCGTGCACAGCTCCGCGACGGCCAGCTCGACCGAGTCGGCCAACTCCAGGAGCTGCCAACGCTGTTGAACCCACACGCGGGCGCGGTGGCGGGCTTCAGCGACGGGACGGAGCGGGTCGAGGACGGAGGCGTCCCAGCCGACGCGGGTGGGGGTGGCGTCGAAGGGGGTGGGGGTGCCGGTGTGCGGGGCCGGTGCGTCCATAGTTCACCTCTGGAGGGGAGTTGGCGGTGGCCTGCGTCACACCATAGACCTCGACTTCCAACCCGTGAGACCACTTTCACTTTAACGAGTTGAATTTACGTATCTCGTAGACGCGTGAACGGTCGATGGGCACACTGAGCGCGAGCGAGGAGAGGGCACATGGCACCACGGCAGGCACCGACCATCCGGCAACGACGCTTCGGCGCCGAGCTCAGACGGCTGCGAGAGGCCGCAGGGCTGCCTGCCCCACGAGCCGCCGAACTTCTCGGCACTGACCGCACGACCATCTCCAACACGGAAGCCGGGCGCTTCGGCATCAGCGAACAGCGCCTGCGTCGGCTGGCCAGCATCTACGAGTGTGACGACCCAACCCTGGTCGATGCCTTGGCCGCCATGACGGGCGGGAGATGTTCTGGCTGGTGGGACGAGTACCGCGGCAAGGTACCGCCCGACTTCCTCGACGTGGCCGAACTGGAGCACCACGCCACGTCGCTCCGCACCCTCCAGACAGCCCACCTCCCTGGCATGTTCCAGGTCGAGGACCACGCCCGCGCCCTCTTCGACCTGTTCATCCCGGCGCTCCCACGCCTAGAGGTCGAACTCCGCATCGCCCAACGCCTAAGTCGCCACACCGTAATCACCAAAGATCCGGCAGTGGACTACGAGGGCCTGATTCACGAAGCGGCACTACGCATGCAGATCGGCGGCGCCCACGTCGCCAAGGCCCAACTCAACCGCCTCCTGGAAGAGAGCGAGCGCGAGAACGTGACGCTCCTGGTCATCCCGTTCAGCGTCGGCGGGTTCCCGATGGCCGGCGACTCCGTACTGTACGCGGCGGCCGACAGCCCACACCTGGACACTGTGCAGGTGGACGCGCCGACTGGAGCGGTCTTCTTCGACTCCCCCACACAACTGGCCAACTTCCGCAGACGCCTGGACGCGGTCGAACAACTGGCGTTGAATCCCAAGCAGTCGAGGGACGTCATCCTCGAAATCGCCAGAGATCTATAAGAGGACCCGTTTTGCCTGAGTTGAAGTGGCTGAAGTCGACGTACTCCGAGGCCTCCGGCAACAACTGCGTCGAGGTGGCCAGGAACGGACATCTCGTCGTCGTCCGTGACTCCAAGGACGTGGAGCGGCCGTGGGCGACGGTGGGGCACGAGGCGTGGAGGCGGTTCACCGGGGCGCTGGCACAGTCGTCGTACTAGGGGAACCCGTCCCGGGAGACGGCCCCACCGCAACAGAACGAGGTGGGCACCTCCCGCGCGTGCCCACCCCAACGTTCTGCGCTACTTCTCAGGCTCACTGGAAGTAGCTGGCGCCCTTCAGGTCACCACCCCGGTAGTCACCGCCGGCCTGGCCGACCTTCTGGCCGATTTCGACGAGAGCCCGGTGGATGGCCTCGACGTTGTTGTCCCACTCCTTCTGCTTCAGGACGTACGCCTCGTGGGCCTTGCCCTCCCAGCCCTCGGCCACCTTCGCCACCGCCCGCTTGATGTCCGCGAGGTCGGCTTCCAACTGCTTTGCCTGGTTGCCGAGTTCGGTAGTGATGGCGTCAAGGCCGCCGTACTTTACCGCCATCTCGCCGTAGTGAACGTTCGCCATGCCTACCCCGTCTCTCTGCGGTTGCGGGGGACTCGCCCTCCGCGGGATTCAGTGCTTCAGTAGCTGTTGATGGCCGAGTGCTTGCCGCCGTACTGCACGTCGATGCTGTCCATCGTCGACCGGACCTGGTCCTCGAGTCCGTCCGTGAGCTTCTCGTTGCCGCTGATGCCTTCCAGGAAGTCCACCAGGATTCGCCCGATCGCCTGCATGCGCTCGTTGAGCTCAGTCTGCTTCTTGTCGAATGCATGAGCGCCGACGCCTCGCCAGTTCACCTCCATCGTGTCGAGGGTGCCCTGGAGGCGCTTGAGCTGCTGCTGGACCGATTCGTACTTTCCCACGATCTCTTTCTTCAGCAGCGCCACTTGCTCGTTGTTCAACTTCTGGCCGTCAGCCACGGCTGGGCTCCCTTCGTGAACCTATGCTGGTATGTGTCGGGGTGATGCTGCGGCGCGTTCAGGCTCTGCGCCGAGCACGCATCACTGCGAAGGCGCTGCCGCCGATCACTGCAGCTGCGGCGAGGATGCCTAGCACCAGCCATGGCTGGCTATTTCCTTCATCCGACGACTTCGCAGCTACGGCGGCCTTGTCGCCGGAAGTGCCCTTCTTCGAGGGCTGTGGAGAAGCGGCGGGCGGCGCAGAGGCAGAAGGAGTTGTCCCCCCGCCGCCGGAACCAACGACCGCCGTCTTCTTATTGGTGATGGGGTCGATGTCCGCGGGGCCGGGCTTCCCCTCGCCCTTGACGACATTACGGGCGGGACGAATCAGCCCGTAGCCGAGATAGTCGCTGGGCTTGTCCTTCGGCCAGTCACGGCCTGCAGTGTCGATGAGGACGCGGAGAACCTGGTTCGACGTCCAGTTGGGGTGCTTGGACCAGATCAGTGCGGCGGAGGCCGAGGCGATGGCTGTGGCCGTGCTGGTGCCACCTCCGTTGTCGCAGTACGAGCGGAACGTCTCATCGCACCACTTGGGGAGGTTCAGGCCTGGCGCCGCCAGATCCACATACTCGCCAAACTCTGAGTACTTCGCGACCTTGCCAGACTTGTCGGCGGCGGATACGCCAGTGACGGACGGATATGCGGCGGGGTATCCGATGAAGTTCTTCTTCTCTCCATCATTTCCGACGCCAGCGAACATCAACTTGCCTTTCGAGGCGGCATACTTCACGGCCTCTTCCTGATCTGGATACGCGAAGTCGGAACCAAATGACATGCTGATAATCCGGGCATCACTGTCGGCCGCGGCCCGAATTGCTTCGGCGCTTCGGCTTCCCCTCTTGGTGAACTTGCCACCCAGACCTGTGCGGAAGGACACGATCTCGGCTCCGGGCGCCAAGCCCTTGATCCCGGCACCTCGGCCGGACCCCACGATGAACTCCGCCATCGTGGTTCCATGTCCGTCGTAGTCATCCGTCGAGGCTCCAGACATGCCTGTCACGTCCTTGCCCGGATGTACGCGGCCTTTGAGCGACGGCGTCTCCGAAACGCCAGTATCGACGACTGCAATCTTGATGCCCTCGCCCGTACTGACGTCCCACAGGTCATTAGCGCCCATGGCTTCCAGGTGCCATAGCTCCGACTGGATGTCGTCCGCCGTCGCACTCGGTGCGAGCCCTAGTGCCATGAGGGCCAGCACACCCAATACCGAGCCCACGGAGGCGATGCGTCTCCCTGCACCGCCCTCAAACGACGCAACCCACCCGCCGCGTCGACTGGCCTCTGACCTCATGCCCTGCACGTCCTTGCTCACGATTGGTCGATCACCTACGGCACGTGCCGTACGTTGCCTGGCAGATATGTTTCCTCGTCGTCGACCAGGTAGTCGGGCCTCTGCACGCCCTCGCCGTCAACTTCCGGGCGTTGTGGTGTGCCCGCAGGACCACGCACCAGGCCAGAACCGCCGGCTGTGAATCCGTTCCTGCGGCCCGTGGCGGTAGCCGTCCGCGCCTTGGGAGTACCGACCACGCCGTCGGGATTACTGACAAGCCGGCGAGGCACCTGCCCGCTACCAGCTGTGCCACTAGGTGCCGCTCCAACGACTCCGCGTTGGCCTCCGGCCCCATTCGTTGCCCTTGAACCAACAGAGCCTTCGGTCCCGATCACCGGGCCGCGCGGCAACCTGGAGCCCGACGAACCCGGCACGGGGCCAGGAGCGGGCCGCCCCCCGACGACGCCATTGCCGTGCCCCGCACCAGTATCTGGGAGGCTAGGACGCGGGCCCGGCATGGTGGGGCGTGGTGTTCCTCCAGTGACACCACGCCCTATTGGCGGCTGCCCAGTGCCCGTCGGGCCACTGACGGTTCTCCCTTGGGCCGTCGGACCTGTACGCCCGTTCGGGCTCGACGGGCCACGTCCAGGGTTTGCGGTTGGTCCCACTGGGCCTGTCGTGCCCGTTCGGCCCTGGCTCGGCAGTGAGGTCTTCGGTCCAATTCCAGGAACTGGGGGACGCGCAACAGGGGCACCCTTCGCAGGGATACGCGGACCAGTTCCCATGGGAGGAACAGGCTCTCCAGCACCACCCGTTGGACCTGGTGTCGAAGGTGGCGAACTGAGTGCCGGACTTACTGTCTGCGGCGGCAGAGTATCCACGCTGTCAATCTCCGTGCCGACAGGCCGATCCGGCGAAACGGCCGAGTCCGGCAAGGCGATCGGGCCAGCTTCGCCATTGTGGGACGGCAAGGGTCCGTTCGGACGCGGGTCACTTCCCGTCGCGGTGGCGGTAGGACGGTCAGGCATGACCTGACCA
The DNA here is from genome assembly GCF_026340305.1 of Streptomyces sp. NBC_01381. Taxonomy (NCBI): domain Bacteria; kingdom Bacillati; phylum Actinomycetota; class Actinomycetes; order Kitasatosporales; family Streptomycetaceae; genus Streptomyces; species Streptomyces sp. NBC_01381. The sequence continues at coordinate 1,288,124 of NZ_JAPEPI010000002.1, read as the reverse complement.
CTACCGGCGGCTACTGCGGAGTTTGCTGCACCCTGCTCCGTGCCGGGAGTGATGCCTGACTCCCCCTTCGGCACCCCGACGTCCGGCATAGCCGAAAACGTGGGAGGCTCCTGCCCAGCCATCGAGTGCTGCGACACCTGGTAGAACGACGACAACCGATTCATCTGGTTGATCGCCTCTTGACGATGATTCTCCGCCTTGGCCGCGGCATCGTACTCCGCATTGCCATCGACCCTCTTGGGGGTGGGAATGTCCTCCACCATCTTTGGGTCCGCACGCTGGTCACGGGGCGGCATGGAGCTGCGGACAGACGCCAACCCCGCGCCGGCCGAAGCGATTTGAACGCTGGCCGTGTCGGCGAAGTCGGAGAGCTGATGCGTGTCCTTCACGAGGTTCTTGCCCCACTTGCGGAACGCCTCCCCCGATGCCCCTTCCCAGTCGACTCGATCGATGTGCTCGCCGAGCTCCTTGGCGGCGGCGGCAATCGCGTCGCGCGCCTTCTTGAGCGCCTCCCCGGCGCTCTCCAAGTCGGCAGGGTTCGCTTGCTCGACCAAGTCGATCATGTCGTTGAGGCGGTGTCCCTCGAAGCCCACTACGACCACCCCGCGTCAGACTTGTCACTGCCGTGGCCACCTCGCGCGTCAGGCTCGCCGCCCCGCTCACGCCCATCCGGCAGCTGCTCGCGGCGGACCTCCGTCTGGATCGCCCAGAAGCGCTGCCGCAGATCCTCGTCAAGGTTGTCGAAGCCGACGTCCGCGCCATGTACCGCGATGCTCATGGCGTCGATCTGGTCACCGAGCATCTTGGAGAGCGAGGTCAGCCGCTCGTGAACCTGGTCGTACTGCGAGTACAGGCTGTCGGCCGCGGGGAACGCACTGCCCCCACCGCTGAAGGCACCCCGGGTGAGCTTGTACCCCCCGACCTCGCTCGAACCACCCGCCGAACCCTCGAACTCCGTGAGCAGTGTGTTGATGCGCCGGCGAAACGTCTTCAGTGCCTCTAGGCCACGCTTGAGGTCCGCGTCCGATGACGGCGCCGCACCCCCGCGCCCACCTGTAGCAAGCACGATGCTCCCTCCCCCGTTACCCGCCTGCCCGACCGATTCACGATCGCGGTGGCTAGGTGGTCACTTATCGCGCCCGCGTCACTCTAGTCACACTCAGCGTCACATCCAACTGAGCTTTGCATTAGGGCAGTTGTAAATCGGCCCGAGGAAAGATCAACAATGAGTGCCAAACCCGCCCACAAGCCGCGACTCGGTACCGGTACGTGCCCATACCAGCCAACAGGCACCGCCGACCAGTTGCACAACACTGCGTGAGAACAGGCACGTTGTTAAGTTGAGCCAGTGCGCCGCCATCCGTCCGGGTGGCCGAGCTCACGGGGGAAGGATGCACCTATGGCGTGGGATGAGTGGGAACAGCTGAAGTCTCAGGCGGCGGAGCGTCAGCCGGCACAGATGCAGTTAAACCAGACAGATCCAGGGATGGGTGGCGGCCCTACCGCCGATCCTGGCTCCTACGGTGACCTTCAGGTCAGCGAAGCCGGGCTGGCGAAGATCGGTGAGCACGCACACGGCCTGTTCGACCGCCTCTGGGATGAGGCCCGATTGGCAGTGCCGAGTACCGAAAAGGCCGCAGGGAACCTATCGACACAGGGCTTCGCGCTAGGCGGAGCCCTGCAGCACGTGTCCACCCGCTGGGACGAGCAACTCAAGTCTCTACGAGACGCCTGCGGGCACATCTCCAACCACATGCGGGTCACCAAGAAGTTGCATGCGGGCGACGAGGACTACATCCACCGCCAGATGAGCAGCATCGACACTCTCGACGCGGGCTTCAACGAGCGAGTCGGCAAGCCCGGTGAGCCGAACCCGGTGTACGGAGAACCGAGCAAGAAGAAGGACAACTGATGGACCTCGAAGCGCTCCGTTCCGCCAACTTCTCACTCCTCGACGACGCCATCTCTGACTGGACGAAGATGGTCGACAACCTCGACCGTATGGAGGAGGCGGCCGGTAAAGGGCTCAAGACCGCGGCCAACAAGGCTAACTGGGCTGGAGTGAACGCCACCGTTTCCAAGGAGTTCATTGGCAAGACGGCCGAGGAGTTCAGTGACGCTCACCTTCAGGCCAAGTCCATCCGCGACATCCTCAGAGACACTCGAGATGAGCTCAAGGACTACCAACGCAAGCTGCGGACAGCCATCAAGAACGGCCTGGACAAGAACCTGAAGGTCACCACGTCCGGCAGTGGATTTACCGTCAGGGCGGACAGCCACCCCGACAGCGCTGCGAAGGGGACGACGGCCCCCGAGCCCAGCGAGGGCGACGTCACTGCCTTGCGTGACGAGATCCAGGAGCTCCTGAACAAGGCCACCGAGAGTGACAGCACAGCCAGTACGGCCCTGCGGGCAATCGCAGATCAGAGCGCGGTCGGCTTCTCCGGGGTTGACTACAGCGACAGGGATGAAGCAGCCGACGCCATCAAGAAGGCCGATGAACTCTCCAAGTTGGCCAAGAAGGCCCCGGAAGACCTCAGCACGGCTGAATTCGACAGGTTGAACGCCGGCTTCAAGAGGTTCGCGGACGACGAGCTATTCTCACAGCGGTTCGCCACCAATCTTGGAGCGAAGGGGACGCTGGAGTTCTGGGCCGGCATCAACACCCCGGACGCAAACCCAGAATTGAACTACGCGAGACATGAGAAGTTCGACGACCTCCAGAAGAACCTCAGCCTCACCCTTGCCACCGCCACCCAAAGCGATGCAATTGGCATGACGGAATGGACTAATAGGATCATCGAAATGGGTGACCGGCGTATCGGCGGAGGGCCCATGGGGTTCCAAGTAATGAGCAATCTTATGCGTTGGGGCGACTACGACGATCAGTTCATGACACGCTACGGAACTGAGCTGATCAGGACAGAGAAGGGGCTCACCGGGAACGGCGGTAATAGTCGTCCGGCTTGGCAGCACACGGGAGGGGACCCACTACTTAACCGCACAGAGAGCGACAGCGGGTGGGACCCCATGACAGGATTCATGAAGGGGCTATCAAACAGCCCCGCTGCGGCAACAGATTTCTTTAGTGATAAGTTCATCTCGAAAGAAGAAGAAGGCAACCCGTTCGAGCGCGAAAATATTGACGGCAAGAAAGAAGCTGCATCACTTTCGAATTTCCAGTACCTCTTCGAAGAGAGGGAATGGCCCAAGGAATTCGATTCTAGTGGCGAAGAAAGTGACACCGGGCGCAACAACCTGGCGTTGGCACTGGAGGCTGCCACCACTGGGCATCCCGCAGGCGAGATCCCCACAGTGAACACGCCTGCTCATAATCAAGAGCAAGCCAAGCTAATGGAGAGCATCGTCGCTTCCGTCGGGGAGGACAGCAAGCGTCTTACGGATCACGGGTTCATGTCAGACAGCATGGGGCAGATCGCCGCAGAGTATCTACCAGATATCAATAGGTCCATTACAGACGTCAGCGAAAACAATGAGAGCATCCCAAAGCTCTTCCCTATTTCCGGTACCGCAGCCACCTTGGAGCATGCTGATGTCACGCGCTTCTTGGTCAGCGTGGGACAGAACCCTGAGGGGAACGCAAGTATCGAGATCGGCCAGAAGAATTACATGGCCAACCTCATGGATTATCACCTGAACCCAGACCTTCCTGGAGATCGGCAGTACCTTCATTCTTCCGAGGAATCCATCAGAGAGATTGCTCGCAGATCCGCCGAGGTCGGGGGAACACTCGCCATTGGTCGGCAGGAGGCTATTCTGGGGCCGGCAGGATCCGCAGGAAGTGATTTTGATGACTCCGTAAGCCAGAAGAAAAACTTCTGGTCAGGCGCTGTTGGCACTGGAATCGGCGTCGGCGTCGGTGTCTCCTTCGTCGCCTCACCTGTTGCGGGGGCCGCTGTAGGCGGCGCCGCAGGAACCGTAAGCAGCATGGTTCTTGAGCAGCTCTTCAAAGATGCGGAGTCAGACAGCCTGTCGAAGGCCGGGGGAGAAGCGGCCATCCTATGGGAAGACAGCAAGGACAAAAATACTGAATTGAGTCGGATTGCGGCAGTCGAGGCTGCCAAGGCACACGGCGGAAAGTACGCTGACCAAGTCGAAGGATGGGCGCAATCAGGAACGGCAGATGGATTCAACGATGCATCCACTTCAGGTCGACACATGGCAGACGATCTCACAACGGAGATTCAGCCGTAATATGCTGCCAGCACACACCAGCCCGCTCTGCCGGCTCTCACTTCACTGGAATCCTCATTGAAGAACACCAAAATCAACACTCAAGCTATGTCCGCGATCATCTTGTCATCAATCATCGGCCTGACAACAGTCGGGTGCTCAGAGTCAAGAACTGAATACACCGCACCCAGCGCACTCTGCGGTACCAAAATCCCAGCGACTCTACTTAAACCTGTCCTGCCTGCGGGGAAGAGCATATCCGCGCACCCCACCACTACGGACTGGAATAAGCGATGCCGCCTTCAGGTCGACGGTAAGCCAGCGTTCTCGGCCACTGTGGAATGGTGGGAGGGCAAGACCCTGTTGGCACGGGTTGCGACCGACGCAATCGGCGTCGATCCCGGAGACAGTGAAACTGTAGATCATCGCTACATCTACTCTAGGAGTGGCGCGGTCGGACTCGTGAACTGCCCCAACCAGCGTCAACTAAAGGAAAGGCTGTTCGTGTCGGTAAGAGTCGTACAGGAGTCCGCAACTGCGACTCAGATGAAGAAGCTCATCACTGCTTACAGCACATCGGTAGCCGCATCCGATGATTGCGAAGGCTGGGAGGAAAGAAAGTAAGGGGAACGCCTTCCCTTACAGCATCGCCTATTCAGCTTCCGAGTCCGAAGCTGGGTCAAGCACGCCGGGATCCTCCAACCCGCCGCCCCCGACGCCTTCCATCCCTCACAGCCACCCCCACCCCACCAAGCACCGCCACCACAACCGCGGCCCCCACCGCCACATACGTGGCAATCCGAGCCGTACGCTCCTCCGCCGTCTCACGGAGGTGGAGTTCAGCGGGAGTTGGGGCCTTCGCGCGAGTGATGCCTTCCTCGGCCGTCGGGGACTCGATCGGGTGGTCGTCTTCTGTCAGGGCTCGGACCGGGTCCACCACTCCCCAGCCGACCCGGATGTCGTGGCCTGCCACCGAGCGTTCCGCTGTTTGTTTGATCTGGGCGGTGATCTGGCGGGACGTCCAGTCGCTGTGCTTGGACTTGATCAGGGCCGCCACACCCGCGACGTACGGGGCTGCGAAGCTTGTGCCGTTGTCCGAGCAGTGGCCGCCGCCGGGGACGGTGGAGATCATGTCCACGCCCGGGGCAGCTACCCCCACGAACTCGCCCGACTGGGAGAACGGGGCCCGTTCGTTGTTGCGGTCCGATGCCGCTACCGCCAATACGCCCTCGTAGGAAGCCGGGTAGGTCGGCTTGACGTTGCCGCCCAGGCCGTCGTTTCCGGCCGATGCCACGATTACCTTCTCGTCGGCCAGCGCCCTGTCCACTGCCTGTTTCAGGACCGGGGTCGGCTTCACGGCGTTGGCCGTGTCCTGGGAGATGTTGATGACGTCCGCGCCCGCGGCGACCGCGTGGTTGATGGCCGCCGCAAGCGTCTCCGCAGTGCCGTGGCCCTCCGCGTCGTTCTGCTGGATGGGGATCAGCGTCGCGTCCGGGGCCAGACCCACGAAGCCGGTGCCCTTGGCCGGGTGGGCCGCAATGATGCCCGCCACGCGCGTGCCGTGGCCGACGGAGTCCGTCGTGCCGTTCTCGTTGCCTCGCTTGAGCTTGTTGCCGTTGTCGTCCTTGATGTTCTTGGGGAGCAGGTTGCGGCCCTTTGACACGTCCACAGCGCTCTTGAGCTGTGGGTTCTTGACGTCCACCCCTGTGTCGATCACCGCCACCCGTACACCCTTTCCGGTGGACTGGCGCCACAACTCGTCCAGGAGGACCCGTTGCAGTGCCCAGGGGCGGCCCTCGTATTTCTTGGACGGGAACGTGCACTGGTTGCTGGCCGCGGTCGCGGTGGGCGCGGCGAGCACCGTTGTCGTCGCGATCGCCGTCAGGGTCGCCGCCATAGCTGCTGCGGCGTGCGGCCAGCGCTGTGCGTACGTCATCGTCAGACCCCCTATGGCCTAGGAGCCCTGCGGCTGACGTGCCGCCGAGGTCGAGAGGCGCGGGCCCGTGGGGAGGAACTTGGACCAGGGGGCCGGTACTGGAGTCACGTCCGTATTCGCGTAGCCCAGGCGAGTCTGGGCCTGTCGCGCCTCTGCCTGCTGCTGCTTGCGCTGCTTGGCCGTGGTGCCGATGCCCGCGTCGTCCGTCGCGCCGTCGCTGTTGGACTGCATCGCGTAGCGCAGGCCCGTGTCCGTGGCCAGGAAGACACCGCCCGCCTTTGTCTCCGAGCCCGTGAACTGGCGGTAGAGCAGCCCCGATCCGGCCGTCACGTACGCGCTGGACGAGCCCGTGGGCAACGTGGCCGGGAAGTCCGTTCCCGCCCATGTGCTGAGCGTGGTGCCACCGTTGTCGCCATCCACATTGCGCAGGACATTGCAGACGGTGTTGCGGCTCCCTGCGTCTTCGGATGCTTCGTTGGCGGGCACCGGCGCCTCGGTCGGCCACGTGTTCTGAGAGCCGAATTCCCCGGGGCCAGGTTCGAAGGCGCCGGTGCTCAGGCCGCGGGCGCGGCCGTCCTGGCCCACCTTGACCAAGGCAGGGCTACTGCGGAGCAGTGTCGCGGTGAAGTCGGAGACCGCAGTGACCCGTCCGGGCTCGACTACGTAGTGCTGCATCCCAGCCCCGTCGGATGCCTTGAGGATCATGCCGACCCGGTTCGCCTCCCGGTCCTGGAGACCCTCGACGTTGGCGGCAGCTCCGGGAACTCCCTCCACCTTCGGGAAGGTGATTGGGTCTCCAGGGTGCAGCGTCTCGAGCCACTGCCTGGAGACCCGCTGCGGTTGACGGCCGGAGTCCACGATGGTGCGCAGCAGGACATTGAGGTGCTTCTTTTCCGCGATCCGGTACGCGGTGCCCCGCGCATCGACCACGTACCGGACCTTGTCAGGGCCGACCACGTACAACAGCTCACCGCCGCGCAGCCGTTCGCTGCCCTCGGTCTTGTTCTGCTCGCGCTCTGCCAGGATGAACGCGGCCTTCTGGATGGCTTTGCCGCCCTCTACCGGGCGCTCGCACACGGCCCAGCGCTTGGCGGCGCCGGCCTCGGACTCCGAGGGCAGGCGGTCGGGGGCGTACGGAATGCCGATGGTGGCGCCGTGGGGGATCTTGCCCTTGTCGAGGACCGACTCGTCGACATTGATGATGTCGCCCTTGTCGGAGTCGAGCAGGAGTTTCGCCGAGGCCATGTTGAGCACCGGGTGCAGCTGGCTCTTGCCATTCGTCTTCAGGATCACGTACCGCGTCGTGGACTCGCTCGCGATGATCACGTGTTCCTTCGGCTCGTCCCAGCCGGGCTTGGCCGCCGGTTTGAACATGCCCCAGGCGCCGAAGACGGCCAGGACGATCACTCCGACGATGATGCCGGGGACTACTCCGCGCAGCGGGCGTGGTGCGCCTTCCTCCGACCCCGAAGGCGACGGCTGGATGAAGGACGCGAGCGTGCGGCGCTTCGCGAAGGTGTAGGCGTTGAGTTCGTCCCGCCGTGATGCCATGAGTGTCTGCTTCTCCCCCGTGCAGCGCCGGGGGCATGCGACCCCCACCCTCCGATGTCAGACCCGGCCCCTACTATGCCTGTTGAGTAATCACGCATGTGAGGTGGGTAAGGTTCGCGGGCACTCCTGGGGTGCATGTTCCGTGACCACCAGGGTGATTCTGGAGACTTACGGGGGGTTGGACTGATGGCTTCCGCAGCGCGGACCGGGGCTCGGGGACCGTCAGGGTCCGGGGCTCAGGGGCAGGTAGCGCCCGTTGGGACGGGTGCGTCGCCGCGCCAAGGGGCTGTCACGTTCCATCTTCGGGCGCGTTCTGCGCAGTTCGGATCGTTTCGCTTGCAACGACTTGTGCTGATCGAGGTGGCCGCAGCCCTTCTGCTGGCCGCCTGGGTGGTGGATCCGCTGGCCCTCGTGCCGACCGCTGTCGTCGCGGTGGTGCTGGTGCTGCTCGCCGTCATGCGTCGTCGTGGGCGCGCTTGGCACGAATGGCTGGGCACCGTTCAGGCGTTGCGGGCACGCAAGCGCCGGGCGGCGAATGCTCCAATACCGCCGGGTACGGAACCTGCGTTCGCCCCGGCCGTCGAGTGCGACCCGGCCTTGCGCACGTATGCCTACGGAGACCGGGACCGGCGGCAGGTCGGGATGGTCGGAGACGGGACGTTCGTGACCGCCGTGCTCCAAGTCGAGTCGGACGCAACCGCGTTGCGGGCCGAGCGCGGGAGGCAGCCACTGCCGGTGGGGCTCGTACGGGACGCCCTGGAGGTGGACGGGATCCGGCTCGAGTCGGCGCAGATTGTGCAGCACACTCAGCCGGCGCCCGCGTTGCATCTCCCTCAGCAGTCCGTAGCCGTCAGCAACTACGCGCCCCTTCAGGCCCAGACCGGAGCACCCGCCGTACGGATTACATGGGTTGCCCTGAAACTGGATCCTGAGCTCTGCCCCGAAGCCGTGGCGGCGCGTGGAGGCGGGTTCGTGGGGGCTCAGAAGTGCGTGGTGCGGGCCATGGACCAGCTGGCAAGTCGGCTCACGGGGGCCGGTTTCCGGGCTACAGCGCTGACCGAGGAACAGTTGGCTGCCGCCATCGCCACTTCGGCCGGCGCCAATCCGCTGGTCACAGCGGAGGCCGGGCGGACCGAGTTGCCGGAGCGCAGGACAGAGGAGTCCGCACGCGCGTGGCGCTGCGACAACCGCCGTCACACCACCTACTGGGTCCGGCGCTGGCCACAGTTGGGGAACGCGGGCGGCCCGTCGCTGCCGCAGCTCGTCGCGCTGCTCACCGCCGTCCCGACGCTGGCCACGACGTTCAGCCTCACCCTGCGCCACGGCGAGCGACAGGAAGTGTCGCTGTGCGGGCATGTGCGGGTGACCGGCCGCAGCGATGCCGAACTCGAAACCGCTCGGCGGGCGTTGGAGCAAGGAGCCTGGCAGGTCGGTACAGGACTGGTCCGCCTCGATCGCGAGCAGCTGCCCGGGATGCTTGCCACTCTGCCGCTCGGGGGGACCCGCTGATGACCGTCACGAATCCGACCACGCCGGCCGTTCCGTCCGCTCCCGGCGATGCGTTTCGCACGGCACTGCGCAGTGGGTTCGGGCTGCTCGGGCCACGCCACCGTCGCCACGCGCTCTCCGCCGAGCAAGTGGACGCGCTGGCATTGCCCATCGGTGACGACGGCGTCGTGATCGGCGTGGACGCACAGGGTCAACCCTCCGTTCTCGGCGTCAACCGGCCTACGCCGTACGACGTGCTGCTGATCGGAGGGCTGTGGACGGCGCAGGTCATCGCGTTGCGGGCGGCCGCGACGGGGGCCCGGGTGGCCGTTGAGACCGGACGGGCCGCGGCTTGGGCCCAGCTCGTGGAAGCCCTCGGCGTCGGACCGAGCGGGATGTCGGTGCATGACGTGGGGCGGGTGCCCCCGCAAGGTGCATCGGCGGGGAGCCCGGTCCTTGTAGTGCGGGACTGCGGGATGCGGCCGCCCCGGGGTCGGGTGGTCTCCGGGCCCTGGCAATCGGTCCTGACGCTGCTGCCCTACCTGAGTCCGGTCGCGCCTCGGCTGATACGACAGGCCCGGCTTGTCGGAGTACAGCGGGTTTCACCGGATGAGGCGGCTCAGATCGGACGGTTCGTGGGGCTGCCGCGCGGCGATGTCGACGCATTGCCGACGCTTGCTGATGGATTGACGTTGTGGTGTGCCGATCGTGACCGGCAGTACGTGATGACGCAGGCCACAGATGCCGAGACCGGATTGTTGGGTACGGCGCGGAGGATGGATTGAGCGAGGGGGCGGTATCGGTTGACCAAGCGAATTAGCAGCCATTTGATGCTTGTTGGTTGATTTGTCCGTCACCGTTTCGGATACGGGGATCACTCCCGTGGGGAGCGTGACGGAAAGGACAGCATTCGTGGGGTGGGCTGCCCTGCCGTGCTGGTGCTTATGGTGATTAGGCTGGGACAGGGCGCGACTCAAGAACCCGCGAGCGGGTCGTTCGCGTCTCTCACGGGGAGAGCCACGGCGGATCGGACGACAGGAACGGTCGCCCCCCACCACGGCACGAGGGTGCTCGACCACACCAGGAGGCATTGTGAACAGCGATCGGGACGAGATCCGCGGGGGCTGGGACTCACCCGTCGATGATCAGTCCGACGCGGAGTCCGCTGCCGAGACGACGGGCGAGTTCACCATCGACTACGCCCCGCCCGCCTGGTATACGCAGAATGCGTCCGGCAGCGCGGGGGAGACTCCGTCGGCGCCGTCGGCCGCTGCTGAGCCTCCGGCTGCTTCCGCTCCGGCGACTGCTTCCGCCCCGCCGGCCGCTTCCACTCCGTCGGCTGCTCCGGTTCCGCCCGTCGGGCCGCCTGTTGCTGTGCCGAAGCTGCCTGTGGGGAGCGGGTTCCAGGCGCAGCCGGCTGCACCTTCTTCTGAAGGTGTTTCGCCCTCGGGGGGTGCCGCCGACTGGAGTGGTGCCGTTGCCGGTGTGGCCTCTTCCGTGCATGTGACTGGGGTCGTTCCGAAGCCTGAGCCCGAGACTGCGCCTGAGCCTGTGGCCCCGGCCGAGGATGAGTCCGTTTCCGAGGACCTTGGCAGTGGCGATCTTGAGAGTGGCGCCACCATGCGGTTCTCTGCTGTCGCCCTGAAGCGGGAGATCGAGGAGCGGGCCGCCGCCGCGGAGGCGGATGAGGCCCCCGCCGCGTCCGCTGACGTGACCTCCGAGGACGTTGAGGTTGAGGGGGATGCGGGTGACGTAGGTGATGGCGGCGACCTTGAGGGGCAGGAGGAGGCTCCTGCGGAGGAGACGCCCTCCGAGGATGAGTCTTCTTCTGAGGGTGAGTCCTCTTCTGTCGTCGAGCCCGTTGCGGATCTCGGTGACCGTGGTGGCGATGAGGACAGCGATGAGGACCCGGTGTCCGAATCTGTTCCAGCCTCCCTTGACCTTGATGTTGATGGGGCCGGCGACAGTGACGATTCCGGTGCCCTCGTAGGTGTCGGGGGGCTCGATGACGTTGACGGGCTCGACGGCTCCGCCGAGATCAACGATGCCGTTCCGGAGGATGCCGGTCCGCAGGATGCCGCTCCTGAGGGCACCGCCCCTCAGGACGCCGTGCCCGCCGCACCCGTCGACGACGTCCAGGACTCGGTGCCGCCCTCCTGGACTCCCCCGCCCGCCCCGCACGGTGGGCTGCCGCCGCTGCCGCCCGCCTTCCAGCCTGCCGCGCCTACTTCCGCGCCCCAGTGGCCGGTTCCCGCGCAGGCCGAGTCGCCCGCTCCCGAGCCGGTGCAGCCGCAGGTTCCGCAGCAGGCCGCGCCGGCCCCCGCGCCTGTTCAGCCGCAGGCTCCGCAGCCCGCGCCGCACGCTTGGCCCGCGCCCACCGGGCCCGTGGCTCCCGTGCCGACCGCGCACGCTCCGGCCGCCGATGCTCCTGTGCCGCCGAGTGGGTATGGGTTCCCGCAGGCCGGTGCGCCAGTTCCTGCTCCGGGTCCTGCTCCGGGTCCTGCTCCGGGTCCTGCTCCTGCTCCTACTCCTGCTCCGGTTTCGCAGGCGCCTGCTCCGGCTCCCGCGCCCGCACCTGCCGCCGATGCACCCGTGCCGCCTGCCGGGTACGGCTTCCCGCAAGCGGCGGCCCAGGCCCCGGCCCCCGCGCCTGCCCCGGCTCCCGCGCCCGTCGCCCCTGCTCAGCAGGGCAGTTACGGATTCCCGCAGCAGGGCGCTCCCGTTCCGCCGAGCGGCTACGGGTTCCCGCAGCAGGGTGCCCCCGTTCCCGCCGCCAACCCCAACTCCCCTGCCCCACAGGGAAGTTACGGGTTCCCGCAGCCGCCCGCGCCGCAGGCACAGCAGCCGCTGCCGCCCGCCGGCGCACAGCCGCAGCCGCAGCCCGCCGCCCCGGCCAACCCGAACCCCACCCCCAACCTGCCCGCACCGCAGGCAGCGGCTCAGCCCCCGGCCCCCGTACAGCCGCAGGCACAGCAGCCCCTTCCGGCCCAGCAGCAGTCCCAGGCCCCGCAGCCCGGCCAGCAGCAGCCGCAGCCGCCCATCGACCCCCGTACCGGTGCCGCCTGGCCGCAGGCCGTGCAGCACGATCAGCGGGAGCGCACCAACCCCGGCGCGCCCCTCGGGTACACGGCCGCCGTCGAGCTCTCCTCCGACCGGCTGCTGCGCAACACCAAGCCGAAGGCGAAGAGCAGCCGGCCCGCGTCCGGCGGTTCGCGGTTCAAGCTCGGCGGCAAGAAGGAAGAGGCCGAGCGGCAGCGGAAGTTGGAGCTGATCCGGACCCCGGTGCTGTCCTGCTACCGCATCGCCGTCATCAGCCTCAAGGGCGGCGTCGGCAAGACGACCACCACCACCGCGCTGGGTTCCACGCTCGCCACCGAGCGGCAGGACAAGATCCTCGCGATCGACGCCAACCCCGACGCCGGTACGCTCGGGCGCCGCGTCCGGCGCGAGACCGGGGCCACCATCCGTGACCTCGTCCAGGCGATCCCGTACCTCAACTCGTACATGGACATCCGGCGGTTCACCTCGCAGGCCGCGTCCGGGCTCGAGATCATCGCCAATGACGTCGACCCGGCCGTGTCCACCACCTTCAACGACGAGGACTATCGGCGCGCCATCGACGTACTGGGGAAGCAGTACCCGATCATCCTGACCGACTCGGGCACCGGGCTGCTCTACAGCGCCATGCGGGGAGTTCTCGACCTCGCCGACCAGCTCATCATCATCTCGACTCCGTCCGTGGACGGGGCCAGCAGCGCGTCCACGACGCTGGACTGGCTGTCGGCCCATGGGTACGCCGATCTGGTGTCGCGGTCCCTCACCGTCATCTCCGGAGTGCGCGAGACCGGAAAGATGATCAAGGTCGATGACATCGTGTCGCACTTCGAGACGCGGTGCCGGGGCGTTGTCGTCATTCCGTTCGACGAGCATCTCGCCGCCGGCGCCGAGGTCGATCTCGACATGATGCGGCCGAAGGTGCGGGAGGCGTACTTCAATCTCTCGGCGATGGTGGCCGAGGACTTTGTGCGGGCTCAGCAGCAGCAGGGGCTGTGGACCTCGGACGGGAATCCGCCGCCGACCGTGGCTCCGCCGATGCCAGGGCAGGGGCAGGGTCAGGGGGGTTACCCCGTGCCGGGGCAGCAGGCTTATGGGGGGCAGGCTCCTCAGCCGCAGCAGCCGTACGCTCCGCAACAGCCTCAGCCGCAGCCGCAGCAGCAGCCGGTGCAGCCTCAGCCGCCGGCGCAACAGCAGCCGTACCCGCAGCCGGGCGCCCCGCAGGGGTGGCAGAACGCGGCTCCGCCGCAGGGGCCGGGGCAGCCGTACCAGGCTCAGCCTCAGCCGGGCCAGCTGCCTCCCGCCCAGCCTCAGGGCGGGCAGGCGCCGCAGCCGCAGCCGCAGCCGGGTCAGCCGTACCAGCCCGGGGCCCCGTTCCAGCCGGGCCAGCCCGTGCCGCCTGGCGGCCTGCCGGGTGGCCAGCCTCAGGCCCCAGACGCGCCGCAGCCTCCCCAGCAGTAGCCTCACCCGACCCAACTGGGCCCGCACCGTTCCTCGGTGCGGGCCCTCCCCGTTTTCCCAGCCGCCTCGTTGATCGCTCCCCCGGCAGTTGGGGCTGTGCCCACCCGTTCCGCCCTGCGGAACGCCTGCCCACAGCGAGGGAGACCGCGCGCACCCCCGCCCCGCGGAACGCCTGCCTGCAGCAGCGGGCGGCAGCAGTACGGCAGCGGGGCGACTCGCCCGGGTGGGCGGGGAGAGATGGCGGTGCCGCAGACGCCCCCAGGACCACCGCCCCACCCCGACGCGGACCCCACCCCCCACCTGCCCCTCCCCCCACCGTCACCCCCCGACCAGCCACGCTTCACAGGTCTTGACCAATGCGGATGAAATCCGGGTCAACTCGTTATTTCCGCAGGCCACATGGGGTTCACCTGCCGTTGACTGACGCAGACTGGCGCTGGTAGACACACACATCAACCAGCTGGCGTTACTTGATCAACTAGCCATCCCTGTGCGAGCGATGACGCGAGGTCACCGACCCATGGACACACAAGATCAGCACGGCAGAGTACGGTCCCACACCCCGGCGAAGGCGCCACCACGGAGCACGAGCCGCACCCGCGACCCCCGCAGGGCCCGCATCCTCCTTGCCTCCGCAGCCGCCGCCTTCACCCTCACCGCAGGCCTCGCGACGCCGCTCAACCCGGCGCCCCAGCAGGCCGAGGCCAAGGCCGACGGCGGGAAGAAGGTCCTCACCGTCGCCGTGGCGCAGAGCGTCGACTCGCTCAGCCCCTTCCTCGCGCAGCGGCTGCTCAGCACCAGCATCCACCGCCTCACGTACGAGTACCTGACGAACTACGACGCGAAGAACAACAAGGCGATCGACGGCTTCGCCACCGACTGGAAGCCCTCCGCCGACAAGCTGACCTGGACGTACACCATCCGGGACGACTCCAAGTGGTCGGACGGCAAGAAGGCGACCGCCGAGGACGCCGCGTGGACGTTCAACAAGGTGATGTCCAAGGAGGGCACCGCCACCTCGAACTCCAACTTCGTCACCAACTTCAAGAAGGTGACCGCGCCCAGCCCCACCAAGCTGGTCATCGAGCTGAAGGAGCCGCAGGCCACGATGGCCGCGCTCGACGTACCGATCGTTCCCAAGCACGTCTGGGAGAAGGTCGACGACATCTCGAAGTTCAACAACGACAAGGACTTCCCCGTCGTCGGCAACGGCCCGTTCATCCTGACGGACTACAAGGTCGACCAGTACGTGAAGCTCAAGGCCAACAAGGACTTCTGGCGCGGCGCGCCCAAGTTCGACGAGCTGGTCTTCAAGACGTACAAGGACCAGGACGCGGCCGTCTCCGCCCTCAGGAAGGGCGAGGTTTCGTTCGTCGCCGGACAGCCCGCGCTCACTCCCGCGCAGGCCGCCTCCCTCAAGAAGGAAGAGAACGTCAAGGTCAACGAGGGGCCCGGACGTCGCTTCTTCGCCATCGCCACCAATCCGGGCGCCAAGACCCTGGACGGCAAGAAGTTCGGCAACGGCCATCCGGCCCTCCTCGACCAGAAGGTCCGTCAGGCGCTCTTCCTCTCCGTCGACCGCAAGGCGCTCGTCGACAAGGTGTTCCAGGGGCAGGCCGTCGAGGGCGCGGGCTACATTCCGCCGCGTTTCTCCGACTACGCCTGGAAGCCCTCGGCCGACCAGGAACTGACGTACGACCCGAAGAAGGCGGCCCAGCTCCTCGACGACGCGGGCTACAAGAAGAACGGCGACGGCAAGCGCGTCGGCAAGGACGGCAAGCCGCTCGACCTGCGCATCCTCTGTCACGCCACGGACCCGAACGACAAGGCCGTGGGCAAGTATCTGAAGGAGTGGTGGGGGGATCTCGGCATCGGGCTCAAGGTCGACTGTCTCGACGACGTCTCCGTGCCCTGGTACGCGGGTGAGTACGACCTCGCTTTCGACGGCTGGTCCGTCAACCCCGACCCGGACTTCGTGCTCGGCATCCACACCTGTGCCGCGCTCCCGAAGAAGGCCAAGGAGAGCGCCGCCACCGACAACTTCATCTGCAACAAGAAGTACGACGACCTCTACGCGAAGCAGCTGGCCGACTACGACCCGGCCAAGCGCGCCGAGACCGTCAAGGAAATGCAGTCCTGGCTCTACGACTCCGGGTACATGAACGTGCTCGCGTACCCGAACGCCGTCGAGGCCTACCGCACGGACCAGATCAAGTCCATCACCACCATGCCGACGGCCGCGGGCAACATCTACGGCCAGGACGGATATTGGAGCTGGTGGTCCGCCGTCCCCGCGGATGGGAAGAGTTCCTCCAAGGATGGAAGCTCGACCGGTGTCATCATCGGTATCGCCGCCGCCGCGGTGGTGCTCGTCGGCGGTGGAGTCCTGTTCGCCCTGCGCCGCCGTTCGACCGCAGAGGACCGCGAGTAACGCATGACCGCTGACAGCAATCCCGCACTGCTCGACACCGAGGGCGCCGCGGCGACCGACGATCCGGCACCCGCCGGGCCGTCGGCCCGCGGCCCCCGGGCCCGCAACACCCGCGCCTATCTCCAGTACGTGGCGGGCAAGCTGGGCGGCGCCGCCGTCTCGCTGTTCGCCGTCCTCGTCACCAGCTTCTTCCTGTTCCGTCTCATCCCGGGCGACCCGGTGAAGCAGATGACGGGCGGAAAGCGCGTGTCGGCCGAGCAACTGGCCGCGATGCGCAAGGAGTTCGGCCTCGACCAGCCGGTCATGACGCAGTTCTTCGACTACTGCGGCAACGCGCTGACGGGCGACTTCGGCACCTCGTACCAGTTCCACGCCCCGGTGATCGACAAGATCACCGACGCGCTGCCCGCGACGCTCCTGCTCACCGGCACCGCGTTCCTCCTCTACACCCTCATCGGCGTCTGGCTCGGCACCCGCACGGCCTGGCGCAACGGCGGGCTCGGAGACCGCGTGCACACCGGCCTCGCGCTCACCCTCTACTCCGTGCCGTCCTTCTGGCTCGGGCTCCTTCTCATCATCACCTTCTCGGTGGGCGCGGGCCCCATTCCGGGGCTCTTCCCGACCGGCGGGATGGAATCGGGCGGCGAGACCGGCATCGCGTACGTCATCGATGTCGCGCACCACATGGTGCTTCCCGTCGTCACGCTCGTCGCCGTCGGCTACGCGCAGACGCTCCTCGTGATGCGCTCCTCGCTGCTCGACGAAATGGGCAGCGACTATCTGACGACGGCCCGTGCCAAGGGGCTTCGGGACGATCTCGTACGCCGTCGGCACGCCGTCCCGAACGCGATGCTGCCCACGGTCACGCTGATGTTCGTGAACCTCGGCACGGTGGTGGCGGGCGCGATCCTCGTCGAGACCGTCTTCTCCTGGCCGGGGCTCGGCGGGCTCTTCTACTCCGCGCTGAGCGTGCCCGACCTGCCGCTCGTCCAGGGTCTGTTCTTCGTGTTCGCCGCCGCGGTGATCCTCATGAACACCCTGGCCGACGTGATCTATCCGCTGCTCGACCCCAGGGTGGGCCGATGACGACCGATGCAACGAAGACCGACGTCCCTGTCGCCAAGAGCCCGCGGGCGCTCGCGTGGACCCGCAGACGCCACTCCGCCGCCCGCTTCTGGCGCGAGTACCGCACCCACCGGGCCGGTCTTTTCGGCCTGGCCGCACTCGTCGTGTTCGCGCTCGTCGCCGTCTTCGCGCCGCTGCTCGTCGGCTCGGACGCGCAGAGCGTGACCGACGCGCCGGGCAAACCCATGGAGTCGCCGAGCGGCGAATTCCCCCTGGGCACCGACCAGTTCGGGCGCGATCTGCTCGGGCTTCTGGTGTGGGGCGCGCGGATCTCGCTCACCGTCGGGCTGCTCGCCGCCGTGCTCTCGGTGGCCATCGGCACGATCGTGGGGATCACCGCGGGGCACTTCAAGGGCTGGTACGCCACCGTGATCATGCGCGTCACGGACTGGTTCCTGGTGATGCCGACGCTGGTGCTCGCCATCGCGCTCGCCTCGGTGATGTCCAAGTCCATCTGGACGATCATCCTGGCGATCGGCGTGACGACCTGGCCGACGACCGCGCGTCTGGTCCGCGCCCAGACCCTGGCCGTGGAGTCGCGCCCGTACATCGAACGCGCCCAGGCGCTCGGCGGCGGCCACGGCCATGTCATGGGCCGGCACGTGCTGCCCAACGTCATGCCGCTCGTCCTCGCGCAGACCACCCTCGTCATCTCCAACGCGATCCTCACCGAGGCCACCCTGGCCTTCCTCGGCCTCGGCGATCCGACGGTCGTCTCCTGGGGCGGCCTGCTCCAGGACGCGCGCGAGGCGGGCGCGGTCAGCGCGGGCGACTGGTGGTATCTGGCCCCGCCCGGCCTGGCCATCGCCGTCGTGGCGCTGGCGTTCACGCTGTGCGGGCGCGCCGTGGAGTCCGTGCTCAACCCCAGGCTGGGGGTCTCCCGTTGAGTGGATCGAACAAGGTGACGGAGACCAACGTGGCAGAGACCAAGGTGGCGGATCAGCGCCTCCTCGACGTAAGAAATCTCGAAGTGACGTACGCGTCCGGGGCCGCCGCCGTGCGCGGTGTGAACCTCACGGTCGACGCGGGCCAGAAGCTCGGCGTCGCGGGCGAGTCCGGATGCGGCAAGTCCACGCTCGCGCTCGCCCTGCTGCGGCTGCTGCCCGCGGGGACGAAGGTGACCGGCGAGGTGCTGCTCGACGGCGAGGACGTCCTCACCATGAAGTGGGGCCAGGTTCGCGCGGTCCGCTGGGCGGGCGCATCGGTCGTCTTCCAGGGCGCGATGCACTCCCTCAACGCCGTGCACCGCATCGGCGACCAGATCGCCGAGCCGATCCTGCTGCACAAGAAGGCGACCCCGGCGGGCGCGAAGAAGAAGGCCGGGGAGCTGCTCGAGCACGTGGGTCTGCCGGCCGCCCGCGCGGACGCCTATCCGCACGAGTTGTCGGGCGGCCAGCGGCAGCGCGTGATGATCGCGATGGCGCTCGCCTGCGACCCTCGGCTGATCATCGCCGACGAGCCGACGACGGCCCTCGATGTGATGATCCAGGCTCAGATCCTGCGCCTGATCGAGCAGTTGGTGGCCGAGCAGGACCTCGGCCTGATCATGATCAGCCATGACCTCGCGGTGCTCTCCGACACCTGCGACCGGCTCGCGGTGATGTACGCGGGCCGCGTCGTCGAGGAGGGCCCGGCCTCCGAGGTCTACGAGAACGCCCAGCACCCGTACGGAAAGGCCCTCTCGGCGGCCTTCCCGCGCATCGGCGACACGGCGTCGCGCTTCGCGCCGCGCGGCCTGCCCGGCGACCCGCCGGACCCGTCGTCGCTCCCCACGGGCTGTACGTTCCACCCGCGCTGCGCGGTCGCCCTGGACTCCTGCGACACGGAGGACCAGGTGCTGCGGGACGCGGGTCCCCGGCACCGGGCGGCCTGCGTACACGCGGGTTCCCAGCTCCCGGCGCAGCCGACATCGGCGCCGGCGACGGCGGAGCGTACACCGTGACCGAGACCGGGACCCCCAGCACCGAGGAGCGGCGCAGCATGACCACGGACGAGCCCCTCCTTTCGGCGGGCGATCTGCACATCACGTTCCCCGGCCGCCGCGGCGCGCCGCCCGCGCGCGCGGTGGACGGCGTGGACCTCGCCATCAAGCCCGCCGAGATCGTCGCCCTGGTCGGCGAGTCGGGCTGCGGCAAGACGACGCTGGCCCGCTCGCTGCTCGGCCTGGTGGCGCCGACCTCCGGAAAGGTGACGTTCGGCGGCAAGCCGCTGGACTACTCGGGCCGCGCGCTCAAGGCGTACCGCAAGCGCGTCCAGCTGGTGCTCCAGGATCCCAGCGGCTCCCTGAATCCCCGCCACACCGTGTACGAGGCGGTCGCCGAGGGGCTGCGCATCCACAAGTACGGGGGTGACGAGCAGGCGGCGGTCGCCGACGCGCTCTCGCGGGCCGGTCTGCGCCCGCCGGAGCGGTTCTTCCTGCGCTACCCGCACGAGCTGTCGGGCGGTCAGCGCCAGCGCGTCGTCATCGCGGGCGCGCTGGTCCTGGAGCCCGAACTGATCGTCGCGGACGAGCCGGTGGCCTCGCTCGACGCCTCCGTACGCGGCGAGATCCTGGCCCTGCTGCTGCGGCTGCGCGACGAACTCGGGCTCTCCGCCCTGGTGGTGACGCACGACCTGGGCCTCGCCTGGAACATCGCGGACCGCGTGGCGGTGATGTATCTGGGCCGGATCGTCGAGACGGGCACGGTGGAGGAGGTCCTGACCTCGCCCCAACACCCGTACACCCAGGCTCTGTTGTCGGTCCTCCCGGAGGCGCCCGGCGATCCGGTGGTCCTCACGGGCGAGCCGCCGGACCCGTCCCGCATCCCGGGCGGCTGCCGGTTCCACGCCCGCTGCCAGGTGCTTGCCTCTGGCGAGGCAGAGCGGGCGGGTGTCGCGGACCGCTGCCGGACGGAGGATCTGCCGGTGCTGTCCGGCGCCGGCGAGACGCAGGTGGCGTGCCATTGGGCGACGGCCGACGTCAGCGCGTCCGGGGTCTGACCGGGGGTTGTACGCCTTGCGGGCGGGGCGGAGCGACGCCCCGAGGCGGCGGATCGTTACCTCTTCCACGTACGGGTGATCCGGGGCCTATCGGGCGTGAGCGCTGGGGAGTCACAGAGTGCTCCGGTCCAATGACGGACCGTGAGCAACTCCAACTCCACCGAAGTGAAGGAGATTTCCATGCGCCGTTCCGCCGCCGTCATCCTCGGGGCCTTCGCGCTGATGGGGGCCCTCGCCGTGCCCGCCAGTGCCGTCCCGGACCCGGTCGGGACCGTCGACTGCGTGGCGCAGTCGGCCGGCGACGTCACCTCGCTCGTCGATCCGGCCAGCCCCGGCGTCCCCTCCGAGGTGCCGGGCACGGCGTGCCTCGCCCCGTGACCTGAACACCCCCACATCGCGACGTACTTGCGCGGCCGCCCGGGAACCCGCGCAAGTACGGTGCGACCACGAGCAGTTCACCCCGTCAGTCCCACCTGTATCCGTCCCCGAAGTTGAGGGTGTGCTCGAGCACGTCCTCCAACGGGTCATCGATCTGGCCGGTGTTGATCAGCGCGACCCTGGGCGCGTTGTGCGAATTCGCGTGCGTCTCATCGGCGTGCGCCGCGCCGGAGCACAGGACGGATGGCACCGCCGCCATCGCCGCGACCAGCACCCAACGGGACGTTGTCTGCACCCAACTGCCGTTCACTGCAGCCTCCTTGGACCGTGCATGCGCGGGCCGCCGGTCGCGGCCCGCTCGCCGTGCGTAACCCCGGGCACGACCAAGAAGTCACTGACGATCATACGAACGGGTCGTCGGACGCCGGGGAAACCGGAAGAATACGGAAGAAAGCAGAGACCTCATGCGTCATCGCCGCGTCCTGACCTTCACGCTGCTCGCAGCCCTCGCCCTGTCCGTCACCGCGATCACCGCTCCGGCCTCGGCGGCACAGCGCACGGCGAACCCCGCCCCGCCGCTGCCGCCCGTCGAGTCGCTGATCACCGAAGGAGTCACCGTCGAAGGCCCGCTGGTCAACAGCGTCGCCCTTCCGCACGTCCTGTAGGCGCGCAGGGCCGGGGGCGGGAGCCCCGCTTTCGGCCCTCTACTCCGGGAGGCCGTTGCCGGAATCAGCGGCTTCGATGAGCTCGCGGGATTTCTTCACGTCGTCCGCGATGGCGACGAGCAGCTCGTCGATCGAGTCGAACTTCGCCTGCCCGCGCACGAAGGCGAGGAAGTCGACGGCCACGTGCAGGCCGTACAGGTCGAGTCCGATGCGGTCGATCGCGTACGCCTCGACCGTCCGCTCGGTCCCGTCGAACTGCGGGTTCGTGCCCACGGAGATCGCGGCGGGCATCGCCTCGCCCTGCGCGTCCAGCCACCCGGCGTAGACGCCGTCCGCGGGGATGGCGGTGTGCGGCAGCGTCTCCACGTTGGCGGTGGGGAAGCCCAGTTCGCGGCCGCGCTGCGCGCCCCGCACGACGACGCCCTCGACGCGGTGCGGGCGGCCGAGGATCTCCGCCGCGCCCGCCACATCGCCCTCGGCGACCAGACGCCGGGTGAGCGTGGAGGAGAAGGGCTCGCCACCGCCCGCGTCGCCGCTCACGAACAGGTCGATGACATCGACTTCGTAGTCGTACGTCGCGCCGAGCTCGGTCAGGAAGGCGACATTGCCCGCGGCCTTGTGGCCGAAGCGGAAGTTGGGGCCCTCGACGACCACGCGCGCGTGCAGCTTGTCGACGAGCACCTTGACGACGAAGTCGGCGGGCGACAGCTTCGAGAACTCCGTGGTGAACGGCAGGATGAGGACCGCGTCCACACCCAGCTCGGCCATGAGTTCGGCGCGCCGGTGGTGCGGGGCAAGCAGCGGCGGGTGGCTGCCCGGACGCACGACCTCGCTGGGGTGCGGGTCGAAGGTGACGACGACGGCGGGCACGCCGAGCTCACGCGCTCGTTCGACCGCACGGCCGATGATCAGCTGGTGCCCGCGGTGTACGCCGTCGTAGGAACCGATGGTGACGACGCTGCGCCCCCAGTCCTGGGGGATGTCCTCCAAGCCACGCCAGCGCTGCACTGTCTTTGCTCCTCGCCGAACCCGTGTACGTGTGTGTACGTCCCATTGCCCATTGCGCAGGTCTAAGACTGCCATGCCCGCGCGATCCGGATCGCATCGGATGGGGTGGCGGACCTCACGCCGGTACGCGCGCCCCGGCGACGTTCTCGATCATGCGGCGGGCGCTCGGGCCGACGAGGGCGGCCCACTCCTGCGGGGCGTCGCACATCCACCGGGCGACGGCCGCGGCGAAGCCGGGGACGGAACGGGCCAGCTCGACCAGGCGGCGGTCGAAGCAGGTCGCGCCGTCCGGGGTGCGGACGAGCAGCTCGCCCGTGCGGTGCACAAGAGCGCGGAGCCGGCTCTCGTCGCCGCCGGCCGCGACCGCGCACAGCACGGCGTCCAGGACTTCGGGCTCCCGCTCCCGGTCGAGCAGCACGTCGAGCAGTTCGCCGCGCAGGGCCCGCGATGCGTCGGTGCCGGGGGCAGCGACGGCGGCGGCGAGGGCGGCGCGCACGGCGGGCGGACGGCTGTTCAGGAGCCCCGCCACGAGCGGCAGCAGGACGGCGCGGACGCCCGGCCCCTGCTCAAGACGCCGATCAAGGTAGCCCGCCACGTGCCCCGCAAGATCCGGGCGCAGCTCCAGGACATCGCTTACGAGATCGGCCACCCGCCGCGCGAGCCCGGGCGCCGTCACGTCGGCCAGGCTGCGCAGGACGTCCCCG
Source organism: Streptomyces sp. NBC_01381 (assembly GCF_026340305.1). Lineage (NCBI taxonomy): Bacteria > Bacillati > Actinomycetota > Actinomycetes > Kitasatosporales > Streptomycetaceae > Streptomyces > Streptomyces sp. NBC_01381. The sequence continues at coordinate 1,265,150 of NZ_JAPEPI010000002.1, read as the reverse complement.
GGCGCGGGACCGGGACCGTACAACCGCTTCCGGAAGGCGGCGATGACGGGCTCGGGGTGGGTGTCGAAGGCGGCGACGAGCGCGCTCGCGGGCAGCTGCGGATCCCCGGCGGTGAAACGCCGCAGGGCGGGCGCCAGATGGCGGGTGCGGGTCTGCGGGTCGCGGATGAGGAGGGCGAGCGCGGCGCCGTGCAGGGTGTCGTCGTAGGGGCGGGCCAGCAGGGCGAATGCCGCGTACCGCAGGAGCTCGCGGTCGGCATCGGTGGTGGCGTGCGGGGCGGCGCGCAGGCCGTAGGCGACGGCGGCGACACGGCGGGCAGGCCGCTCGTCGTGGACCCAGCGGTCGACGGCCCGGCAGATGGCGGAGGGCTCCTCCTCGGCGAGCACCGCGAGGAGTTCGTCGGCGCGGGGGTGCGCGGAGTCGACGAGGGCTTCGGTGAGGTCGTCGATGGCGCGGTGCCGGTGGGTGTGGAGCAGGGCCTGGGCGGCGGAGGCGACGGTCGCCTGCGGGGTCGCCGCGAGCGGGCGTTCGTCGGTGAACCAGCGGGTCAGGTGGGGCTGCGCCTTGGCGGGGTTGCGCGCGAGGAGCTCGGCGACGGCGTCGAGGCAGCGGCTGCCCTGCGGGGGGCCGGGCGGGGGGTCGTGGATCACCGCGTCCCGCAGGAGGTCGAAGCGGTCGCCCTCCGGGAGGGGGAGGGCGAGCCAGAACTCGGCGTCGTACCTCCCCTGCCGGGCCAGCTCGGCGAGCAGGGCTCGGTAGGGCCCCGCGTCAGGCACCCTGGCTAGCGTCTCGCTCAGCAGGTGACTTGCCCACCACCCCGGTGCATCGGTGCCCGGCAGCGGGGGCTGTGCCCACCCTTCCCCAAGCTCTCGGCTTCGCTCGAGCAGGGGAGACCCCACTCGCCCTGCGGGACGATTGCCCACAGCCGAGGGCGAAGCTGCCACGGTTGTGGGCAGGCATGCACCAGGCAGTACAGAGCCCTCCCCGAACCGGGCCAACTCCCTTAGTCGAGGCTCCAGTTCGGCAGGGTCCAGCTGCAGCAGGGCCTGGATGACCGGGCCGATCCGGTGGCGGGGGACCGGCAAGGACGCCGCCCCAGCCCGCGGCGCAGCCGCCCCGTACCGATGGACCAACGACCACAACGCCCCGTCCACATCCAGATGCATCCCCTGGATCCAGTCCGCGACCTCCTCGTGTGCGAAGCGGTATCCGTCCCCCGCAGGGGTCAGCAACCCCTCCGTGAGGACCGCGGAGGCCCACCCCGTCCCCCACGGGAACACCTCCTCGAACGAGGCCCGGTCCAACTCCCCCTGCCCCGGCCCCAGACACCGCCGCGCCGCCTCGTGCACCTGCCCCGACACCTTCGCCGCGAGCCGCCGCACCGCCCCGCCCCGCAGCCCCTGCGGAGCAGCGAGCCGCACCGCGACCCGCAGGCACAGCAGGTCCAGATAGGCGGCGAAGATCTCCTCGCGCCCTGGCCGCCCCGGCGGCGGCGCGTCCGGCAGTGCGGCGCGCACCTCGGACAGGAGCCGCAGCGCCAGCGGATGGCGGGCGTCGGCGGCGGCCAGCGCGCCCTCCGGGATGCCGTACCGCGCCCGGGCGAGCCGCGCCTGCCGCTCGGGCAGATCCCCGAGGCACACACACTCCTGCAGCAGCTCGGCAGGAAAGTGCTCCCCCGCCTGCTCCCAGTACTCCGCGCGGCAGGCCACGACGAGCCGCGCCCCCGTGTCCCGCAGCCACTCGGCCGTACCGCCGCTCCACTCCGCGAGACGGTGCGCGAGCACCGGCGGCATCTCCTCGGGCCCGTCGAGCAGCAGCAGCAACGGCCGCCCCTGGTCCCGCACGAGCCGCGCGACCCGCCCCGCCGAGATGTCCCCGAGGCCGTCGCCCGCCCCGGCGAGGAGATCCTCCGAGGCCTCGACGATGCGCCCGGCCCGCTCCAGCGCCCGCTCCACCGCGTCGCCCACGCCCGTGTCCGCGCCCTGCAGGTCCGCACCGCGCAGCCACAGCGTGGGGGCCGGCTCGGCGCCCCGGGCCCGGCGCGCGGCGAGGGCCGCGAGTTCGGTGGTCCGGCCGGTGCCGGGGTCGCCGACCAGGCCGAGCACCTGTGCGGGGCCGTCGGTGAACTCCGCCAACTCCCCTGCCGTATCCGGGCGTTCGACCGGTTCGAGGACGGCGGCGCGCGGCCCGTCGGAGCCCAGCGACGTCGCCGTCAGATGCAGCGCGCCGGCCAGGTTGAGATCCCGGCCGTACGCCGGAACGGTCGCCGCGTTGCGCACGAGGAGATCGGCGAGCGGTCCCCCGGGTTCGCCGGCCGCCGCGTCCCGCAGCGGCACGGCGATCCCCGCCGAGGTGTGCTCGCCGTGCAGCGCGGTCCCCAGGACGGCGAGCACGGCTCCGGACGAGGCGTCGACGACCGGGCCGCCCGCCGCCCCGCCGCCGAGCCGCAGCGCGTCCGCGCCGTCGGTGCCGATGGCGAGCTCCAGCGCGGCGTCGACCAGATGGAAGCGGTCCGTGGCGGTGTAGGTCACCGTCGCCGCGCCGAGGATGCGTGCCTCGCGCCAGCCGCGCGCGGCGATCCGCACATAGCTGCCGACCGGAACGGCCTCGCGCACGGTGACGGGCAGCGGGCGCAGCCCGAGCCCCTCCGTGCGGACGAGGGCGAGATCGACCTCCGGCAGGTGCACCACGGCGTCGGCGGTCACCACGCACACGCGCTCCCCCGCGGCGTGCAGCACGAGCCGTGCGAGTCCGTCGACCGCTTCGTGGCTGGTGATCACCGTGCCCTGGTCGTCGGCGGCGAATCCGGTCCCGCGCGGCCGCCCCGCCAGGTCGCATATCCGCACCAGGGTCCTGTCGAGGGCCTCCGGGTCCATCTGTCCCGTCATGCCCGAACCTCCCTGCCACGCGCCCCGTCCTTCCGACGGTAGGTCGGCGGTGATCAGCGGGACAGAACGCGCGGCGAACGCGCCCCCTTCCGCCCCCTCGGTTCACTCCGAGCGCCTGCCTGATGGGGTGAATCGGCGAGGAGCGGTGGATACACCTTAGGGGTGGGGGGAAGCGTGGAGCGGCGGGCGACTGCCCGCCGCTCCACGATGAAGCTGCCAAGCCCGAGAGGGCCTCAGGCGAAGACGGCCAGGCTCTTGGCCTTGCCCTTCAGCTCCTCGGCCAGGACCAGGAACCGGCCCTCCGGATCGAACACGGCGACGGGGCCCACACCGGCGTACTCACCGGGCATCTCGATCCGCACGCCGTTGAGCAGCAGCTTCGACCGCTTCTCGTCGACGTCCCAGCGCGGGAACGCGGCAGCGGCCGCGTCCGCCACCGGCATCACCGTCAGCTCCTCCTGGAGCTGGTCGATGGTCTTCGCCGAGTCGAGCTTGTACGGCCCGACGCGGGTGCGCCGCAGCGCCGTCAGATGGCCGCCGACCCCGAGGCCCGCGCCGAGGTCGCGGGCCAGGGCACGGATGTACGTCCCGGACGAGCAGACCACCGACACGACCAGGTCGAGTACGGGGGTGCCGTCTTCGGCGACGGCGTCCCTGACGTCGTACACGGTGAACGAGGAGATCTTCACGGGCCTTGCCGGGATCTCGAAGTCCTCGCCCTTGCGGGCCCGCGCGTACGACCGCTTGCCGTCGATCTTGATGGCGCTGACCTTCGACGGCACCTGCATGATGTCGCCGGACAGCTTGGCGATCCCCGCGTCGATGGCGTCCCGCCTGATCCGCGAGGCGTCGGCGGACGAGGTGATCTCCCCCTCGGCGTCGTCCGTGACCGTGTTCTGGCCGAGCCGGATCGTGCCGAGGTACTCCTTCTCCGTCAGCGCGAGATGGCCCAGGAGCTTGGTGGCCCGCTCGACGCCGAGGACCAGGACACCCGTCGCCATCGGGTCGAGGGTGCCCGCGTGGCCGACGCGGCGGGTCTTGGCGATCCCGCGCATCTTGGCGACCACGTCATGCGAAGTGAAGCCGGACGGCTTGTCGACGATGACAAGGCCGTCCGGCGTCTTGTTGCTGGTGTTGCTCATGAAGAGGCGTCGCCGTCCTCGTCGTCCTCGGGCTTGCGGTACGGGTCCGCGTCGCCGGCGAACTCGGCGCCCGCGGACACCTCGCGCACCTTCTCGTCCGAGAGCCGGGCCTTGTCGAGGAGGTCCTCGATGGCCTTGGCGTTGTCCGGCAGTGCGTCCGCCACGAAGGCGAGGCTCGGGGTGAACTTCACGCCCGCCGCCGCGCCGACCGCCGAACGGAGGACGCCCTTGGCGCTCTCCAGGCCCGCCGCGGCCGCCGCGCGGTCCTCGTCGTCTCCGTAGACCGTGTAGAAGACGGTCGCCTCCCGCAGGTCACCCGTGACCCGGGTGTCCGTGATGGTCACATGCGTACCGAGCCGCGGGTCCTTGATCCCGCGCTGCAGCTTCTGGGCAACCACCTCTCGGATGAGGTCCGCCAGCCTTTTCGCGCGCGCGTTGTCGGCCACTGCTCCGTCTCCTTCTTCGCCTTGCTGTGCAATCAGTCTTCGTCGCTGTGGAGCCTGCGTCGAACGGAGAGCAGCTCCACCTCCGGACGGGCGGCGACCAGGCGCTCGCACCGGTCCAGTACGTCGGTGAGGTGCCCCGTCTCCCCGGAGACGATCGCCAGGCCGATCTCGGCCCTGCGATGGAGGTCCTGGTTCCCGGTCTCCGCCGCACTCACCGCGTACTTGCGCTGGAGTTCGGCGACGATCGGGCGGACGACGGAGCGCTTCTCCTTCAGCGAGCGAACGTCGCCGAGGAGCAGATCGAAGGACAGTGTCCCCACATACATGAATGTCCGGATGTCCCGCCGGTTCGGGTTCGTGCCCCGCCAACCGCTTGGCAGGGACACAGGAACCGTACACGGAACGGCCGGGGCCGATCGACGGGATTTACCTCCCCTCGACCGGCCCCGGTTCGAGCTGCGTCGATCAGCCGCGAGGCTTCTCGCGCATCTCGTACGTCGCGATGACGTCGTCGATCTTGATGTCGTTGAAGTTGCCGAGGTTGATACCGCCCTCGAACCCTTCGCGGATCTCGGTGACGTCGTCCTTGAAGCGGCGCAGACCGGAGATGTTGAGGCTCTCCGCGATGACCTTGCCGTCGCGGATGAGGCGCGCCTTGGTGTTGCGCTTGACCTCGCCCGACCGGACAAGAACACCGGCGATGTTGCCCAGCTTGGACGAGCGGAAGACCTCGCGGATCTCCGCCGTGCCGAGCTCGACCTCTTCGTACTCCGGCTTGAGCATGCCCTTGAGGGCCGCTTCGATCTCTTCGATCGCCTGGTAGATGACCGAGTAGTACCGGACGTCCACGCCTTCGCGCTCGGCCATCTGCGCGGCACGACCGGCCGCACGGACGTTGAAGCCGATCACGATCGCGTCGGAGCCGGTCGCCAGGTCGATGTCCGACTCGGTGACCGCACCCACGCCGCGGTGCAGGACGCGGATGTCGACCTCTTCGCCGACGTCGAGCTGGAGCAGCGAGGACTCGAGAGCCTCCACCGAACCGGACGCGTCGCCCTTGATGATGAGGTTGAGTTCCTGCACCAGACCGGCCTTGAGGGCCTCGTCCAGGTTCTCCAGGGAGAACCGCACACCCTTGCGGGCGAAGCGGACGTTGCGCTCACGGGCGGCACGCTTCTCGGCGATCTGACGGGCCGTACGGTCCTCGTCGACGACCAGGAAGTTGTCGCCGGCACCCGGGACGTTGGTGAGACCGAGGACGAGGACCGGGGTCGAGGGACCCGCCTCTTCCACGTTCTCGCCCTTGTCGTCGAGCATCGCGCGGACTCGGCCGTACGCGTCGCCGACCACCATGGTGTCGCCGACCCGCAGGGTGCCTCGCTGGACGAGGACGGTCGCGACGGCGCCGCGGCCCTTGTCCAGGTGGGACTCGATCGCAATACCCTGCGCGTCCTGCTCCGGGTTGGCCCGCAGGTCGAGCGAGGCGTCCGCGGTCAGGACCACGGCCTCCAGCAGGCTCTCAATGTTGAGGCCCTGCTTGGCGGAGATGTCGACGAACATCGTGTCGCCGCCGTACTCCTCGGCCACCAGACCGAACTCGGTGAGCTGACCGCGCACCTTGGTCGGGTCGGCACCCTCGACGTCGATCTTGTTGACCGCGACCACGATCGGCACGTCGGCCGCCTTGGCGTGGTTCAGCGCCTCGATCGTCTGCGGCATCACACCGTCGTTGGCCGCGACCACGAGGATCGCGATGTCGGTGGACTTCGCACCACGGGCACGCATGGCGGTGAACGCCTCGTGACCGGGGGTGTCGATGAAGGTGATCCTGCGGTCCTCGCCGTTGACCTCGGCGCCGACCTGGTACGCACCGATGTGCTGCGTAATACCGCCGGCCTCGCCCGCAATGACGTTCGTCTTGCGGATCGCGTCCAGAAGTCGGGTCTTACCGTGGTCGACGTGACCCATGACGGTCACGACCGGCGGACGCGCGACGAGGAACTCCTCGCCACCCTCGTCCTCGCCGAACTCGATGTCGAAGGACTCGAGCAGCTCGCGGTCCTCCTCCTCCGGGCTGACGATCTCCAGGACGAAGTTCATCTCGTCCGCGAGGAGCTTCAGCGTCTCGTCCGGGACGGACTGCGTGGCAGTGACCATCTCGCCGAGGTTCATCATCACGCCGACGAGCGACGCCGGGTTGGCGTTGATCTTCTCGGCGAAGTCGGTCAGCGAGGCACCACGGGACAGGCGGACCGCCTGGCCGTTGCCGCGCGGCAGCATGACGCCGCCGACCGACGGAGCCTGCATCGACTCGTACTCCTGGCGCCTCTGCCGCTTCGACTTGCGACCGCGACGCGCGGGACCGCCGGGACGACCGAAGGCACCCTGCGTGCCACCACGGCCACCCGGACCACCGGGACGGCCACCGAAGCCGGGACGGCCACCGCCGCCACCGGGACGACCGGCGAAGCCACCGCCGCCACCGCCGCCGCCGGGACCACCGGGACGACCGGCGAAGCCACCGCCGCCGCCACCACCGGGACGACCGGCGAAGCCGCCGCCGCCACCGGGACGACCGCCGCCGCCACCGCCGGGACGACCGCCACCGCCGGGACCACGGCCACCGCCGGGGCCACCACCGGGACGCGGACCCGCAGCGGGACGCTGCGGCATCATGCCGGGGTTCGGACGGTTACCACCGGCGCCGGGCGCACCGCCGCCGGGGCGCGGAGCGCCACCCTGCGGGCGGGGCATGCCGCCGGGGCTGGGGCGAGCGCCGCCCTGACCCTGCGGACGGGGAGCACCCTGGCCGCCCTGGCCCTGCGGACGCGGGGCGCCGCCGGGACCACCGGGGCCACCCTGGCCGCCGGGGCGCGGGGCGCCGCCCGGACGGGGCGCCTGCGGGCGCGCCATGCCGGTGGAGCCACCAGAGGTGAAGGGGTTGTTGCCGGGGCGCGGTCCTGCCGGACGGCCACCGGGGCGCGGGGCGCCACCCTGGCCGCCGGGACGCGGAGCGCCACCCTGACGGTCGCCGCGGTCGCCACGACCGCCCTGACCCTGACCGCCCTGGCCGGGGGCCGGACGGCCACCGGGCTTCGGGGCACCCGGGCGGGCGCCCGGACGGGGACCGGCCGGCGCCGAGGAGGCGGCCGGGGCAGCGGGAGCGGCCGGCGGAGCGGTGAACTCCGGGGCGGCCGGCGCTGCCGGGGTGACCGGGGTGACCGGAGCCGCGGGGGCTGCCGGAGCCGGCTTGGGCGTCGGCGGCTTGGGGCCGGGACGCGGGCCGGGAGCCGCAGGCGATGCGGCGGGCTTCTCGGCCGCGGCGGCGGGCTTGGGCGCCGGCGGCTTGGGCGCGGCCGGACCCGGACGGGCGGCCTGCGCGGGGGACGGTGCCGACGGCGTCGCCGGCTTGGGGGCGGCCTGCTTGCGCGGCGCTCCCGGCTTGGCGGCGGCGGGCTTGCCGTTGCCACCCTGCTGCAATGCGTCAGTCAATTTGCGTACTACGGGCGCCTCGATCGTCGAGGACGCCGAACGTACGAATTCACCGAGTTCTTGGAGCTTGGCCATGACGACCTTGCTCTCTACGCCGAACTCCTTGGCGAGCTCGTATACCCGGACCTTAGCCACTTCGCTCCTTTTAGGTCCGGGTTACGCCGGACCGTCGCTACTTCATGGGCGTACTCATCGCGTGCTCATCGAGTGCTCATCGCAATCTCGACCTACTTCCAACTCGCGGAATACCAGGGCCGCGCGGGGTTCCGCGCGACCTTCCTTACGGTGTTGCCTGCTGGGCAACTGACTCGACGACTCGGCGCAACTCCGCCGTGTCGAGCGGACCCGGTCCTCGAAAGGCCCTCGGGAACGCCCGGCGGCGGACCGCCAGGTCGAGACAGACCGGGACGGGGTGTACATAGGCACCCCGGCCGGGCAGCGTACCGCTTGGATCAGGGACGCAGGCGCCCCTTTTCGCCACGATGCGCAGCAGATCGCTCTTGGCCGCTCGCTCCCGGCACCCCACACAGGTGCGTTCAGGGCATGCGCGGGCTTGCGTCCGGCCAGACACGATTAAGTCTACCTCCCCGTACCGACCTCACCCCTTTGGGGCAAAAATCGAACGGTTGTTGTCTTGATCAGATCTCGGTGGGCGCTCGGTCAGGAGTCGGCCGAGTCCTGGGGCTGCTCGGTGTCCGGGCGGATGTCGATCCGCCAGCCGGTGAGCCGCGCGGCGAGGCGGGCGTTCTGGCCCTCCTTGCCGATCGCGAGCGACAGCTGGTAGTCGGGCACCGTCACCCGCGCGGAACGGGCCGCGAGGTCGACGATCTCCACCTTGCTGACCCGCGCCGGGGACAGCGCGTGGGCGACCATCTCGCCGGGGTCGTCCGACCAGTCGACGATGTCGATCTTCTCGCCGTTCAGCTCGGCCATGACGTTGCGCACGCGCTGGCCCATCGGGCCGATGCAGGCGCCCTTGGCGTTGAGCCCGGAGCGGGTGGACCGGACCGCGATCTTCGTGCGGTGGCCGGCCTCGCGGGCGATGGCCGAGATCTCGACGGAACCGTCGGCGATCTCCGGCACCTCGAGCGCGAAGAGCTTCTTGACGAGGCTCGGGTGCGTACGGGACAGCGTCACGGAGGGGCCGCGGACACCCTTGGCCACCCGGACGACGTACGAACGAAGGCGCATCCCGTGCGGGTACTCCTCGCCGGGCACCTGCTCCTGCACCGGCAGGATGGCTTCCAGCTTGCCGATGTCGACCAGGACGTTCTTCGGGTCGCGGCCCTGCTGGACGACGCCCGTGACGATGTCGCCCTCGCGTCCGGCGTACTCACCGAGCGTCGCGTCGTCCTCGGCGTCGCGCAGCCGCTGCAGGATGACCTGCTTGGCGGTCGTCGCGGCGATACGGCCGAAGTCGGACGGGGTGTCGTCGAACTCCTTGGGCTCCTGGCCCTCTTCGAGGTCCGCCGGGTCCTCCGTCGCCCACACCGTCACATGGCCGCTGTCGCGGTCCAGCTTCACGCGGGCGCGACGGAAGCTGCCGTCGGTGCGGTGGTAGGCGATGAGGAGGGCCGACTCGATCGCCTCGACCAGCAGGTCGAAGGAGATCTCCTTCTCCCGGACCAGACCCCGCAGGGCACTCATGTCGATGTCCACGGCTACGCCTCCTCTTCCTTCTTGTCCTTGCGGTTGAACTCGACCTCGACGCGCGCCTTGGCGATCGCGTCGAAGGTGAGCCTGCGGGCGGTGGGCTTGCGCCCCTTCACGCCCGGTACTTCCAGATCCACGCCCTCGTCGTCCACCTCGAGGATGCGGGCGATCAGCTCGCCGCCCTCCGTCAGCTGGAACTTCACCAGGCGGCCGACGGCACGCAGATAGTGGCGGTGCTCCGTCAGCGGGCGCTCGGCGCCCGGGGAGCCGACTTCGAGGGTGTACTCCCCCTCGCCCATCGCGTCGCTCTCGTCGAGCTTCTCGGAGAGTTCGCGGCTGACATCGGCGATCTGATCCAGGTCCACGCCGTCGTCGGAGTCGATGACGACACGCAGCACCCGCTTGCGTCCGACCGAGGCCACTTCGATCTCTTCGAGATCCAGTTCCTTCGAGCTGACGAGCGGTTCCAGCAGTTCTCGCAGCCTCTCGCTCTGGGTGGTGCTCATCCGGGTGACTCCTCGGCCGCGTGTGCTGTTGTGGGATCGTCGCGTGTCAGGTCAAAGGGTATCCGGTCCCGAAGGGTGTTGCCGCCCGCCGGTGGCCGCCGTCGGCCCGTCGTCGTCCGGCCGTCGCCCGGTTGTCGCACCGTCGTCCGACCGGCGCCGAGCCGCTCGCGAGTACGAAGCCGGGCCGAAGGTACGGTGATCACCAGGTTGACGGCGGCATCGAACTCCCCGGCCCCGTCACCCGCCCCGCCTCTGCCCGCTTCCGCCGCTTTCGCCACTCCCCCTCCCGCCCCTTCACCTTCCCCTGCTGACTGCCCGCCTTGCTGGCCTTCCTTCCGAGGACGTCTGCTGTGCCGTCGTATCCCATCCCCTCGCGCCACCGTTCAGGGCCGCGCCGGAGGAGTCTGCTGACCGGGGCCGCCGGAGCGGCCGGAGCCGTGCTGCTCTCGGGCTGCTCGGACTCCACCTCCACGGAGGACGCGGACGAGCGTCCTTCCGCCGCCGGGCGGCTGCGCGCGCGTGGCGCCCGGGACAGCGGTGAGCTTCTGGGGCGGTACGACGCCGTCCTCGCCGCCCATCCCGCGCTGGCCGCACGGCTCGATCCGCTGCGGGCGGAGGTGAAGCGGCACCAGGCGGCGTTCGCCGAGGGGCAGACCGCTCCACCGTCCCCGTCGGCTTCGACGCCTTCCGCGCCCGCTCCCTCCCCGTCCGTGCCCGGGGACGAGAAGGCCGCCGTACGCGATCTGGCGAAGGCCGAGCGGGAGTTGGCGGGGCAGCGGGCGAGCGCCCTGCTCGACGCGCCCGCCGAGCTCGCCAGGCTCCTCGCGTCGGTGGCGGCGGCCGGCGCGGCACATGCGTATCTGCTGACGGAGGACGCCAAGTGAGCGATTCCAAGGACGAGTTGAAAGCGGTGCAGGCCGCTCTCGGTGCCGAGCACGCCGCCGTGTACGGCTACGGGGTCGTCGGCGGCCGGATCGGCGAGGACCGCAGGGGGGAGGCGCGCACGGCGTACGACGCGCATCGCGCACGCCGCGACGAGCTGCAGCGCGCCGTACGCGATCTGGGCGGCGAGCCCGAGCCGTCGGCGGCCGCCTACAAGCTGCCGTTCGCGGTGCCGGACTCGGCGGCCGCCGTGCGGCTGGCAACGGAGCTGGAGGAGCGCGTCGCGGGGGTCTACTCCGATCTCGTACGCGCCTCCACCGGCGCCCGGCGTGGCAGCGCCGCCGAGGCGCTGCGGGAGGCGGCGGTCCGTGCGGCGCGCTGGCGGGGCGGGAGCGTAACCTTCCCTGGTCTCGCCGAGCGGTCCGCCACGTCCGGCTCTTCGGCACCTCAGGCATGACCCGCTCGTCGCCCGCTCATGACCCGCTCAGGAAGGAAACAACTCGCGCATGGCTTTCGAACCGCCGCAGCGTCTGATCACCGCACTCGGTGAGACGGCGCAGGACGGCGACGACTGGCTGGAGAAGCTGCCCCAGGCGGTGGAACAGGCCGTCGCGCTACGCGAGTTGACCGTCGAGCGGGTCCATGTGCCCGGCGGGCGCAGCAGCCTCGTCGTCCTGGTGCGGCTCGCGGACGGCACGCCCGCCGTCCTGAAGCTGGTGCCGCCGCGGTCGCGGCCGCAGAGCGAGCGGGTGGCCCTTGCGCACTGGGCCGGGCTCGGTGCCGTACGGCTCCTGGACCCGTCCGCCACGGACGGCGCGCTGCTCCTCGAACGGCTGCACCGCGACGTGTCGGTACGTTCGCTGCCCGAGGCCAAGGCGCTCCTCGAAGCGGCGGGCACGCTGCGCCGCCTGTGGGTGGATCCGCCGCCGGACCACCGCTGCGAGACGGTCGCCGAGCGGACCGGGCGGCAGGCCGATGCGATGCGGGCATCGGCGTCCGCCGACAGGGAGGTCGCGCCGCTGGTGGACGCGGCGCTGGCCGCGCGGGAGGAGCTGCTTGCCGGGGCGCCGGATGTGCGGTTGCTGCACGGCACCTTCCGGCAGAGCAAGGTGCTTCAGGGTGACCGGGTGCCGTGGCTGGCGGTGGGGCCCGACCCGGTCGTCGGTGAGCCCGCCTTCGACCTGGCACGTCTCGTACGCGACCGCGTCGAGGACCTGATCGCGTCCCCCTCCGGGGCCTCGATCACCCGTCGCCGGGTGAAGAAGCTGGCGGAGTCCCTGGACGTCGACCAGGAGCGGCTGCGGGGCTGGACGCTGTTCCGCGCCGTGGAGTCGGGCGTACGGGCACGCCGCGTCGGCCGCGAACAGGACGCGGAGCTGCTGCTGGAGTTCGCCGGCTGGCTCTGACAGGTGGGGCGCGGAGCCTGCGGACCGTATGTGGCTGGTCGCTCCCCCAAGTTCTCGACTTCGCTCGAACAGGGGGGACCCCCTTCGCGGCGGAGCCGCATGTGTCACAGACCCGCGCCCCTTCGGGCCGCTAGGCCGTGAGGCGCGCGATCGCCTCGGCCACCGTCAGTTCCTCGCGCTCCCCCGTCCGGCGGTCCTTCAGCTCCACGACGCCCTCGGCGGAGCGGCGGCCCGCGACGAGGATGGTCGGGACGCCGATCAGCTCCGCGTCGGTGAACTTCACGCCCGGCGAGACGCCCGCCCGATCGTCGACCAGGACACGGACGCCCGCGGCGTTCAGCTGCTCGGAGACGTCGAGCGCGAGCTCCGTCTGGAGCGCCTTGCCCGCGGCCACCACGTGGACGTCGGCGGGGGCGATCTCCTTGGGCCAGCACAGACCCTTGTCGTCCGCGGTCTGCTCGGCGAGCGCCGCCACAGCGCGCGAGACACCGATGCCGTACGAGCCCATCGTCACGCGCACCGGCTTGCCCTGCTGGCCGAGCACGTCCAGCTGGAAGGCGTCGGCGAACTTGCGGCCCAGCTGGAAGATGTGGCCGATCTCGATGGCGCGGTCCAGCTTCAGGCCGGTGCCGCACTTGGGGCAGGGGTCGCCCTCCTGGACGACCACGACGTCCAGGTAGTCGTCGACCTCGAAGTCACGGCCGGCGACGACGTTCTTCGCATGCGTGTTGATCTTGTTCGCGCCGGTGATCCAGGCCGTGCCCGCCGCCACCCGCGGGTCGGCGATGTAGCGGACCTTCTCCAGGCCCTGAGGGCCGACGTATCCGCGTACGAGATCGTCGCGGCCCACGAAGTCCTCGGCCGTCACGAGCTCCACGACGGCGGGCGCGAGGTGCTCGCCGAGCTTGTCCAGGTCGACCTCGCGGTCGCCGGGGACGCCCACGGCGACAATCTCGCCGTCGACCTTGACCAGGAGGTTCTTCAGGGTCGCGGACGCGGGCACGCCGAGGTGCGCGGCGAGCGTCTCGATCGTCGGGGTGTCGGGGGTGTCCAGGTCCTCGACGGGCCCGTGCGCCGACGCGTCGACGGCCTCCGTCGCGACGAAGGACACGGCCTCCGTGTTGGCCGCGTAGTCGCACGCGGGGCAGTCCACGAACGTGTCCTCACCGGCCGGCGCCGGCGCCAGGAACTCCTCGGAGGCCGAGCCGCCCATCGCGCCGGAGACGGCGGAGACGATGCGGTGGTCGAGGCCGAGGCGCTCGAAGATCTTGATGTACGCGGCGCGGTGCAGGGCGTACGACTCGGCGAGGCCCTCGTCCGTGGTGTCGAAGGAGTACGAGTCCTTCATCTGGAACTCGCGGCCGCGCAGCACACCGGCGCGGGGGCGGGCCTCGTCGCGGTACTTGGTCTGGATCTGGTAGAGGATCACCGGCAGGTCCTTGTAGGACGAGCACTGGTCCTTGACGATCTGGGTGAAGATCTCCTCGTGCGTGGGGCCGAGGAGGTAGTCCGCGCCCTTGCGGTCCTTCAGGCGGAAGAGCAGGTCGCCGTACTCGTCGTAGCGGCCCGTCGCGTCGTACGACTCCTTGGGAAGGAGCGCCGGCAGGAGGACTTCCTGGGCGCCGATGGCGTCCATCTCCTCGCGCACGACGTGGGTGATGTTCTCCAGGACCTTCTTGCCGAGGGGCAGCCAGGACCAGATGCCGGCGGCGGTGCGGCGGACGTATCCGGCCCGGACGAGCAGCTTGTGGTTGAGCGTCTCGGCGTCCGCCGGGTCGTCGCGCAGTGTCTTGATCATCAATCGGGACATGCGCTGGACCTGGGCCATGGTGAACTCCTGCGTGGAAAGAATGATGTGCAGGAGGTTAGCCGGGGGCCGGGCGCGTGCGGAAATCGGTTAGGCGCCGGGCCGCCTGAGCGGCAGGGGCGCACCCATCACCGCGTATGGCTTCGGGGCGCTGGGGAACAGGACGTTGCGGGCCAGGTCCGTGTAGCCAAGGGAGCGGTAGAGGCCGCGCGCCGGGCTCTCGATGTCGATCGCGGAGAGGATCGAGCGGGGCTGCGCGGCGCTGTCGGTGATGGTGGTGATGAGCGTGCGGCCGACGCCGCGGTTCTGGTGGCCCGGCTGCACATGGAGCTCGGTGATCACGAAGGAGTCGTCGAGCCAGCCGTCCAGGTCCCGGGCCCGCAGATACGGCTCGACGACCGTGGACCACCAGTGGGAGCGGTCGTTGGGCATGCCGTAGACGAAGCCGATGAGCCGGCCCTCGGGCGTACGGGCGCCGAGTGCGCGGGCGCCGGGGTAGGTGATGTGCCGCAGCACGATCTGCCGCCGCACGGCCACTTCGTCGTCGCTGAGCCCGAACGCGTGGGCCTGCACGCGCAGCGCGTCGTCCACGTGCGTGGCGAGGTCCAGGGGCCCGATCACGACGTCGTCGTCAGTCATGCGCCGAACTTTAACTCGCGGACGCGGCCATGCGAGAGGCGCTAGAACAGGACGCTCATGAACGCCCCGACCTCCTGGAACCCCACGCGCCGGTACGCCGCCCTTGCCGCGGTGTTGAAGTCGTTGACGTAGAGGCTGACGACCGGGGCCACGTCCGCGAGGGCGTAGGCCAGGACGGCGGCCATGCCGGGGGCGGCCAGGCCCTTGCCGCGGTACTCGGGGGCGACCCAGACGCCCTGCACCTGGCAGGCGTGCGCCGTGGCGGCGCCGATCTCGGCCTTGAAGACGACCTTGCCGTCGCCGTCGAGGCGGGCGAACGAGCGCCCCGCGCCGACCAGTTCGGCGACCCTCGCCTGGTAGAGCAGGCCGCCGTCGCCGGCGAGCGGCGAGATGCCGACCTCCTCGGTGAACATCGCCACGCACGCCGGCATGATCGTCTCCATCTCGTCCTTGCGTACGCGACGGACGTACGGGTCGGGCGTGATGTTCTGCGGGAGCCGGTCGGTGACCATCAGCGGCTGCTGGGCGCGGACCTCGCGGGCGGGGCCCCAGGACGGTTCGAGCAGGCGCCACAGCTGGGCCGTGGGCTCGGCGGGGCCGACGATGGAGGAGCAGCGGCGGCCGGCCCTGCGGGCGCGGTCGGCGAAGGCGCGTACGGCGCGGGGGGTGGCGCAGATGGGGACGAGGTTGGCGCCCGCGTAGCAGAGCGACTCAAGGATTCCGTCCTCGTACCAGCCCCACATCTCGCCGCCGAGACGCCACGGGTCGAGGCCCGCGACGCGGACCCGCGAGGTCACGAAGGCGTTGGCCACCGGCTCGCGGTCGAGCACGGCGAGCGCGGCGTCCAGGTCGCTCGGTTCGAGGACCCGGGAGGTGGTCTGAGTCAACACGTGCGGGGGCCTCACGGGGGCGGGCTGCTGATCTCCGCACTGTACCTGGCGGGGGCGCCTTGTGCCGGGGCGTCCGCTTGGCCCCCACCGGGGCTGGCTCGTCCTCGCTCCTCACCCCGGGGCGGAGGTGGCTTCTTCGCGCCCTGTTGCCCGGGGCAGGGGTGGCTACTTCGCGCCCTGTTGCCCGGGACGGGGGTGGCTACTTCGGCGCCCGTGGCCCAGCGCGGGGGTGGCCTCTTCACCGCCCGTGGCCCAGCGCGGGGGTGGCCTCTTCACCGCTCCGCGGCGGGTTTCCCACCCGCCCGCCCGATTGCCCGGCGTTGGCCGGTGCGGTGGGTGGGGCTGTCGTCGTTCGGCCGCGGATGGCTCCCTCGCCGCTCCGCGGCGGGCTTTCCCGCCCACCCGCCCGATTGCCCGGCGGGGTGGGTGGGGCAGATCCAGGGTGATCGGGCGGGTGGGTGGGACAGATCCGGCGCGGAGCGGCGGGACAGGACGGAGACGGCCCGCAGACGACAGGACGTCAGGCGCAGCCGCCCCCGCATGCCAGGCCCAGCACCCCGACCCCGTCCGCCCCGCATGCCGGTCCGGAAGAAGCCAGCACCCCCGAACCCCGGGGTGACCGGGCGGGTGGGCGGGACAAGACGGAGACGGCCCGCAGACGGCACGACGGCAGGTGCAGCCGCCCTCGCGGGGGCGAATGCGCGTGGGGCCCCGCCACCCCCCGGTGGCAAGACCCCACGTAACGGGACAAGTGCGCAGCCGCCCTCCGCAGGGGCGAACGCACGTGGGCCCCGCCACCACACCCGGCAGCGGGGCCCACGTCACGGTTCAAGCGCGCGCAGCGGCTAGCCCGCCACCGCCACCGACGGCTCGCCCGACGGGACGCCGTCCTTCTCCATCTGCTCGGCGATCTTCAGCGCTTCCTCGATGAGGGTCTCCACGATCTTCGACTCGGGCACCGTCTTGATGACCTCGCCCTTGACGAAGATCTGCCCCTTGCCGTTGCCGGAGGCGACGCCGAGGTCGGCCTCGCGGGCCTCGCCGGGGCCGTTCACGACGCAGCCCATGACGGCGACGCGGAGGGGGACCTCCATGCCGTCGAGGCCCGCGGTGACCTCCTCGGCCAGCTTGTAGACGTCGACCTGGGCGCGGCCGCAGGAGGGGCAGGAGACGATCTCCAGGCGGCGCTGCTTGAGGTTCAGCGACTCCAGGATCTGCATGCCGACCTTGACCTCCTCCGCCGGGGGGGCGGAGAGGGAGACGCGGATCGTGTCGCCGATGCCCTCGCTCAGCAGCGCGCCGAAGGCGACCGCCGACTTGATCGTGCCCTGGAAGGCCGGACCGGCCTCCGTCACGCCGAGGTGCAGCGGGTAGTCGCACGCCGCGGCGAGCTGGCGGTAGGCGTTGACCATCACGACCGGGTCGTTGTGCTTCACCGAGATCTTGATGTCCCGGAAGCCGTGCTCCTCGAAGAGGGACGCCTCCCAGAGGGCCGACTCGACCAGGGCCTCGGGCGTCGCCTTGCCGTACTTCTTGAGAAGGCGCGCGTCCAGGGAGCCCGCGTTGACCCCGATCCGGATCGGCGTGCCCGCGTCGTTCGCGGCGCGCGCGATCTCCTTGACCTTGTCGTCGAACTGCTTGATGTTGCCCGGGTTTACACGCACCGCCGCGCAGCCCGCGTCGATCGCCGCGAACACATACTTCGGCTGGAAGTGAATGTCGGCGATCACCGGGATCTGCGACTTGCGCGCGATCGTCGACAGCGCGTCCGCGTCATCCTGCGTCGGGCACGCCACGCGGACGATCTGGCAGCCGGACGCCGTCAGCTCGGCGATCTGCTGCAGCGTCGCCCCGATGTCGGACGTACGCGTCGTCGTCATCGACTGCACCGACACCGGTGCGTCCCCGCCGACGGCGACCGTTCCGACCTGGATCTTGCGGCTGACCCTGCGGTCGGCGAGCTTGGTCGGAACGGACGGGATTCCGAGCGATACGGCAGTCATCTGGCGAGCATCCCCAAGAGTGTGGATCACAGTGTGGATCAAGGTCCCGAGATCGGCGGGCTCCAGGCTTCGAGATTACGGCACCCCACAGGGCTCGGGCACATCACGCCCCGGAGTCCACCCAATAGTGGGCGGCCGGACACATACTGTGCCCGGCCGCCGCAAACTTCGCTTAATCAGGCCCTTCTCAGGAAATCCTCACCGGGTTCACCACGTCCGCGATCAGCACCAGGATCGTGAAGCAGATGAAGATTCCCGCGACCACGTAGGCGACCGGCATCAGCTTCGCGACGTCGAAGGGGCCCGGGTCGGGCCGCTTCAGGAGCTTGGCCGCCTTCCGCCGCACCGACTCCCACAGGGCGCCCGCGATGTGCCCGCCGTCCAGCGGCAGCAGCGGGAGCATGTTGAAGAGGAACAGCGACAGGTTGAAGCCCGCCACCAGGAACAGCATCATCGCGATCTGGTTCTCCGGCGGGATGTCCAGGGTGAAGACCTCGCCGCCCACGCGGGCCGCGCCCACGACGCCCATCGGGGAGTCCTGCTTGCGGTCGCCGTCCCCGAAGGCCGCGTCCCACAGGTCGGGGACCTTGGACGGCAGGGCGACGAGCGACTCGACGCCGTTCTCCATCATGTCGCCCATGCGGTCCACGGAGTCGCCGAAGCCCTGCTGGACGATGCCGGTGGCCGGGGTGAAGCCGAGGAAGCCGGCGTAGACGTACTTCCCTTCCACGTAGCCGCCGTCGCCGTCCGTCTTGCTGACCTGGTTCTTGATCAGGGTGGCGTGCAGGTCCACCCGCTTGCCGTCGCGCTCGACCGTGATGGTGGCCGGGCCGATGGTCTCGCGGATCTCCGACTGGAGCGTGGACCAGTCCTCGACGGGCTGCCCCTGGAAGCCGACGATCTTGTCGCCCAGCTTCAGGCCCGCGGCCTTGGCGGGCGAGGGCTTGTCGCCCTTCTCGCAGGTCGAGCGGTTCTCGCTCTGCTGGATGACACAGTCCGAGACCTTGCCGACCTGGTTCGTCTGGGTGCTGATGCCGAACGTCATCATCACGCCGAGGAAGATCGCCACGGCGAGGATCAGGTTCATGAAGGGGCCCGCGAACATCACGATCACGCGCTTCCAGGGCTTGCGCGTGTAGAAGAGGCGGGTTTCGTCGCCGGGCTTGAGCTCCTCGAAGGCGGCCGACCGGGCGTCCTCGATCATGCCGCGCCAGGGGGACGTCGAGCGGGCCTCGATCTTGCCGTCCGGTCCTGGCGGGAACATGCCGATCATGCGGATGTAGCCGCCCAGGGGGATGGCCTTGATGCCGTACTCGGTGTCGCCCTTCTTGCGCGAGAAGATCGTCGGGCCGAAGCCCACCATGTACTGCGGCACGCGGATGCCGAACAGCTTGGCGGTCGACAGGTGGCCCAGCTCGTGCCAGGCGATCGAGAACAGCAGTCCGACCGCGAAGACGACTATGCCGAGGATCATCATCAAGGTCGTCATGCGCGGGCCTCCGCGGTCGCCTTCGCCGTCAGTTCACGGGCCCGGGCACGCGCCCAGGTCTCCGCTTCGAGGACGTCCGCGACGGTCAGGGAAGTTCCCGACGCAGAAATGTCGGGGTCGCCGTGTTCGGCGACGACCTGTGTCACGGTCTCCATGATCCCGTTGAAGGGCAAGGCGCCGTTCAAGAACGCGTCCACGCACTCCTCGTTGGCGGCATTGAACACTGCCGGGGCCGTGCCCGCGA